>JAAAOT010000075.1 GCA_009908725.1 Bacteroidota bacterium | reverse complement strand
CGCGCTTTTCCGCCACGACGACATTGCGGAGATGCGTGACATCCACGAAGAGGACCCGACGGAGGTAGAGGCCGGCGAGTACGGCCTTAGCTACATCAAGCTCGACGGAAACGTCGGGTGCATGGTCAACGGAGCGGGTCTGGCGATGGCGACAATGGACATCATCAAGCTGGCGGGCGGCGAGCCGGCCAACTTCCTGGATGTCGGTGGATCGGCGAGCGCGGAGACGGTCGAAGCGGGCTTCCGCATCATCCTCAAGGATGAAAACGTGGAGGCTATTCTCGTCAACATCTTCGGAGGCATCGTCCGTTGCGACCGCGTCGCTCAGGGTGTAATCCAGGCGGCGAAGAACGTGGACATCACGGTTCCGCTGATCGTTCGCCTGCAGGGTACGAACGCAGAGGAAGGCAAGGAACTGCTCGACGAGAGCGATATCGAAATCGAGTCGGCGGTTCTGCTGAAGGAAGCGGCCGACAAGGTCCAGTCGGCCATCGGCGTCGCTCAGTAGAAACGTACATTCGCAGCCCGCACGATCGCCTGGCTGCCGCGAAATAAGGAAACGCACCGTCCCGGTCCGGGGCGGTGCGTTTTTCTTTGCGATAGACCGTCGGAAGAAGAGGAAGGGAGCGGCATGGGAAGGGATGCGGCGTCTCCACGGAGCCGGGTGGGACCGTACACCTGTGGGACCGTCCACCCGGTCGCTGGACCTGTCCCGGGCAGGGCCCATCGTTAGAAGCGGCCCGGCCCGCCGCCGGCGGCACCGGCAGCCGACTGCCCGACGCGGGACCCGATGTCGCGGAAGACGTTGCTATCGCCACCGCGGGGAATGTCGAGCCGGAGCAGGTTCGACAGCATGCCCTGGTTGACCGCCAGTCGAAAGCTGTAGTACTGCCGTCGGCCGATGGGCGACCATCCGAGCGACAGGGACCAGCACCCGAGATCGCGGCTGACGCTGAAGTTGGTCTGGCGCAATTTCGTCTCGACGAGGTCCAGGCTGCTGTCTACGGTGATCCGCCACTTCGGCGTTGCTGCAAATCCGCCGCTGACCCGCATGGAGGCACGCCGGTCGTAATCGACGAACGGCTTGGAGAGGGAGTACGTCAGGTCCAGTTCCAGATTCCAGTCCGTCGCGAACTGTGGATAGCCCGTGTACGTCCGGTAGGCCGCGTACGGATCGCCGGATCGGCCGGTCGGCGTGCCGGCACGAGCACCGGACTGCGGTCGGCTCCGGGCCATGCTTCGGTTGGAGCCGCCCGAAAGGCCGTCCGGCGTCAGCCGCATGCTCATGCTGAGCGTTAAGTCGGTAAAGCGAAGCGGCTTCCAGGGCGTACTGGCGGCTTCGTACTCGTTCACCACTTCGTACCGCGGCTCCGGAGACCCGGGGTTCGGGAGGCGAACGAACTCGTACGGACTCATAGTGAGTCTCGACTGCACATTCACCAGGTCCGCGATCGTCGTTCGAGCATTGACCTGTACGTCGGCCAGATTCAGGCTATCCGCAGCGAAGTCGTACGAGGTCGACACGTCCATGTCGAGAAACTTGACGCGGTTCTCGTCCCGTTCCCCCGTCGAGTCCACGCGCACGCGCTTCGTCTCGAACTCGTTGCCCGCGCGGAATCCGAGCGACAACTGCTGATTCCCCTGGCCGACGACGCGTCCCGACCGGATGTTGTAGAGCTGCTCTCGACCGTTACGGTCAAGTACCGGTTCGCCATCCAGCCCCTCAAGAACGCGCGTTTGCCCCCAGAACGGGTCGTTGAAGTTGGGCGTGTACGTCAGGCTCAGGCTCGGACTGATGCGATGAAGAAGTCCCTCGAACGGCCCGGCTTTGACCGGGAAAATACCGAACACCTCCGTGCTCAGGTTGACGCTCGTATTGAATCGGTGCTCGCTGTAAAAGCCCTGGACATTGCGGGCCGCGTTGACGGTGTCGATCCGCGATTCGTCGACGTCAGGCGTGGACGGATCGTCGTCTTCCACTTGTCGCTCGACGCGCTCCAGACGCTTGGTGTAGAGGTACCAGTTCGAGGTATAGCGGGCGTTCGGCGTCACATTCAGGTTGAACCGCGAGATCCGGTAAGATGCGCTGATGGGGATGCTGTGGGTCATCTCCGGGTCGAGGGGCGGCTCGTTGTTGCCGGTGGCCCGGCGATAGAGATCCGGGTTGAACAGCGCGTCGTACCATTCCGCTTCTGCAGCGGTTGTGTCCCCTTCCGCGAGCAGTTGCTCCTCCGATCGCGGCGTGAACGAGTACCGGTTCTCGAATGATAGGTCGTACTGCAGCGTCACCTTCTCGTACCACTGCGGGTCGTTGAGATTCTGCTCGTCCCGGAACGGCTTAAACTGGCCCTGGGTGAAATTCAGTGATGGCAGCCCGACGGTTGCGGCACCGGTCGAGAGCTGCTGGTTCTGCTGGGCTGAAATCGAGAGGCTTCGGTCGCCGCCGGGCCACTGCTTGCGATAGCGAATGGTGGAGTTGATCGTCTGACGAACAGCGTCGTTGACGTTGGTCGCGTTGTCCTGGAGGTAGTCGCCCGAGGTGACGAGATTCACGTTCCCGTTCAGGGAAGCGGTCGGGCTGAGGGTCTGCGAGTGCGACCAGCCGAGCCGGCCCTCCTGACGGCGCGTGGGGCTTGGGTCTTCCGGCTCCCCGATTCGTTCCCGCTGGTATTCCAGCCGAAGATTCCCGGAGTACCGATACCGCTTGGCGTACCGAAAACGAGGCAGAATCTCGAAACTGCCCTGCGACCAGATGCCGGCGCGAAGCGTCAGGTCCACGTAGTCGTTCATGGCGAAATACCATCCCCAATCGCGCAGATAGAGTCCACGCTCGTCCTGACCGTACTGGGGCGGGAGGGGGCCGCTCCGTCGTCCCTGCGTATTCGGCAGAAATCCGAACGGGAGCCAGAGCGGTGTGGGCACTTCGAACAGATACATCTGGATGGGGCCGGTATAGACCCATTCGCCCCGTACCTTCATTCGGTCCGACCGGAGGGAGTACGACGGCGTTTCATCCGGTTCGCAGTCGCACGTCGTGTACGAGCCGTCCTGGACGAACAGCGTGCTGTCCTCGTACACCTTGACCGTCCGGCCGGTCACGAAACCACTCCGCTGCTGCGCCTGTGTCCGCGCGCTGACGACCCGTCCTCGATTGGTGGCCAGGTTGAACGACAGCTCCGACCCCGTGAAGGATTGTTCGTTGCCGCGCTGAAACGACGGGGGTTCCATGCGGAGACTGTCGGGGCGATCCCGCTGCGGCTCCGGTCGCCCGATCACGTTGCCGATGCGCTGTCGCCGGACGGTCTCCGGCGGAGAGGGAGGAGCTGCGGCCGTGTCCGGGCGGGCCTGTCGCCGACCGTAGGCCGTGACCTGATCCCGATCGAAGTTCATCTCTACCACCCGGGCCTGCAGCGTGGCATCTTCGTACGTGATCTTGGAATCCCCGTACAGCGTGCCGATGTCGCCGGACTCCTCGTTGAAGGTGATGACGAGCGAGTCGCGGGAGGTAAGGGTGACCGGCTGATTGACGCCACCGCCCTGGCCGGTTCGTCCGGGACCATCTGTACCCGAAGGCGGCGTGCCGGACGGGCGGCCCGGACCACCGGACGTGTCGGCACTCACGGCCCGACCGCCCGTCGTATCAGGCTGAGCGGCGTCTACCTGCGTCGTATCGGTTCGCGTTGTATCGGCTTCTGAGGTGTCCGACTGCGTTGTATCCGTCCTCACCGAGTCGGCAGGCGCGCCGGTTTGAGCGTGCGTCACCGGTGCCGCGCATAGCCATACGGCGACAGCAAGACCAGCAAGCAGTGAGCGGAGAACCATCAGGAGCAGTGCGGATGCAGCGGGGGAAACCGGGTCGGCGGAGATGAAGGGTGGAGAGGCGAAACGCCCGTGGTGCATCATTTCGTATTCGGATCATCGCCTCAGGACGCCATGATCAACGGTCAGCGGCGGAGCGACATCCAATCGGGGGGCGCAGCTGGCACCGGTGCGCAGGCATCGGAGGTTCAGTCTCCGACGTGCGCGTCTTCCCCCGAAAAGATCATCTGCGCGGCGCCCAGGAGCCCCACTTCGTTCCCGCGATCCTCCTGTTCGATGCAGAGGCCGTCGCGGAGGGCCGTGGCGACGTAGCGCTGGAAGGACTCGCGTGCAGGCTCAAGGATGTAGTCCCCCGCGGCAGAGATGCCCCCGCCCACGACGATAACCCGGATGTCGAGGAGATTGACGGCCGATCCGAGCGCGCATCCGAGTTTGTGGCCGACCCAGGCGAAGATTTCCTGAGCGGCGTGATCACCGTCCTCGGCTGCCTCGAAGAGCAGCTTCGGCGTGAGGTCAGCCAGATTCTCTCCGGCGAGGTCGTAGACGCGGCTATCGGGGTGGTTGATCAGGCGGTACCGCGCATGGCGCGTCAGGAAGTTCTGACCGGCGTAGGCTTCGATTGCACCTGCAACGCCGGAGTTTGCGATAGGGCCCTCGTAGTCGATCGTCATATGACCGATTTCTCCGGCCGCGCCGGTGCTTCCCCGAAACATGCGGTTCTGGTAGATGATCGCACCTCCGACGCCGGTCCCGAGCGTGGCCATGACGAACGAGTCATGCGGCCGCCCGGCCCCGTAGAACGCAGATCCGAGGGCGGCAACGTTGGCATCGTTCTCTACGATAACCGGCCGATCGCCCGCGACCTCGGAGAGGGCCTCCCGCAGGTTGACCCTTTCCCATCCCGGAAAGTTCGGCGGTTGACTGACGGTCGTCCGTTCCCAGTTGATCGCTCCGGGCGATCCGATGCCGATTCCGCCGACATCGCCAGGCGCATCCTCCATCAGCGACCGAGCCGCCTCGATCATGCGGCTCACGACCTGATCCGGGCCTTCAGCTGCTTCCGTGGGATGCTGGATGGACTGTACAACCCCTTCGTCTTCGCTGACGAGAGCGGCTTTGAGGTTGGTACCTCCGAGGTCGATGCCGACGGCGTAGGCGCTCATGCACGGGCGGTAATGCGGGAGAGAAAGAAGGTGTGTCGAGAATGCCAGCGCCTACTTGCGTTCGATCCGATAGACGGTTTCACCCGGCCGAATCATGCCGTACTCCTCGCGGGCGATACGCTCCACGGTCTCATCCGAGAGCGGCTCTTCGAGCTGCTTGCGCAGGCGCTCCGTTTCCTGCATGAGCCTGGCGTTTTCCTGCGTGAGACGCTCGTGCTCGGCATGCCAGCGATAGCGCTGAAGCAGGCTGTGGCTATCGAAGAACAGAATCCACAGCACGAGGAAGACGACGCCACCGACAATGAGCCAGCGGCGAAGGCTCGACAGCGATACGGGGAGAGAGCGTACCATGGTGGTGCAGGAACTGCGGGGGGAAAAGCCCGAAATCTGGAATGGGCCGGCGGCCGCGCGATCAAATCAACCGGCCACGTGGAAGGCGTCAAGGCCGGGGTACCGTGCGGCACCGCCCAGCTCTTCTTCGATTCGGAGAAGCTGGTTATACTTGGCCACGCGGTCGCTCCGACTGGCGGAGCCGGTCTTGATCTGCCCCGTGCCCAGTGCGACGGCGAGATCAGCAATCGTCGTGTCGGCGGTCTCGCCGGAGCGGTGGCTGACCACCGCGGTGAAGTGGTGATGGTGCGCGCGCTCGATCGCGTCGATCGTCTCGGTCAGCGTTCCAATCTGGTTCGGCTTGATCAGGATGGAGTTTGCGCACCCTTCGTCGATGCCGCGCTGCAGACGCGTCGTGTTGGTAACGAACAGATCGTCCCCGACGAGTTGAACGCGATCGCCCACCGCATCCGTGAGCTGGCGCCAGCCGTCCCAGTCGTCCTCATCCATTGCGTCCTCGATGGACAGGATGGGATAGCGGTCGACCCAGTTTGCCCAGTACTCCACCATGTCCTTGGCCGAGCGCGGGTTGTCCGGGTCGCTTTTCCAGAAAACGTACTGCCCGTCTTCGTACATCTCGGCCGTGGCCGGGTCCAGGGCGATGTAGATGTCTTCGCCCGCGGTGTATCCGGCCTCATCGATGGCTTCGAGAATGACTTCGACTGCCTCCTCGTTGGACCCGAGATCAGGGGCGAAGCCGCCTTCGTCGCCTACGGCGGTGCCGTAATTCCGCCCGTGGAGGACGGACTTCAGCGTGTGGAAGACCTCTGCGCCCATCCGGAGGGCCTCGGCGAACGTGTCGCCGCCGACGGGGGCGATCATGAATTCCTGCATGTCTACGCTGTTGTCGGCGTGGCGTCCTCCGTTGATAATGTTCATGAGAGGAACCGGGAGCGTACGCGCGCCGGCGCCACCCAGGTAGCGGAAGAGCGGAAGGCCGACGGTGGCTGCAGCGGCTTTTGCGGCCGCGAGCGACACGCCCAGCGTGGCATTGGCGCCGAGGGCAGACTTGTTGTCCGTTCCGTCGATTTCGACCAGCCGTGCATCCAGTGCCATCTGATTGAGCACGGAAATGCCGGCGATTTCAGACGTGATCGTTGTGTTGACGTTAGCGACGGCGGTCAGTACGCCCTTCCCCATGTACCGCGCGTCGTCACCGTCTCGGAGTTCGACCGCTTCGTAGGCCCCGGTGGATGCCCCGCTCGGTACGGCGGCGCGACCGAGGACGCCTTCATCGGTCGTGACGTCTACTTCGACGGTCGGGTTGCCGCGGCTGTCCAGAATTTGCCGTGCGGAGACGCGTTGGATCGAGGCCATGTGCGGAGTGGGGCTGACGGGCAGAAGAGGCTTGGAAGGTACAGACCGTAAATACGGGATCGCCTTCTGAAAATACAAGGCGGCCGACCGCGCGTCCGGCGTTGCGTCCGCGTTTTCGTTGAACGCTCGTTTTCTCGCCGGCCTGTGACCGGTTGTCCGGCATGTCGTTCAACCTCCTCCGGTGTGCCCGGCGTCGTCTGGCCGGGGGACTGTTTGTCAGGCCGATAAACTGCTGCACCCATCAAAAAACCGGCAGACCCCGAAGGATCTGCCGGTTGAACCGGGGTTTATCCCGGTGTGGTAAGAATTGGCCGCACTACACCGGCTGGCGGACGGTGGTGGACTCGTTGATCCAAGAGTAGCATCCGTAGTCGATCCGGATGCTCTGACCCACCTCCCACTCGTCCACGTAGAAGATGTCTTCCTGCGTGGGCATGTATCGGCGGTACGTCTGGATGTTGTTGTTGGCGGTCGAGGCCAGGTTCGAGTCGACCTGCTTAGCAC
>JAAAOT010000208.1 GCA_009908725.1 Bacteroidota bacterium | reverse complement strand
GATCGAGCGTGCTCTGCACATTGTACACATCCCCGGTCGTCGGGGTAAGCAGAAGCGGCTGCGGCTGCGTTTCGTCTACGCCCTGACCGGCGCCGCCGCACCCCGAGAGGACGAGCGTACAGACGACCGAAAGAACGAAAAGACGAACGGTGCGGGGCATGAGCCGAGGGACGTTTCAGCCATAAAACTCGCATCGTACAAATAAGCGAACGAAGCACGACCGATTGCAACGATCCGTTCTGAAGCACACGACAACTTCACCACGCTCCACCGTCGCACGTCGCACGGCCGCGCCCCCACCGTCGCACGGCTCCCCACCGTCGCACGGCCGCTCCCCCACCGTCGCACGGCCGTGCGACGGTGGGGCTCCGCTTCGCTCCGTGATTGCCGGATGATATAACAAGAAGCTATCGCGACAGGTAGAGATCTTTCATTTCATACGGTTGGGCGAAGTGCTTGTCCGTGAGGGTGTCGACGAAGGCGATCGCTTCGCCGGTCGACTTCATTTCCGGACCGAGCTCTTTCGGCACCTCGGGGAATTTGTCCCAGGAGAAAACAGGCTCTTTGATCGCGAACCCTTCCAGGCTGGACTCCAGCATGCCCTTCTCGCGGAAGGTCGCGATTTTCTCGCCGAGCATGACCTGCGTCGCGATATTGGAAATCGGTATGCCGGTCGCCTTCGCAACGAACGGGACGGTCCGAGACGCGCGCGGATTGGCTTCGATGACGAACACCTTCTCGTCCTTGATCACCATCTGCACGTTCAACAACCCGACCGCGTCGAGCTCCAGGGCGATCTTCCGGACGTATTCGCGGATGGTGTCTTGCACCTCCTGCGACAGGCTGTAGGGCGGAAGGACCGCCGTCGAGTCCCCGGAGTGCACCCCGGCGGGCTCGATGTGCTGCATGATGCCCGTGATCCAGACCTCGTCGCCGTCACACACGGAATCCACGTCGACCTCGATCGCATCCTCCAGAAATCGATCCAGCAGGATGTGATTGCCGGGGAAGACGGACAGAATGTTGTCGACGTACTCGGCCACCTCATCCCGGTTGATGGCAATGCGCATCCCCTGACCGCCGAGAACATAGCTCGGGCGAATAAGAATGGGGTAGCCGATGTCATCGGCCACGTTGACGGCCTCCTTCACGCTCTTCGCCATACCGTAGGGCGGGAACGGGATGTCGAGCCGCCGCAGCGTTTCGGAAAACTTGCCGCGATCCTCGGCCAGCTCCATCTTGTCCTGGCTGGTGCCAAAGATCCGGATGCCTTCTTCCACGAAGCGTTCGCCCAGCTTGAGCGCGGTCTGTCCGCCCAGTTGCAGGATCACGCCTTCGGGCTGCTCGTGATCGATTACATCAAGTACGCGCTCCCAGAACACCGGCTCAAAGTAGAGCTTGTCGGCGACGTCGAAGTCGGTCGAGACCGTCTCCGGGTTGCAGTTTAGCATGAGCGCTTCGTAGCCGAGCTCGCGAGCGGCGTGCACCCCATGGACGCACGAGTAGTCGAACTCGATGCCCTGCCCGATCCGATTCGGGCCGGAGCCCAGAATCAGGACTTTGTCTTTCGACGTCACCTCGCTCTCGTTAAATGTCTCGTAGCTGGAGTAGAAGTACGGCGTCTCGGCGGGAAACTCGCCGGCGCAGGTATCGACCAGCTGAAAGGTCGGCGTGACCTGCAGGCTCTTCCGGTAGTCCCGAACGGCGTGATCGTCCACCTCATCGGGGACGAGATAGGCGATCTGCTCATCGGAAAAGCCGTGCCGTTTGTAGTTCCGCATCCGGTCGGCGTCGATTTCGTCGAGCGCCGTAGCACGGATCTCATCCTCGACCTCCACAAGGTCCTGGATCTGATGGAGGAACCAGGGATCGATCTTCGTGACGTCGTGCACCTCCTCGACGCTCGCGCCATAGCGGAACGCGTGGCGCACATGCAGAAGGTGATCCCAGTGGGGCTTCTGCAGGCGCTCCCGGACGTAATCGCGGTCAGCGTCGGGTCGATCGGCGCCTAGGCCGGCATACCCGATCTCCAGGCTCTGCCACGCTTTCTGGAGGCTTTCGGGAAACGTCCGGCCGATCGACATGACCTCGCCGACGGCCTTCATCTGCGTCGTCAGCTCTTCATCCACACCTTCGAACTTCTCGAAGTTAAAGCGCGGAATCTTGGTCACGACGTAGTCGAGCGACGGCTCGAAGCAGGCACTCGTCGTGCCGGTCACCTCATTCGGCAGTTCGTCGAGCGTGTACCCGACCGACAGCTTCGCCGCCACCTTAGCAATGGGGTATCCCGTGGCTTTCGACGCCAGTGCTGACGAACGCGACACGCGCGGGTTGATCTCGATGACGATCATTCGCCCGGTCTCGGGCTCGACGGCGAACTGAATGTTGCAGCCACCCGCAAACGTACCGATCGAGTTCATCGCCAGGATCGCGGCGTCGCGCATACGCTGATACTGCCGGTCGGTCAGGGTCTGCTGCGGCGCGACGGTGACGGAATCCCCCGTGTGCACGCCCATCGGATCGACGTTCTCGATGGACGCAATGATGATGACGTTGTCGTTGTTGTCCCGCAGCAGCTCCAGCTCATACTCTTTCCAGCCGAAGAGGCATTCCTCGATCAGCACCTGGTGGACCGGGCTCATCTCCAGCCCGCGCGTGACTTTCGATTCGAACTCTGCCTCTGTCCAGACAATGCCGCCGCCGCTCCCACCAAGCGTGTACGACGGACGGATAACGATCGGGACGCCGCCCAATTCCTGCGTGATCTCTTTCGCCTCGAGCAAACTCTTCGCCGTTCGGCTCCGCCCCTGGTCGAGGCCAATCTCTTCCATCAGGTTGCGGAATTCCTGCCGGTCCTCCGTCCGCTTCACCGCTTCGATGTCGACGCCGATCACGTCGATCCCCCGCTCCTCCCAGAAGCCCTCGTCTTTCAGGTCCTGTGCCAGATTCAACGCTGTCTGCCCCCCCATCGTCGGGAGCACGGCGTCGGGCTCCTCCTGGTCCACGATCTCGCGGATCGACGCCGGCGTGAGTTCCTGCAGGTACACCTTATCGGCGGTCATCGGGTCCGTCATGATGGTCGCCGGATTCGAGTTGACGAGCACCACCCGGTAGCCCTCGTCCATCAGCGCGCGAGACGCCTGGCTGCCGGAATAGTCGAACTCGCACGCCTGACCAATGACGATCGGCCCGGAGCCGATGAGAAGAATGGTTTCGATATCGGTGCGCTTCGGCATGGGTCGTGTTTCTGGGAAAAAAAACGGGTTGGCGGCGGGACAGGGTCGTGCAGCTACATCGAACTACGTCACATCAGGCGCTCCAACGCATGCAGCACCATCAAACTCAAACATTCGTACATTCAAACCTTCACACATTCACACCTTCACACCTTCAAACCTTCACACCTTCACACCTTCACACCCCCTCACCCTCCCTCCTCCTCCGGGACGGGTGGCGGAAAGGTCACCGGGATCTCGACCTCCGAGGGAACCGGGCCTCGGTCGACCCTCGCCGGTTCAAAACCGAGCTGCTGGACCACTTCCAGCGCGACGCGCTCGAGCGACCGATGACCGCCCTGCACGATGCGCATACGGGTCGCTCGTCCCCGGACGGTCACGATAGCGCGCACCCACACGGTGCCGAAGGCATTGGCCTCCTGTGCATCCTCCGGGTAGGTCGTGAGGGCATACACCTGTTCCATCCCGCCGATGATCTGCGGGGCCGTGTCGACCGAGTCCACGACGTACATTTCGAGCCCCTCGGCGGCTGGCTTGGAGCCACCGCAGGCTGAAAGCAGCAAGACAAGCGCTGGCGCCACGACCAGCAGGGAGAGGAGGATCGAAGTCCGGCCGGCACGGGACGGGGAACGGCGGTCAATCGGTTGGAGCGGCGGCATGGGGTCGAGCAGTGATCGAGCGGGCGTAGGCGGTGACGGTTGAAGGCGGGGTTAGGCGCTGACGGGGCTTCGTGACTCCGGGGGCGGGGCAATCTCCACGTCGCGCTCTTCACTGATCATCGTCATGAACGTGTCGAATAGATACTGGCTGTCGTGCGGCCCGGGCGATGCTTCGGGGTGATACTGCAGCGACAGACCGGCGAACGTCTTGAACCGCATCCCCTCCACGGTGTCGTCGTTCAGGTTGACGTGCGTGATCCGCGCTTTCGAGGAATCGATACTCTCAGGGTCAACAGCAAACCCATGATTCTGCGTCGTCACCTCCACCCGGCCGGTGTCGAGGTTCTGGACCGGGTGGTTGGCCCCTCGGTGTCCGACAAACATTTTGTAGACGTCGAACCCCTGCGCGAGGGACAGCAGCTGGTGGCCGAGGCAAATTCCGAAGAGCGGTCGCCCCGTCTCGATCAGCTGACCCGTACGTTCGATGGCCGCGGACATCGCCCGCGGATCCCCCGGACCGTTCGACAGAAAGATGCCGTCGGGATCATAGTCCATGGCCTCTTCGACGGACGTACTGCCCGGAACAACGTGGACGGTGCAGCCGCGCTGGCGGAATGAGCGCAGAATGTTGCGCTTAACGCCGTAATCGTACACGACGATCGTCGGCCCATCGCCCTCGGCAAACGTCATCGGCGCGTCGACGCCGATCTCGGAGGCGAGGTCCAGACCACTCATGCTCGGCCAGTCCTTCGCCTTCTGCACGAGAACGTCGTCGTCCATTTCATCGGAGGAGATGACGGCGTTCATCACTCCGCGGTTGCGGATGTGGCGGACGAGCATCCGCGTGTCGACCCCCGAGATCCCGACGAGCTCGTGGCGACGCATGTACGCGTCCAGCGTCTCATCCGCCTGCGGGTTCGACGGTCGCCGGGTGAAGTCGCGAACGATGAAGCCGGCAATCATCGGTGAGGCCGCCTCGTCGTGGTCGAACGTGGCTGCGTAATTCCCGATATGGGGATACGTCATCATCATGAGCTGCCCGACGTACGACGGGTCCGTCATGATTTCCTGGTACCCGGTCATGCTCGTGTTAAAGCATAGCTCGCCACCGGCAAGTCCCCGCTGGCCGATGGCCTCCCCGGAGACGACGGTTCCGTCGGACAGAGCGAGCTTGGCCGGTGCGGGCGTAGGCGTATCGTTCGATGTGGTCATAGGTACGACGGGCTTGGAGCGAATCGCAGCGGGAGTACCGGCGTGTCTATCCATAAAAATGCCTTCCCACTACCGGAAGCGGGAAGGCGATATCGGGAGACGAACCGGGCGAAACAACGGTGCCGGACGGCCAGACGAAGAAAAACGCCGGGCCTGCGGGGGCTGAGGGTGGGCCCACCGGAGCGTCGGAGGACAGAACGTCGGGCAACTTGCCGGGTGGCATCGGCAGTATGTGACACACGCGAGGGGGGACATCCGTTGTTCTCTAGCAGGGAATGTCCGGAAAACAGAATGGTTTCGTAATCTTTCTGGCTTCATCCCCTCGCTCGGCGGGTTCGCCAAAGGTTCGAATGCCGCGGCGCGTTCGGCTGCGAAGAAACTTGAAGCGATGTCGAAGGTGTACGCCGTAGCACCCTGAATCACCCCGCATCTCCCCCATGGCGTCTCTGCGCGACCGAAACGACTCCTACCGGCTCCAGATCCTGGCGTCCATGACCGGGGTGCTGGTGCTGATGACCGCGCTGATCTGGTGGTGGCCAATGTCTGCGCCGACCCCGCCCGAACTGCCGTTCCGGGACGACGCGGAGGACTTTGTCAAGATCGAAGAGATTCAGCCAACAAGTCACTCGCAAGACCTGAAGCCGCCGCCCCCGGCCCCGTTGCCGCCGGTGGTTGTGCCGCAGGACGTGATCGTCGAGATCGAATTCGACGGATCCAGCAACCTGGCGATCGATGAGCCAGGCGACGACGCCGTCGTTCAGGAGGGTGCGACCGGCCCCACAGCGGCACACTCCACGGACGTCAGTGCACGGCTCTTCCGGACGGTTCAGCCAGAGTACCCGGCAGCAGCGCGTCGCGCCGGCATCCGCGCCCGGGTTGTGGTGGAGGTGGACGTCGACCGAAGCGGTCAGGTTACCGGCGCGCAAATCGTTCGGAGCGAACAGGCACGGGGCGAGCGAATGCAGACGGTGTCGTCGCTCGGCTACGGCATCGAGGCCTCGGCGCTCGCTGCTGCGCGGCGATCAGTGTTTCGGCCGGCCGAGAGCAACGGCGAGCCGGTGTCGACCCGAACGACCATCACCTTCACGTTCGGCGATGGACAGCGATAGGGCCGCCAGGTACGCGCAATGTCACCGTATCGCGAATCGTGCGCACCGCCCGGGATTTCAGTCAGTCCGAGACATCTTTCCAGCGAGCTTCCTCCACGTCGTCCCAGTAGCGGACGGAGCCGCGTTCGCTCCCAGTGTACTGCCGGGGCGACGGACCGCTCCAGCCGTGCGATCGATCTTCTTCGACCTCGGCCTGCTTTCCGCGCATGATCATCACCAGGTTGCTTGCCGCCTGCATGATGAAGTAAAAAATGACGGCGAAGAAGATGTACTCCATGGAAGCCATCGGAGCCTCAATCTGATTGTTCAACAACGCCCCGATCGTCTCAGATAAACCGAGACATCGAATCGGGAGACAACAGGGAGTGAATCCCGTTGTCATTCAGACCGCTCGACCACCGGGTCTACGTACGTGGTCCCATCCAGGTCGGCGTCTGCAATGTGACGCAGGATCAGGTTCAGATCCCGGTCATTTTCGACAAAGTCAATCTCTGCAGCATTTACGATGAGCAGCGGCGTCTTTCGGTACGTCCGGAAGTAATGATCGTATGCTTGGTGCAAACTGCGAATATAATCCGGATCCATCGACCGTTCATACGCCCGATCCCGTTTGCGGATGTTGTCCATGAGCCGCTCCGGCGACGACTGCAGATACACAATCAGGTCCGGCGTCGGGATATTGGGCTCCATGATGCTGTAAAGCGTCTCGAACAGCTGCAGTTCGTCCCCCGACAGCGTTTGATGCGCGAATATTCGATTCTTGTCGAAGGCGTAATCGCTGATGACAACCCGGTGGAAGAGATCACGTGCTCCGAGGTCTTTTTGCTGCTGAAATCGGCTGGCGAGAAACGTCAGTTCCGTCTGGAACGCCCATCGCTCCTTGTTTTCGTAAAACCGTTCCAGAAACGGGTTCTCCTCGAACTGCTCCAGAACGATTCGACCACTCACTGCCTCAGTCAGAAGCCGGGCGAGCGATGTTTTTCCGGCGCCGATCACACCCTCAATGACGAGATACCCGAGATCCTCGGGCAGCGATACAGACGGGAAAGACGATTGGGGCATGCGATCGGGGAAAGCAGCAAAGGGGGGACTGGCATCGGGGTCGGCCGCCGGCCGGAATCGCGACGCAATCACAACAGGGCGTCGCAAAGACGATCGAGCTGTGCCCGGTCCGCGCAACGGTCGAGCAAGGCCGAAACGGTTGATTCGAACGGTGCGGGAACGACCAGGTTCGGGGCGATGTCCGCCCAGGGCTGAAGCACGAATCGACGCTCACCGATCCGTGGGTGAGGAAGGGTTAGGCCTTTCCCTCGAACAACTGCCCGCCCGACGACCAGGAGATCAACGTCGATCGGTCGCGGGGCCCACCGCCGTGCCGACAGGTCGCGACCGCCCTTTCGTTCGATTTGCTTCGCAAGAGCGAGTAAGTCCGCCGGGGACCGCTCCGTTTCCACCTCAATCACGACATTGAAGTAGTCCGGCTGTGATTCCTGCGGATCCAGCGTGTGCGCCTCCGTTCGGTATACGGGCGACGCCCTGCTCGCCCCGACACCCGCCGCCTCGAGACGGCCCACGGCAGAGCGAAGATGCTTTAGCCGGTCCCCTTCGTTCGATCCGAGCGACAAAAAGGCCGTCGTCATGGCCCGGGTGCGGTTATAGGAGTAAGACGTCTCAGCGCCCATCGAATTGCCGTCCATACGAGCCGTGCGGCCACAGGTTGCGAGTCGGGGCACCCACCTCTCGCTCCACAGGGCCACCACTCAGCGCGCCGGGACAGCCGGATACTTTTCCCGATTCCTTCACCTCCGGGGTGGATACTGAGCGCTGTCCCGCACGAACAAGGAGATGTATCGGATACCGCATGTCTCGTCTCCCCCCGCACCCGTCCTCGACTCACGATGAACGCGTCCTCGCCGTCCATTCGCCCCATCACCCGGGTCATCGCCCTGCTCCTCGTGAGCATGGCCTTTCTGACCGGATGCAGCGCCCTCTCGTCGTCTACGTCTTCCGAAACGTCTGCGCCCGACATCCCGGGCGTGGCAACCACGCCGCCGGGCTACGCCTTTCCCGCGGGCGACTCGCTGACGGTAGCGACGTGGAACGTGGAAAACTTCGTGGATGAGTATGACAATCCGTATATCGACAACGAGCGGGAAAACGAGCCGCCGGAGGATATGTACGCCCGGTTCAAGCTCTTCATCCGTGGCATCCGTGCGCTGGATGCTGATGTCGTCGTCCTGCAGGAAATCGAGAGCGAGGCCTTCGTGCAGGCAATCGCGGAGGAGCACCTGAGCGACATGGGCTACCGGTTCTTCACTGCCACCGAAAGCCCGGACTGGTTTCAGAACGTCGTCCTGATGAGCCGGGTGCCGCTCGGCGTCGTGGAGAGCTACTCGGACGTCGTCACCCCTGTCGAAGGGATTGAGACGGACAACGGCGAACCCGAGGCCCAGTCGCTCACCAACAATCGCATCTGGCGGGCGACGATCCACGCTCGTCCCGATTACAGCTTCCACCTCGTTGGAGCCCACCTGAAGGCCGGCCCCGGCCCCCGGAACACGGGCTGGCGCATCGGGCAGATACGCCTGCTACATGATCGGTTCAATGACCTGCTTGCGACGGACCCGGACGCCAACATCCTGATCGCCGGCGACCTGAACAGCCTCGCCGACAGCCCGGAGCTGCGCCTGCTGCTGAACACCGACGACCGTCCGGCACCGGACTCGTTGCAGACGGGAACGGACGACTGGGCGGCATCCTTCGTGGACCCGCTCCACGGCACGACTACACTTACGCACCCGTCGGACGACCCGGAGCGGCAGTTGGATTACATCCTTCTCAACCAACACGCTCTCCACGAACTCGTCTCCGGCTCGGCGGTGATCCCGCGCCCGCTTTCGTCCGCGGACATGGCACGCCTCAGCGATCATCTTCCGGTCCGGGTCACGTTGACGACAACCGAGCGGTAAGGGCTGCTTCGGCGGCCGGGCGGTGTCAGGGCGCTTCGTCCGCATCGAAGCACTTTTCCCACGCGAACAGGTCTGTCATGCGCTGACGGTCGTACGCCCATCGCCGCCCCGTCCAGGTGATGCAGACTGAATCGGCGCCGTCGTCCTCCACCTCCATACGCATGTACTGTCCGTCATTCGCGCCGCGAAGCGAAAACCGGTTGGGGAACGGCCCGATCGAGAAGGGGCCGCCCTTCACCGACCCGCGCCGGTCGAGGGCCGCCGCCTGAACGACCGGAGCGCGAAGGCCATCGCCGGGACCGTAGACATTGTTCGTGCCGTCATCCAGAGCCAGCATGTGCGCATCGCCGGAGACGATGACAAGGCGCGACGCCATCCCGATTGAGTCGATGTAGGCTGCGAGTTCCTCGCGCTCTGCAGTGAACCCGCTCCACCGGTCCGGCTCGTCGAGGTCGTTGGCGATCCACGGGACGCTGCTGACCCAGACGACGACGGGATAGTCCTGAGCGCGTCGGAGTTCCGCTTTGAACCAGCGCTTCTGCGCCTCGCCCATCATGGACTTCTCCGCCGTGTCCGGGAGGTCGTTTCGGCTCCGCGCAGACCGCAGATCTGTCAGGATGTAGCGGACGCGCCCCACCGTAAAGGCCTGGTGGACCGGACCGTCCGGACCCGCGGGGAGGTCATAGTGCGGGACGAACGCCCGGTACGCCGATTGCGCCACGTCCTGCACACGGACGGCGCCGGAACTGTTGTTTGGGCCGAAGTCGTGGTCGTCCCAGATGTATGCCAGCGGCACCAAGCGGAAGAGATGCGACTGCTCGGGAGACGCATGGACGGTCGCGTATGCATCCCGGTATCGCTGCATCTCCGGAACCGCAATGTCGGAGTAATGCATGTCTCCGAGATGGAGAAACAGGTCCGGAGACGTAGCCCGGATGCTGTCGAAAATGGCATGCCGTGAGCCGGTCGCAGCACAGCCGCCGATGGCAACCTCGTACGAGTGCGGGCCGTCCTTGAACGTACGAAACGTACCGGTCGGACGATCGACGACGGTCTCCTGCTCGACGAGACGGTAATGGTACCGCGTATCCGGCAGCAGATCAGTTAGCGAAAAGTGTAAGACGCCGTCCAACGCCTCGTTTCCATCTCCGGCAGCCTCGATAACAGCCGGTGATACGGTGCGCGGGGTTTCAAACGACGACGTAGTATCGATCTCCAGCGCGACCTGACCCGACGATTGCGGCGTCGCGGCTACGATGCGCGCGGAAGTCGGCGTCACCGCCCCGCTCCACATCAACGTTGCCGAGTCCGGGACCGGCACTGGATCTGGCGTCACGGGCGCATCCAGATACCGGCACCCGGTCAGGCCGGAGCACAGTACAAAGGCAAAAGCGAAACAGAGCAGTCCGGATCGCAGACGATACTGCGAGAACGAGAGATTCATAAGCAGTTTGGGAGACACGGGCCGACCGGGTGGAATCCACGAAGGAAATCAGGCAAGCAGTCCTGATGACCGGATTCGGGAATCATTTTCGCTATACACGGTGCGCGCCGGTTTGATCAGTTTCACCGGCGTCGAATCGTCATCCCCTGTACCGATGAACACCTCATCTATGCCCCTCTCGACCATTTTTCGCTTTGTCCGACGGACCGCCCTCACGCTCATTCTAGGCATGCTGCTCGTTGCATGTGACTCCGGCGGAGATTCAGGCGATGAAAACCAGGTCCCCCAGTTCCAGGAGTCGTTCACCATGACGATCTCCGGCAACGGCATCGATAAAACGTACGAGGGCATCGCATACTGGGCGGAGGCGCCCGACAATCAGGGCGATACCGCGTTCGCGATTTCTCTCACCAACAACTCATCGACGGACGTCTCGGCCACCGGACTCATCTTCCGCGCAGGTCAGCGTCCGGGGACCGGCACGTACTCCGTTGCCAATATCGACGGAGAGTCGAGTGACGCGCTATCGAACTTTGCCATCTATCTCGTCGACGCGTCGGCAACGACCTCGTTCACCGGGTACTTCTCCGATGGTGGTGACATCAACATCACCGAGTCGAACGGAGATGTGGTCGCCGGCAACTTCACGATTCCAGGCACGCTGATCCAGTCCTCCCCCGACCAGCAGGACCGCATCGACGTGACCATCGACTGCACGTTCGAAGCCTCGAACAATCCAGGATTCGTGTCCCTCTAGTTTGCGGTCGACGCTTCAGGCGGGTCCGAAAAGAGCGGCCACGTCGCTGGCCTTAGATCGTATACGAAGCGTTCAGAAGGATCACTTTTCAAGATACAATCGGGACGTGAACGCGGCACCTGCGGGGCATGGATGCCGTCGGTGCCGCTCGCGTGTAGGATGTGCCCGCGCACGGTAAACGTCGCCTCGCCCGTCGGGGCGTCTTCGTTCACGACGCATTCGACAGACCGTGAGAATCGCGCAACACCGTGCGATCGGGGATTTCCGTGGTTTGTTTAAAAACGAGGGGCAGACTATCTTGCCTCGGTGTGCGGAATATGCCGACTCAGCCGCACCGCATCTCCCTCGTACCGCAGATTTGGAGTTTTCCCGTCGCTACATGTCACCCTCTGACAGAGACTTCTATCCGGGACAGTCGCGTCCCTCCTACGACCGCATCGATCTCCCGGAGCAAGAGGATGAAGTCAAAGATCTTCTCAAACGGTCGATCGAAGCCGCGAACAACTCGATCGTCCTCACGGACCCTCATCAGCCCGACAACCCGCTGATATACATCAACCAGGGGTTTTTGGAATTGACCGGCTATGATGAGGACGAGATCCTGGGGTACAACTGTCGCTTTCTTCAGGTGCGACCCGACGGAACGCGCGATGACGACCAGCCGGCCGTTCGGACCCTGGCGAATGCGGTACAGAAGGGGGAGCACTGCCGGGCGGTGATCCGGAATTATCGCAAGGACGGCGAAATGTTCTGGAATGAGCTGTATCTGACGCCGGTATACGACAAAACCGGCAAGCTGGTGAACTACATCGGTGTTCAGAACGACATCACCGAGCGCGTCCGCCTCAACGAAACGCTCGAGCGTCGCGTACAGGAGCGCACGCAGGCACTGGAGAAGAAGACACGTGAACTGGAGCGGCAGCGTGATGCGCTTGAGCGAGCGAAGGACGAAGCGGAGGCCGCGAGCCGGGCGAAGTCTACGTTTCTCGCCAACATGAGCCATGAGATCCGGACGCCTCTCACCGCGATCCTCGGCTTGGCCGACGTCATCCGCGCGAAGAGCCAGGACGGCCACTTTGACGAGCACATACGGCGGATTAAGTCGGCCGGCAGTCGGCTGATGGACACGCTTTCGTCCCTCCTTACGCTGGCCAAACTGGAAGCGGGCAACATGGAGGTGGACCTGGAGCCCGTTGTGGTGACCGATGAAACGCTGGAGGTCGTCGAGCTCTTCCGGGAGCGGGCCGAAGAAAAAGGCCTCACGCTCGACTTCAGCGTCGAAGACGATGCGCGCGATGCGGTCGCGGAACTGGACGCCGGTGCACTGAACTCGGCGGTTCAGAACCTCATCTCGAACGCCATAAAGTTCACCGAAGACGGGGAGGTCGAAGTCCTCGTACGCCGCCGCAACCACAGCGCGAACGAGCGCATCGAGGTTGCAGTGCGTGACACGGGCATCGGCATCGGCCGGGAGTTTCAGCCCGACCTGTTCGAGGATTTCCGGCAGGAGTCGGACGGACTGACCCGTGAGCATGAAGGATCCGGTCTCGGCCTTGCCATCACGAAGCAGCTCGTCGAGGCGATGGACGGCACCATCGCGGTCGACTCCGAGCAGGGCGTCGGCAGCCGGTTCTCGATCACCTTCCCGCTGGCGACAGACTATCACCTGGAGGAGGCCTCGGAAACGGACGAAACCATCGAACCCGATCGTGAAGACGCTCGGGTGCTTCTGGTGGAAGACAACGACAACACCATTTTCCTCGTCCAGGACCTCCTCGGAGACGTGGTCGACCTGGTGGTTGTCCGCAGCGCGTCCGATGCCGTGCAGGAGACCCGCGATGCGGACGAGCCGTTCGACCTCTTTCTGATAGACATCAATCTGGGGAGCGGCGGAAGCGGCGTCGACGTCCTCGAACGTCTTCGGCGCGACGACACTTATAAAGACATCCCCATGGTCGCGGTTACGGCAATCGCCATGCCCCGGGATCGGGAAAAGCTCCTGGACCGCGGGTTCGATGCTTATCTGTCGAAACCGTTCGAAGCCAGCGACCTTGTGTCCATCGTCGATCAGTACCTGTGACGTTTGCAGTTCAGGGGCTGAAATGCGACGTTGACCGGTACCCGAGCCACGCCACCGTCACCTCTCGTGTTCAAGCACACTCGCCCCTATGCCGACGATTCGCGACATCACACAGCCTCTCGAAGCCTGGGCGCCACCCGGTTCGGCGCAGGACTACGACAACGTCGGCCTGCAGGTGGGAGACGCGGGCCGCGACATTGACCGGGCCCTGATCGCCCTTGACTGCACACCGCAGGTCCTCGACGAGGCCCTGGAGATCGGCGCTCAGCTCATCATCTCTCACCACCCGCTGATCTTTCGTCGCTTGTCGTCCGTGACGGCCGACGGGTTCGTGTCCAACCTCGCCTTGCGGCTGGCGGAGTCAAAGATAGCACTCTACAGCATCCACACCAACCTGGATGCGACACCGGGCGGCGTTTCGTTTGCGCTGGCCGAACAGCTCGGCCTGACGGGCATCGATCTGCTGGACGGGTTCGACGAGTCGATGCTCAAGCTCGTCACCTTCGTGCCCGACGACACCTTCGAAGACGTTCGCTCTGCGCTCGCGGAGGCCGGCGCGGGTCGGATCGGCGACTACGACGCCTGCGCTTTCGCATCGGACGGCACCGGCTACTTCCAACCGGGGGACGCCGCCGACCCGCATATCGGCACGGCGGGCGGCGACCTGCAGTCCGTGGCGGAACGCCGCATCGAAGCACAGGTCGAGCGCTGGAATCTCCGGCGCGTGCTGTCGGCTCTCCATGACGCCCACCCGTACGAGGAGGTCGCGTACGACGTATATCCGCTGCAGGGAAAAACCTTACAGGCCGGCCTGGGCGCCGTCGGGACGCTCGACCATCCCCTCGCCATGCCCGACTTCCTCGCGCGGGTTCAGTCCCGGCTCGATGCCGGCAGTTTACGCTGGGCAGGCGACCCGGACGCAACGGTTGAGCGCGTCGCCGTGTGCGGTGGCGCCGGATCCGACTTCATCCGAACCGCCCGCGGCGCCGGTGCCGATGCCTACGTCACGTCCGACATCACATACCACCAGTTCTTCGACGTACTGGACAATGACGGCACGCCGAAGATGGCAGTGATCGACGCCGGCCACTACGAGACCGAGGCAATCACCGAACAGCTTCTCCGCGATTACCTCGCCGAACGGTTCCCCGACGTGTCGTTCGAGCGGACCCGCCATCGCACGAGCCCCATGCGCACCTTCACCGGTGCAGAACAGTCCCTGTCCACCTGAGCACGACGGCCGCATCTCTGATCGGGCCAAAGACGCGTCACGCTGATGCCCCTTGTTTTTCGGCGTATTTCTGTCTACACTGATGCAAATGTTCGCGCACTCGTCGCGACGCCTACGTCGGTGTGTAGCGACGACGTCAGCATACCATCAGATCGTCGGCCGCGTGCCGACGCCGGTCAGATGACGGGTGGAGGACTCCACACGTTTTCTGTGCAGCTCGCCCACTCGTCCCTCACCGACGGGTGGGCGTGTCTGTTTGTCTCCTGTTCGTATCGTTTCTTCGCGATGCCGGATGCCCATCTAGACCCGACGCTGTCCGATCGCGACGTCCCTCGCCCCCGTGTTCACACCCGACCGCTACCCTCATGCCCGACTCCGCTCCGGCCCGCAACGTGATCGGCACCGTTCTTCAGTCCTGCTCCACCGACCCGATGACCGGCTTTTACCGTGACGGGAGTTGTCACACCGGCCCGGAAGACCGCGGAACTCACACCGTGTGCGCCGTCATGACTGATGCGTTTTTGTCCTTTACCCGGTCCCGCGGGAACGACCTCTCAACGCCCCGGCCCGAATATAACTTCCCCGGGCTCGAAGCAGGCGACCGCTGGTGCCTCTGCGCGTCGCGATGGAAAGAAGCGGCAGACGCAGATGTGGCTCCCCCGGTCGTGCTCGAAGCGACGGACGAAAAGACCCTCGAGATCGTGGCGAAAGACCGGCTTGTCGACCACGCGGTGGCGTCGTCCGACTAGCAGCCCTGCTCCAGGACAGACCGATCGGCCGGTTGACGGTCGCCCGGACCCTCGGTATCATCTTGATTGTGCCCGATTCAGCGTAACGCCGTCCACACCCTCTGCCTCCAGCGCCTGGCCGTCCATGACCGTGCTCCGTATCCGGCAACTTCCTCTTCTCCTGATCGTGCTGCTGACGTGGGTCGGCTGCCAACCCTCCGGCGAGTCGGACCCCGGTGCGTCCGACGCTAACGCGACAGCTACGGACGGTGGCACAGCGTCGACCCTGACGGAAAAGTACACGCAGGTGCCGCTCGACACCGATCTGTCGGGACTGTCGGCCAACCAGCGGCAGATGATTCCCCTCTTCATCGAGGCGGCGCAGGCGATGGACGAGGTGTTCTGGGAGCAGGCCTATGGCAACAGAGACTCTCTTCTGTCGACAATCGAAGACCCGGCGCTGAGCACCTTCGTCGAGATCAACTACGGCCCGTGGGATCGGCTGAATGGGAATGAACCGTTCATCGATGGGGTTGGCGAAAAGCCGTCCGGCGCCAACTTTTATCCGAGCGACGCCGATCGCGACGAACTGCAGGCGGCCGCAGAACAGGACGCCGACATCCTGAGCCCCTATACCATGATCCGCCGGACGCCGGATGGGTCGCTCACCGCCATTCCCTACCACCAGTTTTTCTCTGCCGAGATGGAGCAGGCCGCCATGCGCCTGCGAGAAGCGGCCGATCTCGCCGAGGATGACGGATTCCGCCGTTACCTCCGCCTGCTAGCCGACGCCCTGACGACCGGCGCATACCGCGAAAGCGACATGGCCTGGATGGACATGAAGACGAACGAGCTCGACCTCGTCATCGGGCCGATCGAGACGTACGAGGATCAGCTGTTCGGGGCCAAAACGGCGGCCGAGACGTTCGTCCTCGCGAAAGACATGGAATGGAGCCAGCGCCTGGATCGCTACGCACAGCTCTTACCGATGCTACAGCGCGAGCTACCGGTCCCGGATGCATACAAGAAAGACACGCCCGGACGCGACTCGGATCTCGGTGCGTACGATGTCCTGTACGTTTCCGGGGACGCGAATGCCGGTGCCAAGACGATCGCGATCAACCTTCCCAACGACGAGCAGGTCCAGAAGGAGAAAGGGTCCCGACGCCTGCAGCTCAAGAACGCGATGCGGGCGAAGTACGACGCGATCCTCGTCCCGATCGGCGATCAGCTTATCACGGAAGAGCAACGCCAGCACATCTCGTTCGACGCCTTCTTCAGCAACACGATGTTTCACGAGGTGGCGCATGGCCTGGGCGTCAAAACACTTATCGACGCCCCCGATCGAACCGTCAGGGAGGCGCTGAAGGATCAGGCGTCGCCGCTCGAGGAAGGCAAGGCCGACGTTTTGGGACTATACATGGTCCGGAAGCTACAGGAGGAAGGAGAGCTTGAGACGGACCTGATGGATAACTACGTGACGTTTCTCGCCGGGATCTTTCGGTCCATCCGTTTCGGCACGTCCAGCGCCCACGGAACGGCAAACCTGGTCCGCTTCAACTATTTCCGTGAGAAAGGCGCCTTTACCCGCGATCCGGAGTCAGGCACGTACACGGTCCATCGCGACTCGATGGAAGCAGCCGTGGACGCTCTTTCGGAGAAGATTCTTCGCCTTCAGGGCGACGGAGACTACCACGCCGTCGCCACCTTCACAGAGCAGTACGGAGAGCGACCGCCGTCCCTCAACGACGACCTGCAGCGAGTGGAGGACGCCGGTATTCCGACCGACATCACCTACAAACAGGGGTTTGACGTCCTTGAAGGCGTCGCTGCCTCCGCAACGGCAGACCGCTAATCACGGATGCTCGTCGCGATAGATGGCGTAGAACCTGCGCACGCGAACGCGGAGAAATAGACGAGGACAACGACTCCTTCTGCCTGGAACCGCTGCGACAACAGCCAGCTGCGCACTACACAATCACGCCACCTGTAGGGATCGTTCGACTACTCTGCGCTGCCGCTGGTGTCTCGGAAGGCCGCTGCCCCGCCCGGCGTCGAGTCCGTTTTCAGCCACGTAGGCATGGTCTTCAGCAATAAACAAATGCAGGATACAGCGGCCTTCGACCGGTGGACCCTGCTTGGGGTACCGGAGCCACCTCGCCCCCGACATCGCCGTCGCCGGGAATCTACCGCCCTGCGACTACCCTTCCACAGAGGCCGCGTCTTCATCCTCGTACATCACATCCTGGAGGGTGGCCTGCAGCTTTTCTGCGGTAAACGGCTTCGCGAGAAACGTTTGCGCGCCGGCCTGAACCGCATCGTCGGTTCGGCCGTCGGCCATCCCGCTGGCCGCGATGATCGGTACATTGGGGAACTGGGGTCGTAACCGGCGGATCAGGTCAAACCCGTTCATTTCCGGCATGCGAAGGTCCGTGATGATCGCCTCGACCTGGTCGCCGTTGCGATCCATCACCTCGATGGCTTTCTCGCCCCCCTGGGCCGTGATGACACGATACCCGGCGTCTTCGAGCGTCTGTCGTGCGGTTTCGAGGATGAACTCCTCGTCATCGACCACCAGGATCAACTCGCCGCTGCCGTCGCGAAGCTCTCCGGATGCAGCCGGCCCCCGTCGTTCATCCGACGAGGTCGCCACCGGGACGTAGACGCGGAACGTGGTTCCTTCCCCGGTCTCGCTCTCAACGTCGACGAAGCCGTTGTGGCTTTTCACGATGCTGTAGGCGGTGGAGAGACCCAGCCCGGTGCCCTGCCCTTCGGCTTTGGTGGAAAAGAAGGGCTCAAAGATCTTGTCGATCGCCTCGTCGGGGATGCCGGATCCGGTGTCGGAGACTCTCAGGCAGACGTACGAGCCCGGTTCCGCATCCATCTTGCGATGGGCTTCCGCCTCTGAGACGTCGGCTTCGGATGCACTGATCTCGATGACGCCGCCGTCGGGCATGGCGTCGCGGGCGTTCACGCACAGGTTCATCAGCACCTGCTGAATCTGCGTTGCATCGCCAACGATGTCGTGCAGGTCTTCCGGGACGTCGACGCGCACGTCGATGTTGTCGGGAAAGGTTTCCGTCGTGATCTTGGCCACCTCCTCGATGATCGTTGCGGCCTGCAGGGCGACGCGTTCCCCTTCCACCCCTCGGGCAAAGGCCAGCACCTGCTCGACCATGTTCGAGCCCCGCTCAGCGCTCTTTTCGATCATCTCCAGCGTCTGAAGGACCTTTTCGTCCTCGGACTCGCGGCGCTTCAGCACCTTCACGCCGAGCAAGATCGGGACGAGAAGATTGCCCAGGTCGTGTGCAATGCCGCCGACCAGACGGCCGATGCTTTCCATGCGCTGGGAGCGAAGAAACTGAGACTCCAGCCGCTTCCGCTCTGTGATGTCGGTGTTGATCACGAGGATGGACGTAGGCTGCCCGCCGCTGTCACGAACGAGCGTCCATCGGCTCTCGACCACCAGTTCTTCGCCATCCTTTGACTGCTGCCGGAGTTCGCCGGTCCATTCCCCCTCTTCACGGACGGTCTCGTGGCATTCTTCGAGCTTTTCGGCCTCGGATGAATCGTAGAGGCGTTCCTGGGCCCGTGCGCCGAGCATTTCGTCTGCCGTCCAGCCGGTCAGGCGTTCGGCGCTTTTATTCCAGTAGACGACGCGTCCGTCCATGTCGAACGCGATGATCGCGTCGCGCGCCTTATCCAGGAGCTGAGCCTGTTCGCGGATCCGCTGATCGGCCTCTTTCCTCTCGACGGCGTAGCGAATCGACCGCTCCAGCAGGGGCGCATCGATCCGCTCCTTCGACAGGTAGTCTGCCGCGCCGGCCGCCATGGCGTTCAGGTCGACCTCAAGGTCGCCCTGACCGGTGAGCAGGATGATCGGCGTTTCGACGCCGCCCCAGTCGTTCACCTCCTGCAGGAGGTCCAGACCCGTACGTGCACCGAGGCGGTAGTCGACCAGACACGCATCGTATCGGCTCGAAAGGATCGACTCCAGTCCCTCATCGAAGCTCCGCGCCCAGTCGAGGTTGCAGTCGATGCTCTCTGCCTTCGACAGCAGCGCGCGCGTGATCAGGTAGTCATCTTCGTCGTCTTCAATGAGAAGGACGTCGAGGACCTCGCTCTCAGCAATCATGCGTCGGCTTGGCGCTCATTCGGCAGCTTAACGATTTCGAACCAGAAGTCTCCAAGAGCCTGGAGCGTACTGGCAAGGTCGTCGAAGGTGACGGGTTTCGTGACAAACGCGTTCACCCCGAGATCATAGCTCTGCAGGATGTCCTGCTCGGCCTCCGACGTCGTCAACACGATGACGGGGATGCGTCGAAGTTCTGAGTCGGATTTGATCTTTTTCAGGGCCTCCCGTCCGTCCATCCGCGGCATGTTGAGGTCGAGCAGGATCAGCCCCGGACGGGGAGCGGACGACGGATCGGCATATTCGCCTTCATGGCGAAGATATTGCATCAGTTCCTCTCCGTCCTCGACCGCGTTGACCGTGTTCGCGAGACGACTCTTTTCGAGGGCGCGGCGCGTCAGAAGGCGGTCATCCGGATCGTCTTCCGCAAGCAATATGTGGATTGTGCTGGAGTTGCTACTCATCCAGAGTCGTCGGGGTGGTTGCATGATCCTGTACGGATGGCTCATTCGGCACGTTGCCGTCGTGGCGGTCAACGGGCAGCTGGACCGTGAAAGTGGTGCCCTCGCCGGGCGTGCTCACGACACGAATGTCGCCTCCATGTCGCTCAACGATCCGGCGACAGATCGCGAGGCCCATGCCGGTCCCGGAATACTCGCTCCGGCCATGAAGACGCTTGAAAGGGGTGAAGATACGATCGGCATACTTCTGATCAAAGCCGATGCCGTTATCGGACACGACGATGCGGCAAAACGCCGAGGTGTCCAGGTCGTGCGCGGGAAGGTCTTCCTCGGATGCGTCAACGATCTCCGCGCGAATCTTGACGACCGGCGGCTCGTCCGGGCGGTGAAACTTGAGCGCGTTGCCGATCAGATTCTGCAGGAGCTGCCGGATCTGGGTGGAATCGGCGTCAATCGTCGGGAGCTCCCCCACGTCCACCGTGCCGTCGACATCCTGAATCTGCATCTCAAGGTCCGTAAGGATGTTGTCGACGACGGTCCGAAGGTCGACCGGCTTGAACGGACGCGCACGCGTCGTGACGCGCGAGTAGACGAGCAGGTCGCTGATCAGCTGCGACATGCGTCGCGCTGCGTCCTGCATCCGCTCGAGGTAGTGCTTACCCGTCTCGTCGACCTGGTCCCCGTAGTCTTCAAGCACGAGGTTCGAGAACGCGCCGATCTTTCGGAGCGGCTCCTGCAGATCGTGCGAGGCGATGTAGGCGAAATCGCGCAGCGCCCGGTTGCGTTGCTCCAGCTTGGCGTTCGTCGCCGCCATCGCCTGCGCGGCCCGCTTCCGCTCGGAGATGTCGCGAAACGTCACGGCAAAGCCTTCCTCGATCCGAACCGCGACAATCTGAAGCCACCGTTCGAACGTGTCGGTCGTGTAGTGCAATTCGGTTTCGAACGGTTCGCCAGTCGTTACGACGTCTACGTAGGCGTCGAAGAGGCCGTTTTCCTCATGCGCCGGCATCTCGTCGAGCATCCGGGTCCCGACCAGGTCCTCCGAGGACCGGTTCACCATTTTCTCCGCCTGCGGATTGACGAGGAGGCATTCGAAGTCCTCGATGTCTCCGTCGTCGTCGCGGATGGCGGAGAACACCATGATCCCGTCAAGTGAACTGCTGAGGACGCTGGAGAGAAGGTCCCGAGAGGTCTGCAGCGCCTCGTCTTTGAGCTGCTCGTCCGTAATGTCATCGAAGCAGGTGAGCACGCCGTACGGTTCAGTGGCTCCCTCCTCGAAGATCGGCTGCGCGTTCACACGGATCCACCGCGGCGGACCGCCGGGCGGGTAGAGTCCCATCACCTCATCGTGGATCGCCTCACGCTCGACGACCGCCTGCCAGAAGGGAAACTCGGCGTTGGGGAGCGGCGTGCCGTCCTGCTTGAGCCCGCTCCATTTCTCATCCGTAAACCGCGAGCCGATGATATCCGACGCGTTTCGACCCAGTATTTTCTCCGCGGCCGAATTGCAGTCGCGAAAGACGCCTTTCTCATCCATGAGAAGGACGCCCTCACTGATGGTGTCGATGAGAATGTCGAAGCGATCCTCCACCTGCCGCCGCATCAGCGTGGCCTGATGCGCATCCGAACGGTCCACGAAATGAAGCATGACGCCTCGTTCCGACGTACCGCCGTCCGGGTCGCCCTGCCACGGACGGGCGCTGAAGTTGACGTAGTACACGGCGCCGTCGGGCATGCGCAGGGGGACCTCGTATCCGCGCGATTCGCGACCCTCTTCAACGCACGTCTCCACCACCTCCTTCCACGACCCGTCCGTGTCGTGCCGCGCGAAGAAGGACGAAGATACGGCCAGATCTTTGGCGTCGGCGTCGCTCTTCGACCGGCCGGAGAGGTCCTCCGGCATCTCATCCAGGTCCGCTTCCGAGCCAAACGCAAAGGCCCAGGATTCCGTCTCGGCGAGGATCTCGCCGGAGGCGTCGAGCAGAACGACGAGCCCGGGCATGGACGTCACGAGACGAGCCAGGGAATCAGCGTCTTGCGCAGCGATCCAGTCGTCCGCACCGACATCGCGGCCGGAACGGGTAGATGGCGACGACGAAAGGGAGGTCATAAAGCGGGGGAAGATGGTCGCCGGCAGAGAGCGACGAAACGCCGGTACACGGCAGGGTGGGTGGGACGATTGGTCGGGGCGGATACGGTCTGACTGCATCCTGTAAGATAAGGACGCCGGATCCGAGACTCAACCATATGGTCAATCGGTCGATCCGTCAGGCGGTCCTCCCGGTGTGATCGGTGCGATCGTCAGGCGTCGGTCGGTGCAGATCGGGCCGCGTCGACGTGACGCCGGATCTCCGGGAGGCTGTCACCGCCGAACTTCTCGAGGAAGGCATTCGCGATAGTGTAAGCGACGGTCGCTTCTGCAACCGTGGAGGCAGCCGGGACGCTTGTGATGTCGCTCCGCTCATACCGGGTGGGTTTCGGCTCCCGCGTCGCCGTATCGACGGAGTCCAGCGGCTTGATGAGCGTCGGAATCGGCTTCATGTAGCCGCGAACGATGATCGGCATCCCGTTCGTCGTTCCGCCCTCAATGCCGCCCGCGTGATTGGTACGGCGGGCGTACTCGTCCTCGCTGTCGAGCACGATCGGGTCGTGAACCTTCGAGCCGGGCCGGGCGGCGTTCCGAAACCCGTCCCCGACCTCCGCAGCCTTCTGCGCCTGGATGGAGCAGATCGCCTGCACGAGTTGGCCGTCCAGGCGTCGATCCCAGTGGACGTACGAACCGAGACCCGCCGGGACGCCCGAGACGATGACTTCATACGCACCACCGAGCGAGTCTTTCGCAGACTTCGCCTCTTCAATGTGCTCGATGCACCGCTCCGTCATGCCGGCATCCAGCATGCGCGTCTCGCTTTCGTCCGCCGCTTCGTAGACGGCTTTCGCTCCCCCTTCGCTCATCAGTTGATTGCGCCGGTCGATCCACTCCTCCGGGTCGTCATATCCGACCTCGCCGATGCGGACGACGTGACTTCCGACGTGGATGCCAAACGCGTTCAACAGTTGACGGGCGACGGAGCAGCAGGCGACCCGCATCGCCGTTTCGCGGGCACTCGACCGATCGATGACGGGGCGAATGTCGTCGAACTCGTACTTCTGCATGCCGGCCAGGTCCGCGTGACCCGGACGCGGCATCGTGACGCGCTCGACGCCGCTGCCATCACCGTGGACAGCCATTTTCTCCGGCCACCCGGCACGGTCCTTCTCGTAGGCCCCGTTGTCAATCCGAAAGGAGATCGGGCTGCCGAGCGTTTCGGAAAAGCGAACGCCGGAATAGATGTGAACCTGATCATTCTCGATCTTCGATCGACCCCCGCGCCCATAGCCGAGCCAGCGACGGGCGAGATGTTCGTTGATGGCATCAGCCGTCAGCGGCACTTTGGCCGGCATGCCTTCGACAATTCCGATGAGCGCTTCGCCGTGAGACTCGCCTGCGGTGAGGTAACGGATCATATACTGCGTAACGAAAGAGTGGGTATCGAGATGTTGCGAGGGCGGACGACGTGCCTCCGCGGCGTCCGTTTTCAGGAAGATCGAGCTTACGGGATTTCGTAAAAGGCGCTCGTGCCGCCGTGTCGAACGACGCGAACGACGGCCGGGGCGGGGTCGCGGTCTACGACACGGAGAAGCGCCTCGGGACCGTCAACCGGTGCGTCGTTGACATGCGTAATCACCGTATTTCGGGGTAAACCGGCGCGCGCGGCCCGGCCATCCCGGTCCACGTACGCGACATAGGCGCCATCACGCACGCCGAACATGTGCGCTTCCGGGGCTTCGACGGCCCGGACGCCGATCCCCCAGCCGGCGATGTCCTGGAGCTCCGGTACGTCGGGAAGCGGCCGGTCTGGGGTCTGACGGGGAGGCTCGGGCCGCACGTCCTGCGAGTCGAGTTCGCTCATCCAGTTGCGATACGCCGGGTCGTCCCGCCCGAGGAGCCGGACCGTGTATTCGGACACCGACCCCTGTCGCCAGACCGTCACGTCGATGCGGTCACCGGGCCGTTGCCTCGCGACCGCACTCTGAAGCTGGTTGGGGGCGTCGACCGGTTCGCTTTGAATTTCTAAGACGACGTCTCCTTCCTGCATTCCGGCCCGGTCGGCGGCGCCGTCGCGACGCACGGACGAGACGTACACACCGCGAATGGAGTCAAGTCCGATCTCGCGCGCTCGGCGGTCCGTGATGCCTTCAATCGAGACACCCATGAAGCCGCGGCGGACCTCGCCGTACGCGATCAGGTCTTTCACCACGCGGTTCATGAGGTTCGACGGGACAGCAAAGCCGTATCCCTCGTAGGAGCCGGACTCCGTCGCGATCGCCGTGTTGATCCCGACCAGCTGCCCCTGCAGGTTCACCAGCGCACCGCCGGAGTTGCCGGGATTGATCGCGGCATCCGTCTGGATAAAGTCTTCGATGCGGAAGTCAGAGTCGATGATGTTGACCTGTCGCCCGAGGGCGCTCACGATGCCGGCCGTCACGGTCGACGTGAGGCGGAACGGGTTGCCGACGGCCACCACCCAGTCGCCGACCTCGACGCGATCGGAATTGCCGAGGGGAAGGGCCGGAAACGTGATGTCGGCATCGAGCTTCAGGACGGCCAGATCTGTGGAGGCGTCCATTCCCACGACCGAGGCGCCGAACTGCCGCTTGTCGGCAAGGGTGACTTCGATCTCCTTCGCCCGCTGAACGACGTGCTCGTTGGTGACCACGTATCCACTCTCGCTGACGATCACGCCGCTTCCGACGCTCTGCCGCGGCGAGGGATTGCGGAAGAAGTCCCGCATCTCCCCGTCATAGCGGTGGTACTGATCGTCGGGCGCGTCCGTCTGCACCTCGATGAATACGACGGCCGGCGTGACGCGCTCGGCAGCATCACGAAACAGGCGGTTCAGAGCCGACGGTTGTGGCATGTCCGACGCCAGCTCTGCGTCGGACGCTGCCGGAGACAGCGGGGGCTGCCCGCTCCCAAGCTGCACGCGATCGACCACCTGCGTCACCTGCTCGCGCGGCGCCTCCTCCTCGGTCATGAGCATCAGCAACACGCCGGCAAGGAGGCCGATCAGGACGAGGCCGATGCCACCGAGAAGGAAGGAGACGCGTCGTGTGTCGAACATGGACGCAGAGCCGCGGGGACCCGATGAGGGCGATGATACGCGATGGGGTTGTGTGCGCACCCCGAATGTGTCGTTTTGTTTCGCTTTCCACCCAGGAGCAAGCCGGAGGCGCACCGAAGCGCGGTGATCTGTCGTCACGCCACCGGAGAAAGAAGCCACTCTACGCCCGGCCGAACACCCCCGCTTTGCCACCACGAATCGCTCGAGCCACCATGCCAAATGCACCAGGAACAGCAATTTCCGGACGTCAAGCCCCACTACGACCGGGCATTAGTCTGATAGGATGGCATCATCATCGTATATAGTAAAAGCGCATACATCCCTGCGCCGCGTGGATGAATCCCGGTTGTTGAGCCGGTTTTCCCCGCGCATTCCCACGCTATCCTACTTTAGACCCATCAATCCCATGAAACGCTCCCCGATTGCCGCCCCTTTCTTCGCCCTTCTCCTGGTGAGCCTCATGATGCTCACCGCCTGCGACGCCAACACGCTGACGGGCCCTGAGACGTCCGCGCCTCCGAAGGTTGAGTCCGACTACGCCCTGTCCACCGACCCGCCCAAGACGGAGCCCCAGTCCGACCACAACACCGGATGCCCGGCCGGCGACCCGGAATGTGGCTAATAAGTGCCTGCCCCAGGCCGGACGCACGATCGACCCCGCCCGATGTCTCCCGCAGGCATCGGGCGGACCTGTTTTCATCCGAACTCCCCTGTGCCCTCATCTGCCCGACGCAGTCACAGCTCCCTTCCACCGGCAGCAATCTGTATCTCGCAGCCTCCGCCAGGACTCGATCACCCGCATGGCTTCGGCACCCCATAGACGGGTAAATTCCGTAATGTGATGAGAAGTATCGGAATCAGCGGCTGAATATGCATATACATATGTCGTTTACAACTTCAGATCTGCATTGCAAATGTCCGTACGTCGATTTACGAAAGGAAATGCCCGAAGGCCTCAGAATTCACAATGACGTTCGACGGGCGGTTCGGTCGCCCCCGTTCGGACCTGAACTCCGCGTGCCGTTCCTCGTCCAAAGAGGGCCTCACCGACCTGCCCCTCGCCTCCACGCTCCATGCGCGCAAGTTATTCCGACGGGTACTACGTGCCCCTCCCCGACGGTCACCCGTTCCCGATGGCCAAATTTCCGGCTCTACGGGATATCCTCGTTCGGGAGCGGCTGCTTCGGACATCGGACGTCGTGGCCCCGCGACAGGCGGATTGGTCGGACCTTCTCCGCGTGCATACCCGCGACTACCTGTCGGCCCTGGCGGAAGGGACGTTGACGCAGCAAGAGGAGCGGCGCATGGGGCTGCCGTGGTCCAAGCGTCTCGTGTACCGTTCGCGCCTTGCCGTCCAGGGGACGATCAACGCGGCGTTCATGGCGCTGCAGGACGGCGTCGCGGCCAACCTGGCCGGCGGTACGCATCACGCGATGCCAGGGCACGGCGAAGGTTTTTGCGTGCTGAACGATGTTGGCGTGGCCATTCGCGTGCTAAAAAGCGCCTGCTGGATCCAGCGCACCCTCATCATCGACCTGGACGTGCATCAGGGAAACGGAAACGCAGCGTTTTTTGCCGACGACGCTTCTGTCTACACGTTCTCGATGCATGGAGCCAAGAATTACCCGTTTCGCAAGCCGGAATCCACGCTGGATGTCCCCCTTGAGGACGAAACGGACGACGACACGTATCTCGAGACGCTTGCCTCTTATATTCCGGCCGTCCTCGACGCTGCAAAGCCCGATCTTGTCTTTTACCTGGGCGGCATCGATGTCATGAAAGATGATCGATACGGCCGCATGGCTCTTTCGCGGGACGGTCTGCACGCTCGCGACGGACTCGTCCTCGAGCATATTCGGGACCGAGACCTGCCGGTTGTGCTGCTTCTATCCGGGGGCTACGCGGAGACGCCCCGCGCAACGGCCGATCTGCACGCGACGATGCACCGGGAAGCCGCGCGCATATTCGGAAACGGGCGCCGTTAGTCGGCCACCGGCTTCATGGCCATGGCAATGCGGGGACGACCGGCGAGGTCTTGTTCGACCTGTATGTTCGTCAGACCCGCATCCCCGAATACGTCTGCCACGCCGCTCGCATAGTGCGCGTGGGTTTCGACGATCAGGCGCCCACCCGGTGCGAGCATGCCTCCGGCGTGCCGGGCGAGCACGCGGTAGAAACGCAGCGCATCCTCGCCGGAGAAAAGCGCGAGATGGGGGTCGTATTCGCGAACGGTATCGGAAAGCGTTTCGGCCTCCCCCTCCGGGATGTAGGGCGGGTTGGAGATGAGTAGATCGAACGGCCCCTGGCACCGCGCAGCGAAGTCGTCCGTCAGCATGTCCGCGCGCCGGAAGTCCACGTCCAGGGCGAGCCGGCTGGCGTTAGCGCGCGCGACATCCAGGGCGGCCTCACTCACGTCGCACGCCATCACCTGCGCGTCCGGCCGCTCGGACTTGAGGGCGAGAGCGATGCACCCGCTTCCGGTTCCGGCGTCCAGAACCCGCGGCGCATCCACAGATCGCATCGCCTTGAGGGCGTACTCGACGACTTCCTCCGTCTCCGGGCGTGGCACCAGCACATCGGGCGACACCCGGAGGCGGAGCCCGAAGAATTCGTCGTAGCCGAGGATATGCTGAAGCGGCTCTCCCTCCGCCCGCCGACGGACGGCTTCCGTGAAGTCATCCACGACGTCCGGTTCGACCGGCTCCTCCGGATACCCGTACACGGAGGCGCGAGAGAGGCCCGCGATGTCGCACAGCAACCAGATGGCGGTCCGTCGCGGAGCATCTCGGCCCGCCCGGCGCAACGTCGCCGTGCCGTACGTAATGCACGACCGGCGAGTCTGAGGCGATGAGGGCATAGCTGAAGGGTCTCCGGCGGACGACGTGTCATCCACGTCCTCGTCACTCGCCCCCACGGCGCTCCCATCCGCGTCGCTCCCGAACGGCTTCCCGGCGGATACAGTCATCGCGATGTTGTCCTGATGGTGAGAATGGAGACGGTCGACCCATGCGCCGCCGGTGTTCGCAGCGGAACGAGCCGGCCCGACGGCACCGCATGCAGTCGTTCAACGAGTCACCGTCGGACGCGGAATCCTTCGAAGGCGCCGTCCGGGTCGACGTAGTCTGCGCTGACATTATCCACGTTCGCTGAGCGCGGCCCTTCATGCACAGCGTCAAGGAGACGATCGAGGTCGTCTTTCGGCCCCTCCGCTTCGAGGCGAACCGATCCATCCGGCTCGTTTCGTACCCATCCGGTCAGGCCGAGCGTGCGAGCCCGTGTCGTCGTGAAGTGACGGAAGCCCACACCCTGCACGCGACCCGTGATGCGGGCAGACAGGCGTTGTTCGGTCGTCATGGCGTCGGTATCGGAGGTCATAACCATACGAGATCTACCTTCCTCAAGAGCATGTGACGCATTTTACCCGGGCGGGGAAGAATTTTTCCAGCGCAGAAGGGTTAGGAGGCGCGTCGAGGCAACGTATTTGTGAAGTGGATCCATAGTGTGCGGAGCAATCCGCACGTCTCCCGCATAGGCGGTAGAACGACAAACGCCCCACCGGGAAGTCCGCGGTGAGGCGTCGTCGTACGTAGATGGCGTAGCGGTCAGGACAACAGGTTTCGTGACGTTGCCCAGCTCCGGAAGCCGTCGACGAGCTGCTCGAACGAATCCAGGAGGAAGAGCTCGTCCTGCAGGTGCCACACGTCATAGTCCTGCTCGGTGATATGAGCAGGATCGAACGGGTGGACCGTTACTTCTTCAGACAGGGCGTGGGTCACCTCGTCGTTCGACGAGACGATACCGGCGCCAAAGATGCGATTTTCGCCGTTCTCGCGGATCAGTCCGAACTCGACCGTGAACCAGTGAAAGCGCTCGAGGCGCGGGCGATCGGCGCCCTCCGCATTCAACGCCGCCTGGCCGAAGAGCTGGTAGAAGTCCGCAAAGTCCGGCTGCGTCAGCATCGGCATGTGGCCGAACATGTCGTGGAAGCAGTCCGGCGCCGGCGTGTAGTCGATCTCGTCCCGTCCGCGCA
>JAAAOT010000104.1 GCA_009908725.1 Bacteroidota bacterium | reverse complement strand
CCTTTGTTTTTCGCCCTTCGCCCTTCGCCCTTCGAATTTCGAACTTCGCCCTTCTCCCTTCCCCCATTTCACTGGCTCTTCGGAATGCAGGCGGGCGCGCCTTTTGCACCCGTGGAGGGCGTTGCGTACCATGGTTATCTGATACTCGCCTGCCCGTCTTTCGGGCACGTGGCTTTGTGGCCGCCCCTTGCTGTGACGGGGCTCGCCTCGGCAGCGCCCCGACGGACCTTCCGCTTTTCGCTCGCTCCGACTCATGTTTGGAGACTTTATCCCGCTGTTTATCATGATCGCGCTGGCCACCGGGCTGGCGCTAACGCTTCTCAAGGCGGCCGAGATCATTGGCCCCAAGCGGCCCAATCGAATCAAGCGGACGCCGTACGAGAGTGGCATGGACCCGATTGGAAGTGCCCGGGAGCGGTACTCCGTGAAGTTCTACCTCGTAGCGATGATTTTCATCGTGTTCGACGTGGAGGTCGTCTTCATGTATCCGTGGGCGGTCAGCTTCCATGACTTCATCGAGGGAGGCGCGGCGTTTGGCGTGATGGTTGTCGTAACCATCTTCACCGTGATTCTGCTGATCGGTCTGGTCTACGATATTAAGAAGGGCGGACTGGATTTTGAGCAGTAGGACACGCACTCGCCGTGAGACGGGCGTTTTTTGCTCGATAAACGGGGAGACAATCCGTCTCGAATGGAGCGTGATCCCCGGTCTTGTTTCAGCCTCGTCTGAAACAGGGGCCCTCGGTTAGCCATACCATGTGTCCCTGGAAATAACGGGCCGAACGTCCGATCGCAGGTGATGTCTGCCCCGGCCGTTCTCCATCCGTCTCCACGCCACGTATCCTCGCGATCGCTTCGCCCGGCCCGTCTGCCGGGACAACCACCGTACTGCGCGGCCGCAACGATCCTGGCGGTGGGATGGAACAGGCGTCACTTTTTACACCAATGCAGATACTACCATGGCTGGAATGACTCCGTCCGGTGGTGAGGGCTTTTTCACCACACGCGTTGACGCGGTGCTCAACTGGGCGCGCTCGAACTCGCTGATGCCAATGCCCATGGGGCTGGCCTGTTGCGCGATCGAGATGATGGCGTTTGCCGGCCCGAAATACGACGCCGCCCGATTCGGGAGTGAGGCCATGCGGTTTTCGCCGCGCCAGGCTGACCTCATGATCGTCGCCGGCTGGTGCTCCTACAAGATGAGCCATGCCATCCGCCGCGTCTGGGACCAGATGCCGGATCCGAAGTGGTGCATCGCGATGGGTGCCTGCGCATCGACCGGCGGCATGCACCGGTGCTACGGCGTCGTTCAGGGAATCGACAATTTCCTGCCTGTCGACGTGTACATCCCCGGCTGCCCGCCCCGCCCGGAATCGGTCCTGCACGCGCTGATGGACATTCAGGAGAAGATCCGGAACGAGTACTCCGTGCTGCAGGACTACACGGACGGCCCGCTCGTGGAGCGCGCGCCGATCGTGCATGAGAACAGCAGCAAGTTCCCCGCCCAGCTCCAGAAGCCGAAAACGCCGAACTTCGTCGTGGAGGCTCCGAACGCAACAGCGGAAGACGCGACGAGCAACACGGCGACCACCCCGGTGAAGGCATAACGCCAACAGCAGCCCGCCCCCCTTTCCGACTCCTTTTTCTATCCGCGCCCGCCCCTGCTCATGCGCGACGACGAACGCAACGCACAGCCGAAAGAAGAGAAGCGCGAGCACGAAGCGCTGAAGTTTTACTACACGCCGACGGATGAGGCCCGACCGGAAGACTCGGAGTCGAATCCGCACGCGAAGGGGACGACCCGGATCCCCGAGGTCATCGATGCCCTCGTTGAGGAGTTCGGCGACGTCGTGTGGAACGTGGAGTCGTACGCCGGCGAAGACACGGTTTTTGTAGAGAAGGAAAAAATCCGCGAGGTCTGCCGTTTCCTCCGGGACCGGGATGAGCTGAGCTTCAACTACTTCGCGGATTGCGGCGGGATCGACCGCTTCACCGAGGACGAGCGCTACGAGATGTTCTACAACATCCTCTCGCTGGAGCGCAATAAGCGGATTCGCCTGAAGGTGCGGATTGACGAAGACGATCTCAGCGTGCCGAGCGTCAGCCCGGTGTACCGCGCCGCGAACTGGAACGAGCGCGAGGCCTACGACATGCTCGGCATCACGTTCGAGGGCCATCCGGATCTCCGCCGCATGTACATGCCGGAGGACTTCGAGTACTTCCCGCTGCGGAAGGAATTCCCGCTGCTCGGCGTTCCGGGCTCGCTGCCGCTGCCGCCGCAAACGCCGGAGGGCGAGCTCACGATGGACCCCTTCGCCGCCGCGCACGGCTCGAAACCGACCAAGAGCAAGAGCTACCTGGAGCCGAAGTCCGACTTTACCGACGACACGGATATCGAATGACGTTGAGGCGGCCTCCCGTCCTGACGTTGCAACGTACCAACACGCGAACCGCAATTCCCCCATGGCTACGGCCCCGCAATTTCCCGGTCTCGACTTCGGCGATAAGTTTCGCTTCTGGCCGAAGCACAACGAGAAAATTTACGAGCGCCTCGAAGCGAAGCACGCGTGGATTGAAGAGAAGCGCGCTGCGCAGGGTGACGGCGGCGTGCCTGCGACCGAGTGGTCGGAGGAGGATCCGCTGGAAAATGAGATGATCCTGAACATGGGACCGCAGCATCCGGCAACGCACGGTGTGCTGCGCTGCGTCGTCAAACTGGACGGCGAAACCATTGAGAAGGCCGTCCTCGACATCGGCTACCTGCATCGCGGGATCGAGAAGCTGGCCGAGTCGAAGACGTACCAGGAGTTCATGCCGTACACCGACCGCATGGACTACCTCTCGCCCTACTCCAATAACGTCGCCTGGTGCCTCGCGGTGGAGAAGCTGGCCGGGATCGAGATTCCGGAGCGTGCCGCGTGGATTCGCATGATCATGTGCGAACTTGCACGCATCTCGTCGCATTGCCTCTGGCTCGGCGTCGGTCTCATGGACGCCGGGGCGGTCTCCGGTTTCCTCTGGACGTTCCAGCAGCGCGAGGACATCTACTCGATTTTTGACGAAGTCGCCGGCGCACGGTTTACCGTCAGTCACGCCCGAATCGGCGGCGTCGCCTCCGATCTGACCCCTCGCTCGTTCGAGCTGATCCGCGCCTTCTGCGACAGCTTCAGAGAAGAGCTGGCGAGCTGGCAGAAATTCCTGAACCGCAACCGGATCTGGATCGAGCGAAACAAGGACGTCGGTCGAATCACGAAGGAGGAGGCGATCGAGCTCGGCATGACCGGGCCCAACCTCCGCGGATCCGGCGTCGAATACGACGTGCGCCGCTTCGAGCCTTACCTCAAATACGACGAGGTCGACTTTACCATCCCGATTCGGGATGAGGGCGACTGCCTCGCCCGGTACTTCCTGCGGCTTGAGGAAATGGAGCAGAGCATCCGCATCATCGAGCAGTGCCTCGATCGCATGCCGGAGGGCCCGATTCGTGCCGACGATGCGAAGCAGGCATACCCGTCGAAAGACGAGGTGTATTACTCCATGGAGGGCATGATTCACGACTTCATGTACACTGACGTCGGTACGCAGGCGCCGAAAGGAGCCAACGCATACCACGCGGTCGAAAGCCCGAAAGGTGAGCTCGGATTCTACCTCACGAGCGACGGGACGGGTCGCCCCTTCCGCGTGCGCATCAACGCGCCGTCCTTCACCAACCTCCAGGGCATGGAGTACATCATGGAGGGCTCGCTGGTCGCCGACACCGTCGTGATCATCGGCTCGATCGACCCGGTGATGGGGGAAGCGGACAAGTAGCACGATTTTGTGTGGCGAGTGTCGAGTGTCGAGCATTCTCGGCCGCGGCACCCCGAGCCATTCGACGAGACGCATACGACATTCGAACCTCGAAATTCGACACGGAGCATGAGCCAATTCGACATTCAACGGCCGGTGGTCGAGCTGCCCGACCAGGATCCCGATCCGGTGTTTTCGGACGATGAACTCGTCTGGACGGAGGAGGAGAAAGAGCAGATCGAGCAGTACAAGGCGAAGTACCCGGAGCCGGATGCGGCCATCATGAGCGTGCTCTGGATGGCACAGGAGAAGTTCGGATTTCTGCCTCCGGAAGTGATTCAGCTCTGCGCCGATACGCTCGATATGCCGTTTTCGAAAGCATACGGCGTCGCCACCTTCTACACGCAGTACTACAAGGAGGAGCAGGGGAAATTCGTGCTCGACGTGTGCACCTGCTTCACCTGCCAGTTCACCGGCGGGTACGACATTCTTCACTACCTGGAGGAGCAGCTGGACATTCACGCCGGCGAAACCACCGACGATGGCATGTTCACCCTGCAGGAGGTCGAATGCCTCGGCTGCTGCGGCTCGGCCCCGATGATGCAGGTTACCAACGGCCCGTACGTTCACAACCTCACCAAAGGGAAGGTGGACGAACTGCTGGAGAACCTGAAGAAGGGTGAGCTCCCCAGATTTACGTCGGTTACGCTGCCTCAGGACGAGGACGAGATGGGCGGAAATCGCCGGTCGGACGCCGAGACAACGGACACCTACAAGACGCAGCCGCGTTCGAAGACGATCAAGTAGTCCTCCTCGCGACGACTGCCATCTTCGACACCGGGCCCCATGGCTACATCCGACGCTTCCCCCGTTTCGACCCGGACGCCGACAGCAGCGTCTGCGGCATCTGTGCGAGAGACGCTCGTTGACGCGCTCGGAGTGGACGATGAACAAGATGAGCGCCTCCGGAAGGGCGACGCGCCGTACGCACGCCGGCTTCTTCGCTCGCTTGAGGATAGCAAGTCGTACGTTTACGCCCTCGGGGCCATCATGACGGTGATGTCCGTCGTGCTGCCAACCGCCGGGCTGTACGAATTCTTCCGCCGTGTAGACAACCTCGAACCCATCGAGCTGATTGGCGTGATTGCCGCGGCCTGTGCGGTGGCGGCGATCCACATGACCATCGCCGCCTACGTGTACGTGGACTGGCGAAATAAGCGGCTCTGCTATCGCGCACTGGCGGATCTACCGTCCGACGACACAATGCCGGTCGGTGACGCCTGATGCGGCCATCCAGGCGGCCGTGCCGAGCCACCGATACCCCTTTCCGACATTCCCGACCGAGATTTAACTGTATCCCATGGAAGCTACCAACGGGAGTCCAACATCCAAAGCGGGGGACTGGCGCAGCTACGAGCGCGTCCTCCTTCCGCCCGTCCGTGACCTGCATAAGCTGGAGGTCTACAAAGACGAGGGCGGATACGAGTCCCTCCGCAAGGTCCTCAATACCAAGAACATCGAACCGGGGGATGTCACCAATGCCGTAAAAGAGTCTGGCCTGCGCGGTCGTGGCGGCGCCGGGTTCTCCACGGGCATGAAGTGGAGCTTTATGCCGGAGCCGGACGACCGTCCGCGCTACCTCGCGTGCAATGCCGACGAAAGTGAGCCGGGGACGTTCAAGGACCGGCAGTTGATGGAGTACAACCCGCACCTCATGTTTGAGGGCATTCTGATCGCGGGTTACGCCATGTCGATCGATGCGTGCTACGTATACGTCCGCGGCGAGTACGCGGACTGGATCAAGCACATGGAGAAAGAGCTGGAGAAGCTCTACGAGCAGAACCTTGTGGGCGACAACATCCTGGGGACCGACTTCTCCATGGACATCGTTATCCACAAAGGGGCCGGCGCATACATCTGCGGCGAGGAGACGAGTCTTCTGAACTCGCTCGAAGGCAAGCGCGGGTACCCCCGTTACAAGCCGCCGTTTCCGGCCCAGGTGGGAGCGTGGAGCCAGCCGACGACGATCAACAACGTCGAGACGCTCGCGTGCGTACCTCTCGTGATTGAGAAAGGCGCCGACTGGTTTGCGAATACAGGCGCCGAGAAGCACCCCGGTCCTGTTCTGTACGGCATCAGCGGCCACGTAAACCGGCCGGGCGTTTACGAGTACCCGACCGGAATGCTCATCTCCGACCTGATCGAAGAGGTCTGTGGAGGCATGCGGGACGGCAAGAAGTTCAAGGCCCTCGTGCCGGGAGGAAGCTCCACGCCACCGCTCCGCGCCGATCAGTGTGACGGGGTCACGATGGACGCCGAGAGTCTTCGCGAAGCCGGCTCCATGATGGGGACTGCCGGTATGTTGGTACTCGACGAAGACACCGACATGGTGTCCTACCTGCGTCGGGTCACGCATTTCTACTCGCACGAAAGCTGCGGGCAGTGCACCCCGTGTCGCGAGGGAACTGGCTGGCTCGAAAACATCGTCACGCGGATTGACGAGGGCGAAGGTCAGATGCGCGACCTGGATCTGCTCCTCGACCTCTGCGATCAAATGGAAGGCCGAACGATCTGCGCCTTCGCCGACGCGGCGGCGTGGCCGGTGCAGTACACGCTGAAACGCTTCCGCGACGAGTTTGAAGCCAAGTGCAAGGCGTCCGTTCATCCGGTTAGCTCCAAGACCTCATCCGGTATTGAAAGCGCAGCGCCGGCAACGTAGGTCTCTCGTATCGATTTTGTTTCTCTGCGTCCGATTCGGCCATGAGTGATGCAACCCGTCGTCTCTTGATCGACCGGCTTGACGATCTGGGCGAGTTCGACCGTGCCGTGCCCGACGCGACCCGTACGCAGTACGATCGCGCTCGAGAACGAGAGGCGGGACTCTCGACGGAATGGGTCGAAACGCGCCGCGATGAACTTGAGTCGGCCGCCTGGACGTACTGGAGCATGATCTTCGGCATCCTCACCGCGCCGTTTCTCATTCTCCTGTTGTTCTCTGAGATGACCGGTTGGAATGGAGGGGTGCCCGAGATTGCGGTCGTCGTTGCGGGAATCGTTGCGATTGCCGGCGCGGCGTATCGAATTTCGACATTCATGAACTACGTCCGGCGCCGCCAACTGTATGACCTCTTATACGATTGGGACACGCGGGACTCGATCTCCGACTCGGCGAACCATACGGCAACCCCGGATGCAGTGCGTGCCTGACCCGGCGGTCCTGTTTCGCCGCAGCCCGCGCCGACTTCGTATCCACGTTCACGTCCGGCCAGACCGACCCATATGCTTTCTCGCGCCTTCGTTCTCGTTTCGCTGACGCTCGCAGCTGCCGTCGTTCTCGGTGCCTGCCGCAGCGAGCCGTCTGCCACCGACCCTTCCCGTTCAAGCGGGGAGGTTCAAACGGCGGATGTTAAAACGTTCGGTACGGCCGTACCCACGAACGA
>JAAAOT010000008.1 GCA_009908725.1 Bacteroidota bacterium | reverse complement strand
GCTGGACGGCCCGGACGACGCCCGGCGAGAACCGACGAGACCGCTCGAGGGACTGCAGATGGCGGTCGATGTCCGCAATGACGGCGGGGGCGTCCGCATACGCCGCCCGGTAGTCGCGGACGTAATCGCGAAGGGGCGAGTCCGGCGGAAGGTCCTGGTTTACCATCGCCGGCTTGTCGATTCGGTCGGCGATTCCTTCATTTTCGAGCTGCTCCAGTGCGCCGACAAGCATCGTCACGTACCCGTTGTCGCGGTCGGTCCGGGAGCGGGCAATGGACGACCGGTACGCGTGGAAGAGTTCGTGGGCGATAAAGCGCACCAGCGCATCACGTCCCATGGATTGCGCCATCCACAGGTCAATTGCGACGACGTCGGGCGAGGCATACCCGTCGTCCAGGAAGAGGACGAATGCGACGAGGGGCGGATACCGATCCATCATCGCCTCGTCCGGGAGGTGGGGACGGAGCGTTGCAAGCGCATCCGGGATCAGCTCTTCATCGCCTGCGAGAGCTTCGCGGTAGTCGTTAAGCGCCAGCCGGTGGCGCTCGACGCGGCGGAAGTGGCGGATCATGCGGGGACGCATCCAGACGGAGGAGCGCTCCACGTCGCTCCGTTCAGCCGCTCGTTCGGGATCGAACGTAAGCTTCATGGACTCCACGATCGGGTATCGAAGCGGATACCGCCCGGAGAGCATTTCGTACCCTGGCGTCGCAAATAGCAATTGCCAGTCTGCGTCGTCGACCGGTCGGGACGCTGCGAGCGTGTCGGCCACGGACCAGAAGGCGTCGACCCCGGAGAAGTCAACCGACGGAAGCGGCACGTCCGTCGCCGACCCGTATTCGACTTGCGCACGGACGGACGAGATTGAGACCAGAGCCAGAAGAAGCAGCGCCGTAGTGACGCGAACAAAGCGGTTCATGGTGGCGAATCGTCGGTGAGAAACGGAGTCCTGCATCGTGGTCCGAGAACGTATAAGCGGCCCTTCCACCGGTGTGAAGGCCGCCGGTGTGAAGGCGGCAGGTCCCGCGGTACGAATGGAGCGCGAACATCGAACCGGTTTGTCCTTAGTGCAACTTGGATGCCTTATCCGGACAGTCTGTATTAGCATCAACGGTCGATTTCTTCCCTCGATTCCCGACTACCTACGCCATGTCGTCCTCCTCCCGCGAAATCGCCCGCCAGTTCATCAAGCTGTGGAATGCCGGCCGTCTCGACGTCATCGACGAGTACGCGCATCCCGACATTCTCGTGGACTATCCGCACTTTCCCGAACCCCTCCACGGGGCAGAGGCCTTTCGCGAGATGATGGAGATGACGCATCGGTACTTCCCTGACCTCAAGATCGAAACGCATACCGTGGTTGCCAACAACGGGGAAGCAGCCGTGCGATGGACCTATCGCGGCACCCATACCACCGGCGAAATGTTCGGTGTCGAGGCAGATGGCACCCGCGTCGAGGTGACGGGCATGACGATGTACCGGATCGAGGACGGTCGCGTGACGGAAGAGCGAGGCGTCGTCGATAACCTGGGACTCATGCAACAACTCGGTGCGATGAACTGATGGATGCCGGAGGGCCAATGCCCTTTGTCTGATGATGCGTCTGATGACACGTCTGATGAGTCCCGCGACGCGTCGGTAACGTGCGGAAACGTTTCATCGCAGCGGCGATACAGTTCGATACTTCCATCTCACCCCGGCATTCGACTCCACGTCTCCATGGCCGACGCGACCACGTCCCGTCCCAACCCGCTGGCGCGGCAGCCCGTTACGGTCGTAGCACACTTCGCCAACCGGCGCTATGCCGAAATGGCAAAGACGCGGCTCGACGAAGCGGCCATTGACGCCCTTGTCATCGCGGACGATGCCGGCGGCATTCGGCCCGACCTTGAACACGTTCACGGCGTGAAACTGGGGGTTCTCCAGCACGAGGCGAGCGACGCACGGGCGACGCTCATCGACGCCGGCTGGACGGACGAGGTGCTTCTCGATCTCAGGTCCGACGAGCGTGCTACCAACGACGACACACTCTCCCTACTCCTGTGGATTGCCGGCGGGCTCGCCCTCGCTGCTGCACTCGCCGTAGCCGTCGCCTTCGCGCTTGGTGCCCTGTGACCCGATCCGGCGGCCCGCTTTGTCGCTGCCGGCCGAGATCGATCCTTTCTTCGGTACCGGCGCAACACACCCGGTCTGTAACTCCGGCCTACCTGCTGGCAGCGTTCCGTAACGGTATACGTCACAGGTGCGATTTTCCCGGATGACGCGCGCACCGCAGGTCGACGTTGTCATTCATCCCGCAGCATTGAATCCCGGCTTCACACGTCGCCACGGGACCATCGACAAAAAATACATTCGATGGAATAAAAACGTCTGCAATTGATCGCTGAAGTCATATTCGTGCCGGTACGTGGATGCGTCCTGTTATATGACCCGGAGGGCGGTGAACGTGGGTATGTCTCGAAAGCTGTGTTCCGGATACTGAATGCGTGCGTTGTCTCCGCCCCGCCAGTTCGGAATGTACACGGACGGTGTCAGCAGCGAAACGAACGCCCGTCATGCAGCCCGGTCGAGATGGGAAAAGGGTGACCCGGTGGTTGAACCCGACGGCTCGGGTCAGCCGCATGGTTGAGGTAACCCATGAGTCCTGAAAGGGCGAAATGGAGTGAGGGTGCTGACCCAGGCATGATCGTCCATTCTCCGAGGGTGGTGGTCGGTTTCGGATCATCCTGTGTCGTCCGGGTGACGTGTATGTTTGATTGAGCGTCGCTGCCCGGTGGCGTTGCGCGTCGGGGGTACATGTGCAGAGACGCTGTGTCCGAGTGACCCCGGCTTCGCGGCAGACGCCGATCCAACGCAGGCAGCGGGCAGGCCAGATGTGCAGGACAGAAATCGATCAGCCCGCGGCGGAAGGCCGTACGACCATGCAACTGCGTTCGAAACGAAGTCCATCACGTTCTACGTCGTCCCTTCGCGCGCCCCTTGAGCAGGTTCGCTCCACGTGGTCCGAGTTTAAGCCGCGTGTACCGGCTCCGCACCTGTCCTTCCGGAACGCCCGCGGGATACCCGCTCTGTTTCGCGCCAAACGAAAACGGACTCCGTCACCGGAAGCGATCTGGACCGTGGTCGGCGTGGCGGCTGCTGCGGGCGTGGTCTGGGCGTACCGAAGCACGTTTCAGTCCTGGCATCGGACCTGGGGGGCGCGAGAGGAGGAAGTGGAAGCGACGATTCCCGGGGACGAACTGGTTCACGCGCCCACGTATTTAGCCACGCGTGCAGTGACAATCGACCGGCCGCCGGAGGACGTCTGGCCCCACCTTTTACAGATCGGTCGGCGTTTCGGGAAGCTGTACATGGATCATGAGGTGGCGTCCGACCAGAAACAGGACGGTCGCAGGGGATCCGCTCACCGGGACGTCGGGCATGTAGTGCAGTCCGGCCCGGCTCCCTGGATAGGTAAAAGCGGCCTGATGCAGGTCGTAGAGCTCCTTCCCCGCCGTGCGATCGTCTTCGGCTCGATGGATGAGACCCTGGCTCGACGTGACGACCACGGGGCGTGCCGGGGGACATGGGCATTCGTCCTGGAGCCCCGGGGCGAAGAGGCCACGCGCCTCATCGTCCGCACCCGGTCCCGCCCGTCCCTCGCGATGAAGCCGCTGGTTGAGGTGTACGACCCGGTTCATTTCCTTCGTGAACGGTCGCTCTTGCTCCGCATCAAAGAGGCCGTCGAGACGAGCACGTCGACGCGTGAAGAGCCGTCCGTTCGTGTCGCGTAATTCAGCATCTCACCCGCAGTGCTCTCAACTGTGATTTCTTGCCGTACGGTGTTGGATCAGGTTGTTCGGTCGATTCCAGGGACGGTGTGGTCCGCGCAGCCGCTTCGGGTTAAGCGGTTGCCCTGTGTTCTGTTCGCCTGCATCCTGGTCGTGGCGGCGCTGGCGCCTGCGGTCACCCACGCGCAGGAGACGATGCGGCTGACGCCGGAAGCATGCGTGGACCTGGCGATGACGTCCCAACCGCAACTGCGGATGGCCGGCTCGCGGGTCGAGGCGGCCGAGGCGAGTCGCGGGGAAATGCAGTCGTGGCGCTGGCCCACCGTTCGGGCAGGCGCTTCCTACCGTCGGCTGAGCTCGAATGTGACCACATTCATTCTGGAGGATGCCGGACTTGGCGACGGATTGCTACCTGACGACCTTCGATTCGACACGTCGTTGCCGGACCAGTATGCTCTTCGCGGCGAGGTGGAGCAGCGGCTCTTCAGCGGCGGTCAGACGCGCCACTCGGTCGATGCCGCCACGCAGGCAACGCGGGCGGAGGAGCACCGTCGGCAGTCCGTTGCCCAGGACGTGGCCCATGCCGTTGTGAAAGCGTACTGGACGCTGGTTGCAGCCGAAGCCAAACAGGAGGTGACCGCGGTGGCGAAGCGGCAGGTTGCGGAGCAGCTTCGCGTGACGCGCGTCCGGTTCCGGGAGGGAATGGCGCTGCGGAGTGATGTGCTCGCACTGGAAGCCCGCGCGGCGGAGATCAACGCAGATCGGCGAAACGCCGACGCCGCCGTAGCATCCGCTCGTCGACATCTGGCTGACCGGATTGGGATCGATCCGGCGATCGTGATCGAGCCCGCGACGCGTCGGATTCCGTATTCTCCGCTCCGCCACACCACGGAGGAACTGTTCACCCGGGCGATCGCGATGCGCCCCGACCTGGCCGCTGACGGGCGGTCGGTTGCTGCCTGGCGCCACCGGAGTCGTGCGGCCGAAGGGGCTCGCTGGCCGCAGGTGTCCTTCGTTGCCTCCTATGTGTACGCGCGACCGAACATGACGATGTTTCCCCTGGAAGACCGGTTTCAGGGAACGTGGGAAGTGGGCGTCCAGATGAGCGTCGATCTGTGGGACTGGAACCGGCGCGGCTACCGGGCGCAGCAGGTGGAGGCCTCCTGGCAGGAAGCGATGGAGAGGCAGCAAATGACACGTCAGGCGATTCGCCTCGAGGTCGCCGACGCGCGGGACGAGGTGGAGCGGGCCGCCGACGTTCTCGTGGCGTCGCGCGAACGGGAGAAGGCAATGGAGGAGGTGTTTCGCGTCGTTCGCCGTCGGCATGCGGCCGGTGAAGCGTTGACCGTGGAAGTGCTGTCGACGGAGCACGAACTCCGCCGGGCGCGCGTGGCCGTCGTCGAAGCAGAGGCACGGTACGCTCAGGCTCATGCCGGGCTCGACCGTGCCGTCGGGCGCATGCGTTCTGGCGTTCAACCGTAAACATGGGCCTCATCGGGTACCCCGACCCCCACCGATATTCGACGCGACCGTTTCCGTACATCCAACTGCAATCATTCATGTCCGCTTCCGCTCCGGATGACAAATCGGCGACGCCCTCACCGGGCGAGGCGGCTTACCGGTCGGGGTCCGGAGTTGACGGTGCCTCGCCCGCTCGTGCGACATCGGATAGCCGCAAACGCGTCTTCCATGCTCGCGGATTAACCAAGGTGTACCACATGGGCGAGGTCGATGTGCACGCTCTCCGGGGCGTCGATCTTGACTTGTTCGCAGGAGAACTCGTCGTTCTGCTGGGCCCCTCCGGGAGCGGAAAGTCGACCCTGCTCAACATCCTCGGTGGACTCGATGCCGCGTCGGGCGGAACGGTCGTGTACCGGGGCGTGGACCTGTCGCAGGCGACGGAGCGCGAACTCACCGAGTTTCGGCGCCGGCATGTCGGCTTCGTGTTCCAGTTTTACAACCTGATTCCGAGCCTCACCGCCCGTGAGAACGTCGCCATCGTGACCGAGATTGCCGAGGCGCCGATGACGCCGGAGGAAGCGCTGGCGATCGTCGACCTCGAGGATCGGATGGACCATTTTCCCGCGCAGCTCTCAGGCGGGCAGCAGCAGCGTGTGTCGATCGCCCGGGCCATCGCCAAGAACCCGGCCGTGCTTCTCTGCGACGAACCGACGGGCGCACTGGACTCGACGACCGGCATCGTCGTGCTTGAGGCGCTGAAGAGAGCAAACGAGACGCTCGGGACGACCACCGCGATCATCACGCACAACGCGGTGATTGGCGACATGGCCGACCGGGTCATCTCGATCCTGGACGGCGTCATCGCGGAGGTGCATGTAAACGAGACCAAACGAGACCCGAGCGAGCTATCCTGGTAGTCCGCTCCCCACCTTACGACCGGCCAGTCTAGGCCATGCGCTCGATTCACACAAAACTTCGGAGGGAGCTGGTGCAGATGGGTGGTCAGGTGCTGGCCATCGTGCTGGTTGTCGCATGCGGGGTCGCGACCTTCGTGATGGCCCGCAGCACGTTCGATTCACTGCAACGCACGCAGCACGCGTTCTACACCTCCCATCGCTTCGCGGATGTGTTTGCCACGCTTAAGCGGGCACCACGGTCGGTTGCCCGGCGCATTGCAACGGTGCCGGGCGTGTCGGACGCGGAGCCACGCGTCGTGTCGAGCGCGAAGATGCGTCTCGCCGGTTTCGACGAACCCATCACCGGCTACTTCGTCTCGGTGCCGGATACCCGTGCGCCTCGCCTGAACCGGCTTCATCTGAAGCGCGGCCGCATGGTGGAGCCCTTTCGCGACGACGAAGTGGTGCTCAGTGACGGGTTTGCGGAAGCGCACGGGCTGATGCCGGGGCATACCGTCCGGGCCATCATCAACGGCCGGGAGCGTACGCTCACCATCGTCGGCATCGCGCTTTCCCCGGAGTTTGTGTATCAGATGCATCCCGGAGCGCTGTTTCCGGATTTTGAACGAACGGCGGTCGTGTGGATGGGGCAGCAGGCGCTCGGCGTGGCCCTGGACATGGACGGTTCGTTCAACGACGTCGCGATCCGCCTCTCGCCCGGAGCGTCGTCGAAGCAGGTCATCGATCACGTGGATCAGATGCTGAGCCCGTACGGGTCGCGCGGGGCCATTCCTCGGGCCGATCAGGTATCGCATAACTACCTGACAGAGGATCTCCGGCAACTGGATCAGATGGCGACGGTGATGCCGGCGATCTTCCTCGCTGTCGCCGCCTTCCTCCTGCATGTGGTGATGAGCCGCCTCATCTCGACGCAGCGGGAGGAGATCGCGGTTCTGAAAGCCTTCGGGTACAGCAATGTACAGGTCGGGGCGCACTACCTGATGCTCGTGCTGATCATCGTCGGGGCGGGTAGCGCGCTGGGTGTGGCGGTCGGCGTCTGGATGGGAACGGCTCTCGGCGACCTTTACATGCAGTTTTACCGGTTTCCGTCACTAGTCTATGTGCTGCGCCCCTCCGTCGTTATCCTCGCGGTCGGGATCAGTGC
>JAAAOT010000077.1 GCA_009908725.1 Bacteroidota bacterium | reverse complement strand
GTGTGAAGGTATGAATGTGTTAAGGTGGTAATGTGGGTGGGTGTTCGTGTGTGGGCGGTCGGCTATTTTGGCCGTGTGTTGCTGTACCTCAACACGTCAACACCCCAACACGTCAACACCCTCACATTACCCCCTCTCCACGATGTGCTTCAGGTTCTGGAGCAGTTGTGCGATTTCTGACTGGTTGTAGCGGCGGACCAGCGGGGTGAGCAGGGGTTTCAGGATGGCTGGCCCCGGAACGGCGTAGGTGGCGGCGTACGTGAATCTCGTCCCCTCCCCCTCGGGCTCGAAGTACCATCGGATCGAGCCGCGGAGATCCCCGGTCATAGCGAAGACGATCCGGTCCGGCCGCTCGTAATCGGTTGCGCGCACCTCCCCGGTGAGCGAGAGGCCGAGCAGCGAAAACGTATACCGGGCCCGCGAGCCGCCGTTGGGCAGTCGCTCGATCCGCTCCGACCGTGAAAGACTCGGGGTAAACTCAACCTGCCGCTCGGGCTCGTCCATGTAGTCGAAGACAGCGGGGGGCGGAGCGTCGATCCAGATGTCGTCACGTATCGTGAGCATAGGGGGGCGTCGACAGAGAGAGGGGAGAAAATGGGTGCCGCGCTCCCGGTCAGCGTTCCGCTTTTTCGGGGTAAGCGGCAGACAGAAAGGCAGAAACACGAACGGCCGAGGGCGGCGTCCCCCGGCCGTTTCGCAGTTGTGCCGTCGAGAACGATGGTAGCCGGCTTACTGGGCTGCGACGATGTCCTGCACGCGACGCACGATCGACACGATAAAGCCGATCGAGAGGACGATGATGCCGATCCACACCAGGCTGATCAGCGGTTTCGAATAGGCCTGCACCACCACCCAGTCTTCGGGCATGACATCCACGCCGTCCACGGCAAAGGTCGCCTTGCCACTGCCGACGCTCATCTTCGTGAAGGCAAACTTCAGGTCCCAGTCCTCGACCCGGTTTTCGATGTACTGCTGCTGATTGTTCTCCATCACCATGTAGATGGGCATCAGCGTGCGCGTTTCGCCCGTCTCCAGGCGCGTGACGTGGAGGACCGCACCGACAGCGATCTGTGCATTGTCCGGTACGCGAGGCGAAGCGGATGTCGGGGTGTCCTGGTTGCTGGACATCGGCATGCCGTCCGGGGCACGGAGTACCTCAAAGTGAGAGAAGGCCACGGCGTACTCGTCCTGTCCGAGGAGGGTTGAGTCCCCCTTTGCCAGTTCGATCTCGCCGCCGCTATCGTCATCGGCCGCGCCGGTAGCCTCCCGTGGCGTGACGGCGACGAAGATGTCCTTCTCCACGAACGCCTTCACGTCGGGGTGCATGAACCACTGTCCGCCTGATCCTTCGTAGGCGACCGGGTCCATGTCGTAGGAGCGGCCTTTCGGATCCGTGAACGATAGGTGGTAAATGCCGCGTCCCCGGTCGTTTTCCGACTGGCCGTTATACGTCACCCGGAAGCCGTTGATGGTCCGCGTTTGTCCCTGAGCCAGCACGAAGTTCTCGCGCGGCTGCTTGCTCTCATCGCTGGTGGACATGTGGCCGATTTGTGGTAGCGGACTGCTGAATCCGCTCGAGGCGACGACGCCGAGGATGAGGATGGCGAAGCCGACATGCGCGAGCGCGCCGCCGGCCATGCGGGGATTGCCGCGGGCGATGCGCCACAGCACGATTCCGTTGCCGAAGAGCGAGAAGAAGCCCAAGAAGACAAGGAGCAGCATCTGCAGGGCGAAGCCGTACGTCGACCAGAATTCCTGCAATCCGCTGAATACGCCGGCTTCGGTCGGGGTCATGCCGCCGGTTGCGGACGGCGGCACGACGACGGTTCCCGTCGCAAACGGCGTCAGCGCCAGCACGGCGATCGTGCAGACCGTGGCAAGCGTGACGGGGGCGATCAGCACACGGTTGAGCGACTCCACCGTCATCTTATTCCACCAGAAAAGCTGACCGAGGCCCGCGAGGAAGACGAAGCCGAGCGCGAGCGGGAGCGTCCACTCGTTGTAGAACTCGATCGGGACCGCAGACGGGCTGTCGCGGAAGATGCGCCCAAGAATCGGCGCGCTGGTTCCGAGGATGATGACCGCGGAGGTAGCGCACAGAAGCACCGATCCGGAGAAGATCATGAACTCACGCGACAGCATCTTCGGCTCCTCCTTCGGCGAAGGAAGCTCCTTGTAGCGGTAGAAGAAAAGCCCGAATCCTCCGATGCAGATCGCCAGGATCCAGATCAGAAGCTGATTAAACATTCCTAGATCCACAAACGAATGCACCGACACATCGCCCAGGATGCCGCTTCGTGTGAGGAAGGTGCTGTAGATCACGAAGATGTAGGCCAGGATGCTCAGGAAGATCGAGGCTTTCTGGCTGGCACCACTCTTCTTTTGCACGAGCATGGTGTGGAATGCAGCGACGCCCACGAGCCATGGCACGAGCGAGGAGTTTTCGACAGGGTCCCATGCCCAGTAGCCGCCGAAGGAGAGCGTCACGTACGCCCAGTAGCCGCCCATCGCGATGCCGACGCCGAGCATCAGAACGGCGCCGAGCGTCCACGGCAGCGCCGGGCGAACCCACTGCGTGAAGCGCTTCTTCCAGAGGGCGGCCACGGCAAACGCAAAGGGCACGACCATGGACGAGAAGCCGACGAACAGCATCGGCGGGTGAATCGTCATCCACGGGTTCTGGAGCAAGTCATTCAGTCCCTGCCCGTCGGCGGGGATGAAGTCCGGATTCTGCTGAAAGATGGGCGCATCCTTGAACTTCTCCGCGAGCGTCGCAAAGGGTGAGGCACCGATTTCCAGCGGGCCAATCTGCAATCCCAGGACCATTGACAGCAGAAACAGCTGGCTCAGAGCCACGACGGTCATGACCGGCGTCTCATACTGCTTGTGGACATACCCGATTAGTGCGCCGCCAACGCCGCACATCATGAGGATCCACAGCAGGAACGACCCCTCCTGACCCGCCCAGAAGGTGGAGATCAGGTAATGAAGGGGCAGGTCATTCGACGACTGCTGGTAGACGTACGCGTATTCGTAGTGGTGCGTCAGCAGCAGATACCACAGGATGCCCGATGCGCCCACCACGAACAGGCTTGACAAACCCCAGCCCCAGCGCCCCACACGTTTCCACAGCACGGCGCCGGCGGCTCCGTCGCGTTGGGCGGAGCGGAAAAAGGCGAACGCCGAAACGGCGCAGGCGACGAACGACACGAGGATGAGAAATTCACCAATCGTACCCAGCATAAGCAGCAACGTGAGGATCGGGCACAGGAACGTTTATCATACCGTGGTAACGGAACGAGATCGGGCAGTTCCCCTGGTTTGCACACCCTCGACCAGCCGGAGCCATCCTTTCTCACGGTTTCACCGTGATTTGGATTTGCAGGGCAAAGAGCACCGGTAAAGCAGGGTCGAAAATGGGTTAAGGCACGGTCCACGAATACGTCTTAGCGTAAGAAATTTCCCCACATGAGGGGATGGACGTGCCCCACAATCGCAGGGGTTCTTTCCTCGCAGCGGTGAGGGGTCGAGAGATGTTGATTGTGGAGCGCGCCGGGTCTACTTGCCGGTGTATTCCCTGTGTTCGTCTCGCGTTCGTTCCCACGCCCTATATGCTCGCACCTGCCGTCTCCGCCCCCGACGCACCGGCGACCGCCGTCCACGTCGACCTCGACCTCGTCCGCCGGTACAATCAGCCCGGCCCCCGCTACACGAGCTATCCGACCGCACCCCACTTTTCCGACGACGTCACCGATGACGCCTTCGGCCGCGCTCTTGCGGATGGATCGCCGGACACGCCGCTGTCCCTCTACGTCCATCTGCCGTTCTGCCGCTCCCTCTGCTACTACTGCGGGTGCCACATGAAGGTGACGCATCGCCCGGAGGTCATCGATCGGTATCTCGGGTACGTCAAGCGAGAAATGGAGCTGGCCGCCGAGCGTCTGCACGCGGACCGTCGGGTGGTCCAGCTCCACTGGGGCGGTGGGACCCCGAGCTACCTGACGCCGGATCAGATCGTCGATCTGATGGATCACACGCGTTCGGTCTTCTCCGTGGATGCCGACGCCGAAATCAGTCTCGAGGCCGATCCGCGAGGGCTGACCGAGGAACACGTCGCAGCCGCCGCCGGGGCCGGGTTCAATCGCATCAGCTACGGCGTGCAGGACGTCGACCCGAAGGTCCAGGAGGCGATTCATCGCGTGCAGCCGACAGAACTCGTCGAAAAGGCCGTCCGATGGGCGCGGACGCACGGGTTCACCAGTATCAATCTGGACCTGGTGTACGGCCTGCCGCACCAGACAGCGGAGACGTTCTCGGCGACGATCGACACCGTGATGGATTTCGCGCCGGAACGAATCGCGCTCTTCAGCTACGCGCACGTCCCATCCCTCAAGAAGCACCAGCGCCTGATCCCCGAAGAGGCGTTGCCGGAGCCCGACGAGAAGCTTCGCATTTTCAAAATGGCGACCGAACGCCTGACCGGCGAGGCTGGCTACCGATTCATCGGGATGGACCACTTCGCGCGGCCGGACGACGAGCTCGCGGTCGCGCTCGACACCGGGAACCTGCACCGAAACTTCCAAGGGTACTCGACCCGCGCCGGGGCGGATGTCGTGGCCTTCGGCGTGTCCGGAATCAGCCAGTTGGACGGCGCCTACACGCAGAATATCAAGGGACTTCCGGCCTACTACGATCGGATCGACGAAGGCCGGCTGGCGACGTACCGGGGCTACGAGGTCACGCAAGAGGACCGGATCCGGCGCTTCGTCATCATGAGTCTGATGTGCGACTCCCAGGTCGTGAAAACGGACGTAGAAGATCGGTTCGGCATCGACTTCGACGCCATGTTCGCCGACGCCCTCGTGGCGCTTCGACCCATGGTGGACGATGACATCGTGACGCTCACGGACGAGGCTGTCGTCGTCGAGCCCGAGGGTCGCCTGTTCATCCGGAACGCGGCGATGACGTTTGATGCGTACCTGCAAGCATCGAAGAAACGACCGCTGTACTCGAAAACTGTGTAGACAGATCTCCATCTCTCAACGGACGGTTGGCGGCCATCGTGCTCGCATCGACGGATGCGATCGGGGTGGCCGTTTTCCTGTCCTCAACCTTTGCTCAAAGCGGCCGGAAGTCGGAAGCGATCGGACGCTTGATTGACGGAGGTATCCTTGGTTATATAGGGAAGAACGCGCAGACCCGGCGGTGATCCGTTGAGCCGCGATCTGCGGCCGTATGAGCGGCGGGTCCATCTCCCGGCATCGCGTGGGCGTCAGGCTTGCACGGGCGTCTGCCGCGGGTGGGAACCACGTGAGAATCGTGTGCTCTCTCCGGTGCACCGTGGTTGGCCTGAACCTTGCTGATTAGGTTCATACGGTATTAAGTTTACAATCTGGCCCGTCCCAGCAACGGATTACGCATGTACTGAATGCATGCGATCCGTCCCGTTTTGCCTTGATCTCAGGGCTGGATCCCCCCTTACGCATCCTCTTCCCCGTTGCAACGCTTCGACTTATGCCGATCAAACTCCAGGTGGTAAAAGAAGGAGCCGAGGGTAATGACCCGGCCGACTATCTGTTCGAGCAGGACGAAATCACCATTGGCCGCGGGAGTGATAACGATCTTACCATTCCCGATCAGAAGGTCAGTAAGCAACACGCCCGTATTCTCCAGGACGGCGGCGACTACCTGCTCCACGACCGAGACAGTAAGAACCACACGTTTGTGGCCGGGGCCCGCGTCGGGGAGGACAAGCCCTATCTGTTGAAAAGCGGAGACGTCATCAAAGTGGGCGATTTCCGCGTCGAGTTCGTTCCCCTGTTCATGCCGTCATCAGAGCAGACGGCGTTCGCGGATGTGGGAAAGGACGAGAATCCGTTTGAAAAGCACGCCTCCCAGCTGGCGAGCGCGCTCAAGGGGTTGGCCGAAACGTATACGTACGCGCCCTCAGACAAGCGGGACGATGAACTGGATCGTGCCATGAGCGGCGCCCTGTCCGGCGCGCAGCCGGAAGACCAGGTCGTACGTATGCTTCTCGCGCAAATGGGCGTGGAGGCAGGCGGCGACGGGGCTGCGGCGACGACCGACGAGACGCCGACGCCGGACGGACGAGGCGGCACGCCCGAGTACGTGAATGAGGTCGTGGACATGCTCCTGGAGTCCGTCGCACGGATGATCAGCATCCCAACGCACTTCTGGCGCGAGTTCAGCGGGAATACGGTGGTACAGCCGCCGGAGAAGTCGTTCCTGCACCGCGCCGACATCGACTCGCTCCGCGAGCACGTGCTGGATCCGGATATCGGTGACGCCGAGCGCGAGAAGCGCCTCGACCATCTCCGCGAGGCGGTCAACACGCTGGTTGCGCATAACGTCGCCATGCTCGCTGGATACAAGAAAGCGGCGATGAAGGGAAGCAAAGACCTGCTGCAGCGGGTCAATCCGAGTGACGCCTACGACGAAGCCCGCAGCGGAAGCGGAGGTTTCTCAAATCTTTTCTCCGGTGGCGGAGAAGGCGGTAAGCCGGTCGAGACGCTGTACAAAGAGTGGCGCGAACTGTACTCGATGGAGTGGGGTGCGCTCGAGAAAGAGCTCTTTCGACCGACGTACATCGACGCCTACCTCGATCGTATGGCGCGAGCATGGGACGTCGAAAAGAGCGATATCGTTCAGGGGCGATAGACGACCGGGAGGCGGCGCGTCGCGCCGCTCGGCAGATCGTAGCGAAACCAGGAGGGCATGGACGACGCCGTAATTGGAAAGGAAGTCGACGGCTACCACATCGAGAGCATCCTCGGTCGTGGTGGCATGGGCGTGGTATACCGGGCCGAGGATGTCGCATTATCCCGCCCCGTCGCGCTGAAGCGGATCAATCCGGCGCAGGCGCACCGGGAGCAGTTTCTCCGCCGATTCCGGGCGGAAGCTAAAGCCCTTGCCCGGATCAACAGCCCGTTCATCACGAGCATCTACGCGCTCCGTGATACGGACATCGGGCTGCTCATCGTCATGGAGTACGTGGACGGCGGGACGCTCAAGGATCGGATTGTGGAGGGTCCGATGCGTCCGGCTGTCGTGGTCCCCATCGTTCGACAGATTCTACGCGCTTTCCGTGATGCGCATGGTGCCGGAGTAATCCACCGCGACATCAAGCCGCAGAACATCATGCTGACGTCGGACGGGGCCGTCAAGATCACCGACTTCGGGATCGCAAAGCTCCGCCGTCAGGACTCGGGCGAGACCGTCACGCAGGGCGGACAGGGGGGGACGCTCAAGTACATGTCGCCGGAGCAGATCGAGAAGATCGATCAGGTCGACAATCGGAGCGACCTGTATGCCCTCGGCATGACGATGTACGAGATGCTCGCCGGACGTT
>JAAAOT010000306.1 GCA_009908725.1 Bacteroidota bacterium | reverse complement strand
CTCATATAAATAAGGAGAAGGAGAATCGATTAGCCGAGCTTCATATGTCAATGTCATAGGGACTCCTTCACGAGATAGATTCGCTGTAATTACAGAGGGTTCAAATGTAAAAACTTCATCATACTCTATGCTTACGTCTTCACGCACTGAGATTACACCCTCTGTTTCAGCATATTGAAATACTTCACCAGTTTCTCCATCATAGAGCATAATTTGAATGCGGCCCTCAGTAGGCTTTACAGAAGCACGAAGTATTACGTCTATTATATTTACACCAGCCTCACCACGCACTATCTCGTAATCAGTAAGTACACGACGAATAGACTCGCTACCGTCACGTGATGGGTCAGCGTTAGTAATTTTCATAAAACCCTTCATTCTAGATTCTACAAGAGCATCATTATAGTCACGATCTCCCAATTCTAAGGTAAGAGTCAAGGTAGCGTCTTCTGGGCCTGTTGGACTACTGTCGCATCCAGCAAAAATCAACAGGGAAATGACGATAAGTGTGATGCGCTTCATAAAAGTTTTCATTGTGGTTTTTGTGTCTTGGTTGACGGTTTGCGAAAACAGATAGTTCTGAGGGGTTCAGGGGCTACAATACTTATTTGGTTCGGCAGGCTTCATCAACGTCAGCATCGCTAAGCAAGACGGCCGGGATGACCGCAAGAAACGTGCTGGATCGAGGCATGCTGATTTTGCATTCCGAGAAGTCGGCGCCGGCCACCACTGATACGATGCACTTCATGCAGCCGCCGCGCTTCTCGACGATGAAACACGGCGGGTATTAACTGAATCCCTCTCGCGGGTTGAAAAGCAAAGATGACCGTCGGAGCAACCGGTTCGTAGGATGGAGTAGCCGCTCGACCCTCGAACCGATCCACTCCGACGGCCTGTGACCAACATAGAAACCAGTGATCTCGAAACCCACCTGCTCGAATGCTACCTGTTCGTCGACGACTACCTGCAGTCGAATCCGAAGGTGGCCGCCTGGCGTCGGTCGAACCTGGCCGACTGTCGTCCTGTACCGGCCGGTACGAGGGGCCGGGGGTACCACGGACGCGCGGGCTACGCCGCCGTGGTTTCCGATGGATTTACCTGTGGGTCTGGCTGGCTCTCTCGCGGGTCGTGTGGCGCGCCGTCGCCGGATGGGGGTGCGGAGCGTGGAGTCTCGGGATCACCGTCCGTTGGCTCGACGGGCACCACCTGTCCGCCGTCCGAATCGTTGTCATCATCTTCCGGAAGGCGCGAGTATGCCCAGATGATAACGGCCAGACTGATGACGCCAAGAATGATGTAGTCGATGTACATCGGCGGGATAGAATGATACAAGAGGTGATGCTGCAGCGGGCGTCGAAGGCTGATCGGCTAGCTGCCCGCCATTTCCGGTGTTTCGTCGAGCGTCCGTTCCACCTGCTGCACCGGTTGGTGATCGCCGAACAGAAAGAGGAGCACACCTTTCACTACGAGCAAGTTCGTGACGAGGAAGAAGGTCGCCTCTTCGAGAGGGAGGGTCCAGACACTCAATCCAAGCGTGTAGTCGCTGGAGATGGTCCAGATCCCGCTGTAGATGGCAATAGCGTCCGCGACCCAGAGGTACACCGTGGGTATGCCGACGGCGACGAGCATGGTACGTCGCTTCTGCCACAGGGTCTGACCGTCATACAGCCACATACCCGCCAGCACCGGGCCTGCCCAGGCGAGGATGAGACTCAAATAGAACGCGTCATCGGGCCCTTCGAACAGGAAGTAGAATGACACGGCGGAGACGACCAGCCAGAAGAGACATCCTACCGCATGTGGCGCGAGACTGCTGGCGCGATCGGGTTGCGGCCATCGAACCAGCACGTGGTACAGAAAAAGGCCCGTTAGAATCGGCTGGAGAATAAAGAACATGTACTCTTCAACCGGCACGTATCCGATCGTGGCAATCACGCGGTCCGGCCCGTACCACCAGACGCTGTTTGCAACGAGGAAATTGTCCCACGGCGTCGTGTAGGAAAATGCAATCGCGCACAGGATCGGGATGGCCCACCGGGCACGAGCGTCTCCGATTCCCGCAAGTGGGCGCGGGAGAGTCACCGCCAGCAGCAGGATCGCCGGCAGTGTAAAGACGAAGTGGAACATGAGGTACGTCATACGTGCGACGCCTTTAAAATACGAATGAGGGATCGGGGATGATGCGTCAAGCGGTGTACTCGACTGGATTCATTTCATTCCCGGCGTAGTTCGCGTAGAACATACGATGTTGTGACGAGCGATGCACGGATCAATCTCACGGAATCGGAAACGGTGAAATCCACCGTGCACGGCGGCCCCGCCGTCAGACGCGGCGCCGGTCCAGGTCTCGAAGCAGAACGCCGGCGGCGTTTCGTCCCGACGCACCCATGATGCCTCCGCCGGGGTGTGTGCTCGCGCCCGTCAGGTACAATCCATCGAGATGGCTCCGGTACTCCGACATGCCAAGCGCCGGACGAGCCGCGAACATCTGGTCGAGGCTCATCTCCAGGTGCATCACGTTGCCCCGGCGCAACCCGAGCCGTGATTCCAGCCACTCCGGGTCCTGAAAGAGCCGGCCAACGATCTTCTCGCGGGTGCCGGGGGCATAGGTCTCGAAGGTGTCGATCAGTCGATCGGCAATCTCATCTTTGATGTCGTCCCAGGTGTCGCCGCCCGAGAGTTCGTACGGGAAGTACTGCCCCCAGAGCCAGAGAACCTCTCCGCCGTCCGGCGCGAGCGTGTCGTCGGCTGCGCTGAAGGTCATAGCAACAATGGGCGGATCGGTGGCCGGTCGACCGCCGAGATATTCTCCGTATGCGTTGTAGATCTGGTCCGTATTCCGGCAGAGAAGTTGGAGGCCCATTCGCGCGTCTTTCCCGGGATGGGCGGTGTATTCGACCGGAGCGTCCAGGGCAAGGCGCAGCATGATCCCAAAGCCGTTCCCGACGCGCAGTCCGTCCGCGGATTCAGGGCGATACGCAGGAGGGAGGAGGCGGTCCAGAACCTCCAGGATGTGGGTGCCGGAGCACACTGCGCGACCGGTGTATACCTGTCCGTTCACGCGAATGCCCTCCGCCCGCCCGTCGCGAACGAGAATGTCTGATACTTCGGCGTCGGTGTGCACCTCGCCGCCGTGGGCTTCGATATGCTTCCTGAGCGCCTGGGTAAGCATCCCGGACCCGCCGCGCGGTCGAGCGACACCGCCTTCGTGGTAGAGCGGATGCCATAGAACAAACGGCCCGGTGAGCGGCTCCGACGGCGGAGGGCCAGATTGTGCCGCCATCCACGAGAGCATCGCTCGGATCTTCTCTTCGCTAAAGTATTCCCGAACCACGTGCCCGTAGGGTCGAAGGATGTGACGCAACTCCGTCGACCACTTGAGGCGAGACGACGCCCCGAGAACCATCTTCTTGCCGAGATTCAGGGGGTTCGGTGTGGTCAAGAACATCTCCCGCATCGTTCGCGCAAAACCGGACCAGTCGTCGATAAAGCGGCGATACGCTTCACCCTGTCCGGGAAACTTGTCTTCAAGATGATTGGCCGTCCGGTCGACGTCCCGATACATGAAGACGGCATCCCCGTCCGGAAAGGGAGCGAAAAAAAGCGGGTCGAGGTCGATGTACTCAAGGCCAAAGCGGTTTAGCTCGAGCTCGTCAACAATCGGCGTTAAGCGGATGAGAATGTGGGCGCTTCCCCCGAGGTCGAACTGATATCCCGGCACAATCTCCTTCGTCGAGACGGCTCCACCAACGATGTCGCGTCGTTCGAAGACACCGACACGATAACCGGCCTGCGCAAGATATGCGCTCGTGATAAGGCTGTTATGACCGGCTCCAACCGTGATGACATCGTAGTCCACAGGCGAAAGAAAGGAAGATTACTGAAAGAAGGCGAATGCTTCGTCAGCCGAAACGGACGACCGCCTTCATCCGATCCGGCGTCGAGCCAATAGGAGGACGGAGCACGTCCAAGTTACATGCTAACGGGAACGATCCGTATGCATCGCGCTTGAGATTGCCGACACATCGGGAAACCTTCTCGTAATAACCGGACGCATCGGACCGGCACGGGTATGTTGCCGGCCCGAAGGGAGGCATCGCTCCGGCGGAGTTGGTCCTTTCATCTGGTTGGACATCCGCTGGGTGACTTAAGGCACATCGCCCCGGGTGATCTGCCGGACACGATGATTCTGCCTCCCACAGCTGTACGGTGCGAAATGCCTTCTTCCCGATGCGTGCCCGCCTCCTGAGAAACCCCTTCGAGCCCGAAACCGATGCCGTAGGCATTTGTTAATGGACTATGAAGGAAGCGCTCCCGCGGTGTGCGCACGTGTCCCGACCTGCCGACGTACGATCTACGACACGATTATGAACTGGATATACCAGGTCCTCAGCTTCTTTGTGGCATTTGGCCCCGTTATCCTGTGCACGCTTCTGTGGCACTTGATCTGGAGCAATGATTCCGGCTCGTCCGGTGGCTCGTCGGGTGGGCCTCACTGGGAGCCTCAGCCTCCGCCGCCGTCATTCAGCGGGGACCGGTCGCCGGTGCGCGATGTCCCAACGCCGTCTCCCGTTTTACCGCAGCGTGAGCGCACGTAAGAACGCCAGCCGCTCTGCGCCCGTTCTGCGGTCTTCCCGGTTTCTGAGACGCCCCGTCCTTCATGACGCTCATCGATATCACGCGTACGTTATCGCCTTCAACGGCCGTCTGGCCCGGCGACCAGCCGGTTGAATGGAAGTGGACGGCCCGGCGTGAGGAGGGGAGTACGGTGAACCTCGGGGCGATCCGTACAAGCACGCATGCCGGCACGCATGCAGATGCTCCGCTTCATTTTCTCGACGACGGTGAGTCGATCGATACGGTGCCGCTACAGCCGTTTGTCGGTCCGGTCGATGTGGTCCATGTGTCCGGCTCGAGCGTGACACCCGTTGACGTCGAAGCCGTCGCGGCCCGACGCGTCCTCTTTCGAACGCCGGCCTCGGAGGTCAGCACATCGGCCTGGCCGGAGACGGTAACGGCGATCCACCCCGAAGCCATTCGCGTGATGAAGGATCGCGGTGTCGTCCTGATCGGCACGGATGCCCCATCCATCGACCCGCTCGATAGCACCTCCCTTGATGCACATCATGCGATTGCCGAGGCGGGCATGGTAAATCTTGAGGGCCTTCGCCTTTCGGATGTGTCTCCCGGTCGCTACCGGCTGCTGGCGCTCCCCTTGAAAATCGAAGGTGCAGATGCCGCACCCGTTCGAGCCGTACTTGAACCAGTCGGCCGCGGCTAATCCAAGCAAAGCTTCCGCAACCGCGTACGACCGCGCCACGGGCGCACCGGCTGAATGGCGGCGGGAATGATCCGCCGGTTGCTCTGGCATCCTCCACGCGTCCCCTTTCCCAAACGATTCCGAGTATTATGATAACGTGATGATGTACGACGACGCGTTCCCCCGAAGCATCGGCGCGTCCGGTACAACTTCGTTCGCACGGCGGCGCCCGCGACCTGTGGCACCCGCCGGCACTGAACACAAATCACAGCTGCTGATATGGATCTCTTCAATCGGGAACAGCTGCGCCAGCTGGCACAGCAACAGAATGATGTCTGCATTTCGATCTACATGCCTACCCTGAAGCATGAATCCGGGTGGGCACAAAATCCCACACGCCTCAAAAACCTGGTCCGCGATGCCCGCGATCAGTTGCGAGAGGCCGGGCGGTCGGAAGACGAGATCGAAGACCTGCTTGCCAGCGTCAAGCGGCGGTTCGACGATACCGCGTTCTGGCGCAGCGTGAGTGACGGCCTCGCCGCGTTTATCACGCCGGAATCGACCGAATTCTACCGGCTACCGCTTGCTTTCGATGAGGTCGCCATCGTCGGGACGCGGTTCCATCTGAAGCCGCTATTCCCCATTATCGCGACCAACAACCGGTTTTATCTGCTCACGCTCAGCCAGAATGACGTGCGCCTGTTCCAGGGCACGCACCATGGTGTAAGCGAGGTGTCGAGCGACACGATCCCCGCGGACATCGTCGAGGCGATCGAGCAGTACGAGGATCCGGAAAAGTCCCTGCAGTACCACACCAGTTCCTCTCAGAACGGTACCGGTGGGACCAATCTTACCTATCACGGACAGGGAGGGGACGCGGACGACGGCTCCCGGGCGCCCGCCGAAGAGCTTAAGCGCTTCTTTCAAAAGGTGGACGACGGCGTGATGGATCGGCTCGCCGAGGAGAACGCGCCGCTTCTGCTCGCGGGTGTCGCAGAGTACCTTCCGCTCTACACAGAGGTGAACAGTTACCCGCACCTGATCGAGGATGACATCGTTCGCGGAAATCCTGAGCCGCATAACGAGACTCAGCTCCACGAGAAGGCATGGGACATCGTCGAACCCGTCTTCATGCAGGAGCAGGACGACGCGCTCGAGCAGTTCGACCAGCTCTTTTATCAGGATGGCGGACTGGCGTCGGACGCGTTCCACGAGATTATCCCGGCCTGCGCGTTCAGCAGGGTAGAGACGCTGTTCGTACCCATCGGCACGTACCGATGGGGCAATTTCGACCCGCAGTCGAACACGGTTCAGCTACGAGACGAGCGTAGTCCAGGGGATGAAGACCTGCTCGATTACGCGGCCGTTCACGCCTACCTGAACGGAGCGACGGTGTACGCGCTGCAATCGGAGAACATGCCGGGAGGCCGTGCTATCGCGGCTACGTTCCGCTACGAGGCCGACGTTCAGGCTACCGAGGCCGGATGACCGGTGTGGCGACATCGATCAGCAGGGGAGTGGTGCACCATGCCGACCATTCCTCGAAAAACGACACTTCTGCCGGGGCTCTCCGATGAGGGCTCCGGCAGTTTTCTGTTATCGTCTAGCGACGAACGTACGGGACGTCTGTGTTGCACCGGAACCCGATCGCTCACAACCGTAGAACGTGATAACGAAGATTATCATGAGTCAAGAAACTAAGTAAAGTACGAATGTCTGACGAAGGCCTCATCGCCGCGTTTGTAGAGCAGAAGGAATCGCCGCACACGCAGCGGGCCTATCTGCGAGACCTCCAGGCGTTCTTTGGACGTCCCGAGATCGCCACCGACGTAGCGACCGGCGTGGATCCTACAGATGTGGATATGTTCGTGAAGCGCGGCGAATCCAGTGGGCTCTCGAAATCCACGCTTCGGCGACGGCTGTCGGCCCTACGGCAGTTTTTCGACTGGCTGTCGATGCGCGGGATCGTTCAGTCCAATCCGGCCCGTGACGGGCGCGTTCGAACGCCGATGCCGCGCCGGTCGACGTCCGCGTCGGCATCCGGAGCGCTCTCGCGGGAGGAAACGGAACGCCTCGTCGCGTCGGTCGACACGAAAACGGTCACCGGTCGCCGGGATCGGGCGATTCTGATGCTGATCCTGCAT
>JAAAOT010000252.1 GCA_009908725.1 Bacteroidota bacterium | reverse complement strand
TCACGCACAGTAAAACCAGCGAGGCGCATCGGGGCGTGCCCATGGGTGAGCGAGGAGTCGGTTTCCCGTTCATACCGGTGTGCCGGGGCCGTGAGGTTGTGCGCATGAGGGGGGGTGACTCCTACCGGAGGTTGACGCGGGCGCCGAGCGCGATGGTGCGCCCGACGATCGGCCCCCATGTGTAAATGGTGTCGAATTGCGGGCCGAACGGAGCGCGAGCTTCAACGAGCGGGCTTCCCTGCGTGTAGTCGAAGATGTTTTCGACGGACAGAAAGACATCGATGCCCAGACCTGAATCACTGTTCACGCTGCCGAACGCTTTTTCCAGCTTCAGGTCGTGCGTGGAATGAACGGGGGAGGTCCGGTCGCGCCCGAACGTCTGGACGTAGACATCCGGCATCCGCTTCGGCCCGACGAGGCTAGCAGCGTAGTCGATGTCGAGCCCGATCGATCGAATCTGATAGGTAAGGCCGGCCGTCCCCGTGTAGTCCGGCGCATAGGCCACAGCCCGTCGACTCCCTTCCTCACGGGTGTAGACGTCCGTCACCGTGACGCCGAGGTTGTACGTGATCGGAAGGGCTGTCAGGTTGTGGTCAATGCCGAGGGAAACCCCGCGCGTCACGGAGAATCCGTCCAGGTTTTCGTAGATGATCAGGCCCGGATCCTGGTCGTAGTCCGGGATGATTTTATTGGAGAACCGCGTGTAGAACCCGTCGATCGTCACCGTCATCGGATTGGCGCGAAGCGGAAAAATATGCTCCATGCTTCCGGTGAGGCTCCAGGACCGCTCGGGCTTCAGGTTCTCGGTAAAGACCACATCTCGCGAGCCGGTGAGGGCGGCGTGGTCTTCGGTAAACACGTTCACGATACGAAAGCCCGTTCCGGTGCCGGCGCGAACCGTGGTTCGATCCGACGGGCGGTACTTGGCAGATAGGCGCGGGGCGGGAATGAGGCCATGGGCCGCATGATGATCGACGCGGAGGCCGCCGAGGACCGTGACGTCTCCCACGCCCACTTCCGCCTGTCCGAAGACGCCGGGGACGACGCGCCGGTCCGCGCCGGACGATGTCGCCGGCGTGTTGTCGTTGTAGGTCTCATACCGAACCGTGCTTCCTGCCAGAAGGTCGACGGTCTCTGACATCGGCGCCGCATATGTCACCTGCCCGAACGAGATCGTCTGCTGCGCGACGTAGTGCTCCGTGCCGTAGTAGCTATCCTGGTCGTGATACGTGAAAGCGCCTTCCACACGCAGTGCCTCGACGGACGGCGGCGTGTAGTTGGCCATCACCTCGCCGCGTCGGGTGTAGATCGACTCGCCGTAGATGCGGTCCGATCCGCGCAGGGCGTCCGAGTAGCCGGGCACGCCGCCCGTTCGGTTCTCTCCGTAAAACTTCGCCGCCACATTCCCGATCACAGCACCGCGCCGATTTTCCAGCGTGCCCTTCCCGAAGAGACCCAGCCGGGAGCGTTTCGGGACATCGGCAAACCCGTCGTTGTTGTCGTCGAAGTAGTTTTCCATCTGAAACGCGGTCGCGCTGAGGAAGCCTTTGACGCGTCCGGCAGATGGACTCACCGCCAGGTCGATGCTGCCTTCGGCCGTGCTTCGCGCGTATACCTCACCCGAGAAGGAGGGCGTGTTCTCCGGATCCTTCGTGATGATGTTGACCACGCCGCCCAGGGCCTGTGTGCCGTAGAGGGTCGACTGCGGCCCCTTGATGACCTCCACCTGGTCGATGATGGCGGGACTGATGCCGTTCAGTCCATACACGCTGGCGAGGGCGCCCATCACCGGCATGCCATCGATTAGGACCGCCGTGTTCGGCCCCTCGACGCCGTTGATCCGAATCGCGTTCGTGCCGCAGACGCCGCAGTTGAGCTGCGTCGTGAGCCCGTTCACGTTCCCGATCACGTCCATCAGGTTGGAGCCCGTCTGTGCCCGCTGGAGTCGTTCTGCCGTCATCACGTCGACCTTCACGGGCGAATCCTTGACGTACCGCTCCCGCATGGTCGCTGTGACCACGACCTCCTCATTCCGGATGACGGTGGGGGCCAGGGAAAAATCGACCCGCACGGTTTCGCCGAACCCGAGGGTGACCGTCTCGCGCGCCGTCTCGAAGCCCATCGCCGAGACGATCAGCGTGTACGTGCCGGGCTCAAGGCCGGCGATGCGATAGCTCCCGTCCGACCGGGTCGCAGCGCCCTGGGTGCCATCCAGGATGCGCACGTTCGCCGCCGGGACGGATGCGCTGTTGCTCGTGACATTGCCTTCAATCGTGGCCTGCCCGTAGGCCACCGGGACGAGCAGTAAGAGAACGAGAGCCGTGCAGAATGAGCGAGGAAGGTCCATCGGAGCGTTATTAGTCTGCCCTAAATCATGATTTTGGTATGCCTAAAGTATGTATGTCGGGGTAGACGGTCAAATGGTGCAGACAAGACGGGCTGTGAAAGAATTGGGAACCGCTCCGGCAGGTTATGGGGGCGAGAAGGCGTTCGGCTCACCGGTGTACGGATCGGAGAAGATCAAACGAATCGGGAATCGCGCCTGCGCGCAGGTGGACCACCCGTACGCTCACGAGGTACTCTGTATAACCATTCTAAATAAGAGGACGGTTGCCCTGTTGCCCGGGCCATTCCCGGTTTTTCCGGCTCCCCTTTGCCGGTCTTCGGCCGTCCGTTCGTTCCATCACCCACCGAGGTCCCTCGCACCCATGCGTACCCTTTCCTTTTTCGTTTCTCTTTTCCTGATGGTTGCCCTGGTCGGCTGCGGCGGTTCCGACACGGAGACGTCCGACACGGCCACTGAATCGGCGACGTCGTCGGCCACCGAGGCGGTCTCCGATGTCACCATTGAGCCGGCCGGCAACCAGATGAAGTACGAGCAGACCGAGTTTACCGTGGAAGCCGGCACGGAGGTGTCGCTCACGTTCAACAACACCGCGACCAGCCCGGCGATGAAGCATAACGTCGTGATTCTGACCGGCACCGGCGACGACATCGTGCAGCGCGTCGGCGAAGCCGCCATGCAGGCCGCCGGCAACGACTACGTGCCGGAAGATGACGCCGTCCTTGCGGCAACGGGCCTCGCCGATCCGGGGGAGAAGGTCAGCATGACCTTCCCGGCCCCCAGTGAGCCGGGCACGTACAAGTTCATCTGCACCTTCCCGGGGCACTACATGATGATGCAGGGAACGATGCGTGTAGTGGCCGCCTGACGGACCTCGACGCTTCTTCTCCTGAACGATGCCCCGTCGACCCAGGACCTGCCGTATTCCGGCAGGCGGGACGGCGGGGTATTTTTTATGTCCGGTCGGTTCGCCGGCCTGTGCGTCTGCTCCCTGGCTCATCTCCGCGATCGGGCCGCATCCGGCAGGGAGGCCAATGACCGGGTCTTTGGAGGGGGATGGGCTACGGCCTGTAGCCGCCGGGTATATTCGATTTAACGACTTTTCCGTTCGGAAGAACGGGTCTGACGCGTCGCGGCTGCACCATTCGACCGCCCTTGCCGTACAGCATCTTGAAACCGGTTCCAGTGGACGCTTTCGTCCACCTGGCCTCCACCGTTGCCCCAACAACCTCACGGTCGCCGTCGCCGCTCCGTATCGTGGCGACACCCGCGAATCGACGCCACACCTCGACGTCCGTTTCGCAATCGCGACCTCCTGAGCGGAAGCGTTCGCCGGATACCCGCCAGTCCTCCACCGTGCCCGCGGAGCAGGCTTTGAAAACCTCGTCTTCGTCGTATCGCCTACCCTTCACAAATTGCACAGTCAGTATGTCAAACGACTCTCCCTCCCAAGACGCGTCTATGGAAAACACAAGTGAGACCGGCGGTTGTCCGGTCGTACACACCAACGGTTCGTCCAACGGGCAGCGAAGAACGCCCGCGACGAACCGCAACTGGTGGCCCGACAGTCTCGACATCGAGATCCTCGACCAGAACGCCCAGGACGTCGGCCCCTGGCGGGGCGACTTCGACTACAAAGAGGCGTTTCAGGGCCTGGACTACCAGGCGCTGAAGCAGGATATCGAGGACGTGATGACGAACTCGAAGGAATGGTGGCCGGCCGATTACGGGCACTACGGCCCGCTCTTCATCCGCATGGCCTGGCACGCCGCCGGAACGTACCGTACGACGGACGGGCGCGGCGGTGCGTCCGGTGGGCGGCAGCGTCTGGCTCCGCTCAACAGCTGGCCGGACAACGCCAACCTCGACAAAGCCCGGCGCGTGCTGTGGCCGGTCAAGCAGAAGTACGGCCGCAAGATCTCCTGGGCCGACCTCATGGTCCTGGCCGGAAACGTCGCCCTCGAATCGATGGGCTTCAAGACGTTCGGCTTTGGCGGCGGTCGGATGGACGACTACCAGCCCGACAAGTCCATCGACTGGGGCCCGGAGGACGAGATGGAAACCTGGGACCGGTTCAACGAAAACGACGAACTGGAAGGACGTCTCGGCGCGACCGTGATGGGGCTCATTTATGTCAACCCCGAGGGTCCGGAAGGCAACCCGGATCCGGAGTGGTCCGCCCAGCGGATCCGCCTCTCCTTCGGTCGGATGGCGATGAACGATGTGGAAACCGCCGCACTCATCGCCGGCGGGCACACGTTCGGCAAGGTGCACGGCGCCAACACCGACGATCACGTCGGCGCCGAACCGGAAGCCGCCTCGATCGAGCAGCAGGGCTTCGGCTGGCAGAGCACGCACGGGACCGGTAAGGGAGCCGATACCATCACGAGCGGCATCGAAGGTCCCTGGACCGCGGCGCCGACGCAGTGGGACATGGGCTACCTGGACAACCTCCTCGACTACGAGTGGGAGCCGCACAAAGGCCCGGGCGGCGCGTGGCAGTGGAAGCCGGTCGACGAAGAACTCAAGGCGACGGTGCCCGACGCGCACGACGCCACGAAGAAGGTCGACCCGATGATGCTCACCACCGACATCGCGCTGAAGCGCGATCCGGCCTATCGTGAGATCATCGAAGACTTCCGCGACAACCCGGACACGTTCCAGGACGCCTTCGCCCGCGCCTGGTTCAAGCTCCTGCACCGCGACATGGGGCCGAAGGATCGCTACCTCGGACCGGAGGTGCCGGAGGAGGACCTTATCTGGCAGGACCCGGTGCCCGCCGTGGACCACGACCTGATCGGCGACGAAGGCATCGCCGAGCTCAAAGACACGATCCTCGCGTCCGAGCTGTCGGTTTCCCGCCTGGTCAAGACGGCCTGGGCGTCGGCAGCGACGTACCGCGGGAGCGACAAGCGTGGAGGCGCCAACGGGGCGCGGATTCGCCTTGAGCCGCACCGCAACTGGGAAGCCAACGAGCCCTACGAGCTGTCCCGCGCGCTGATGGTGCTGGAAGGCATCCAGAACGACTTCAACGACGGTCGCGACGATAACGTCCGCGTCTCGCTCGCCGACCTCATCGTGCTCGGCGGCTGCGCTGCCGTGGAGAAAGCCGCCGCGGATGCCCACTACGACGTGGAGGTACCCTTCGAGCCGGGGCGCACCGACGCGACGCAGGAGCAAACCGACGTCGAATCGTTCGAACCGCTTGAGCCGAAAGCCGACGGATTCCGCAACTACATCGCGGATGACCTGGCGCGCGACTGGAAGCCGGAGGAGTACCTGATCGACCGTGCCGACCTGCTGGATCTAACCGCGCCGGAAATGACGGCGCTGGTCGGCGGCATGCGTGCCCTGAACGCCGTTCACAAGCAGGCCGACGGTCATGGCGTCTTCACCGATCGTCCGGAGCAGCTGACGAACGACTACTTCGTGAACCTGCTCGACATGGACAACAAGTGGGAGCCGGTCTCCGACGACAAGGAGCTCTTCGAGGTCCGGGACCGGGAGACAGGCGAGACGAAGTGGAGTGCCACCCGCGTCGACCTCATCTTCGGCTCCAACTCCCGCCTCCGCACCATCGCCGAGGTCTACGGTGCCGCGGACGGGGAGGAGAAGTTCGTCCAGGACTTCGCCGATGCCTTCTCGAAGGTTATGCACCTCGACCGCTTCGACCTGGCGTAGGTCCGTCGTTCAAATCCGTCTCGTACGGTAACGTAGGGGACAAAATGAAGCCCCGTCCGGGAAAGGGCGGGGCTTTTTCTGTGTCCGTATGGGCTGCGGGCTTGAGGGATGTGTTGAGGTGTTGCGGTGTTGACGTGTTACGGTGCTTAGGTGTGAACGTGTGTCTGGGCTTTTCCCATCAATCCGATCAGATAGTGCGCATGGATGTGGTTGATGGAGTTGACGATCGGTTGCGAACGAAAGAGTTGGGTGATGACAACACGTAACGCGCAATGGGCCCCGGCTCCTGGCACCCAGATTGATTTCCAGGATTGGGGCGCGTGAGCCGTTCGCTTTCATGGGCCTGTTCGCGGCGTTCCAACGTCGGTTTGTCATTCGACCGTAGTAAAGCCTCCTTCCCCGTCTCCGAAGTAGAGCGTTGTGATCCGATCGTTATTCGGATCTCGGCCGGAGATGACACGATCGAGGTGGCCGTCGCTGTTCACATCTCCGAACGCGGATGTCCCGTGCTGTACGCCCGTCAGGTCCGCTTCTAGCCGCTTGAACCTGCCTTCGCCGTCGCCCATGTACAGCGTTGCGGTCGGGTCGCCGGTGGGTAAGTAGGGTCATGAGAACCAGTACCGCGACGAGCCATCGATGCGACATTGCATGGGAGGGAGATACTCTGCCACGGCTACGATGGGTGCGCCGAATCGAGAACGGGTCATAACGCGGCGATCGGATTTACCGTGCATCCTATGGACCCCGGTCAATTTACGTCTCACGTACGCCGCTTTCCCTTCGGGCGAACATAGAGGTCGAGCGTCGGCTTCTGCGTATCTAATTGCTCGCAGATCTGCCCTTTGGACACGTCCGGGTTGTTCGCGAGCGGCTGCACCCGGGGCATGTCGTCTTCGGCGAGGCTCGGTGGCCGTCCGCCCATCCATCCGCGCTTTCGGGCGGCACGGAGTCTTACCATTGTCCGTTCCCGGGCGACCTCGTGCTCAATCTCGGCCAGGGCACCAGAGGGTTGAAATGCGAGCCGCGCCTGCATGATGGTGGCGCCTGCATGATGGTGATATCGAGGCCTTCGGCGGGTATAAATCGCCCCCCTTCATGTCGGCGCTGCATGCTTACCCGGGAACACGGTGCCATCAATATGAAAACGGCGTGACCGCTTTTCGGCGGATTTCACGCATAAAGGAGTGAAGCGGGGAGTGGTTTTCTGGATTTGTGACCGGTACCGACCCTTTGCATATCCCGAAGCTGGTCAATACGATCCGTCGTCGACCGAGGGGGGACTCAATGTTTCGACCCGTGTATCGCGGAATGCATCGCCACCGTACGCGACAGAACGACGTGTCCTATCCCACTAACGGGACCTTTCGGTCGGCGACGCCTTCGCCACCTGAGCTCCGTGTGACCCAAGGGGGGAATGTGAGGGCTGGTAAGA
>JAAAOT010000372.1 GCA_009908725.1 Bacteroidota bacterium | reverse complement strand
CGCGCTTCGGTCCTGTGGAGATATCGCCGGAGTGTCGAAGCCATCGCAACGCGTGCCGAAAACCAACCACCCTTTGCTCCGGTCATCGTCATCCGATATCCGGTCGGGTGAGTACACATTGGCTACGGCTGTCGCTGCGACCTCGGCCGTAACGTTTCCACGTCCCGCGGCACGGAATGTGGATATGGTTCCCGGTCGAGATGTGCTCAACACGTAACTCAACGTAACAGCGCCTTAATACAACATCAAAGGCTTTCCCGCCCCGGTGGCAAGGCTTCATCCATCCGTCGGAGCGACAAAGGACATCAAAACCGGACCTGCGGCAGTCAGAGGCGCTTCTCCGACCGCTTAATCCAAATCGCGCCAAGGGCGATTGTCCTTTTTCTTCGCGCCTCCTTCACAAACGGGGTTTTCCGCATTTCGACGGGTCGAATAGCATATTGACCATTGGAAAAAGTTATCCCTGCCATCATCGTGATGACAGGGAGATGCAGCCCGACCCGTCGTGTGTGTGAAATACGTTGGACTCTCAGAGAAACGGTGCTCCCACGGATTCAGCCCACGAGTTCCCCACGCGTGCCGGGGAATGATCAGACGGTAAACGAAGAAGTGACGGTGCGATCAGACCCCGGCTTCGGTCACAGCCGTTTTCTGCTCGGGGCCGGCCGTCACGGATGCCAGCGCCGGCACAGTCGTGGACAGCTGGAATATCGCTGAAGCCCAGGTAAGGCCCGCACCGAAAGCCACAAACGCGATGGTGTCCCCCGGGCGGGCCCGCCCTTCGTCCAACGCCTCGGCGAGCGCCAGAGGAACGCTAGCGGCCGAGGTATTGCCGTAGCGATCGACGTTTACGACCACCTTCTCGTGCGGTAGACCCGCTTCGTTGGCTGCGTACTCGATGATGCGCGCATTGGCCTGGTGCGGAACGAACAGATCGATGTCTTCAACCGTCCGGTCGGCACGAGCCAGGGCCTCGTCCAGCGCAGACCCCATAATCCGCGTGGCGAAGCGAAAAACCTCGCGACCGTTCATCTTCACGTTGTACTCATTCGCATCCAGTCGCTCATGCGTGAGAGGGTACGCGACGCCGCCGGCAGGAACAATAATGTCCTCCGCCCCGCTTCCATCGGACCCGAGTACGTGCCCCAGGATGCCGGCGGGCTCGTCGGACGCCTGTACCACCACTGCTCCGGATCCGTCGCCGAAGAGAACGGCCGTGCTCCGATTCTCCCAGCTCAGCCAGCGACTGATCAGTTCCGTTCCGACGACGAGGATGTTCTGATATGCCCCCGTCTTGATAAACTGCTCCGCCGTCACAAGCGCGTACACCCATCCGGTGCATCCGACGGTGATCTGCATCGCGCCGACGCCCGGGGCACCGAGTCCGTGCTGCACCTGACTCGACACCGGAGGGGTGAGGTAATCCGGTGAGGAGGAGGCGACAAGAATCAGGTCCAGATCCTCCGGCTCCAGGCCGGCACGGTCCAGTGCCCGCTTTCCGCTTTCGACCGACATCGTTGCGGTGGTCTCTCCTTCTTCCGCAAAGCGACGCTCACGGATCCCGGAGCGCGAGCGGATCCACTCATCGTTGGTGTCCATGTGACGGGCAAGGTCGTCGTTCGTCACGACGTTGGGAGGCGCGTAGTGTCCCCAGCCCGTAATGCTCGCGTATGGCATACTATCCACTTGATCTGAAACAGTTATTCGGTAATCCGATGGGTGCGCAATCCGATGGGTGCGCGCGTCCCAGTGATGCACAGGGACCATGCCGGACTTCAGTGGCGAACGGATCCGTCACGTATCGCCGTGACGGCACGTCCGCCGACGCCGGCTTTACCTCGATGTCGACCCATGTGAATATGGAAGCGGTTCCATCACCACAGGGCAACGTGTCCGACGACCGGCGCTTCGCCAGGAACCGTTCAAGGCGCGCCTGCCATCGTAAACCCGGTCGGGGAGCGTCCGATCCATCACCGGATCGAGTGCCGGCACCATACAAAACGCCGCCCCGCACCGGGACGGCGCCCTTGTATCTAAACGATGTCTCTAAACGCCACGGAACGTAGGACCGGCGGCTACGCCTTCGCCTCGATGGCCGCGCCGTGTCGGGCAATCGCGATGAAGCTGTCTGCATCAAGGCTGGCGCCGCCGATGAGCCCGCCGTCTACATCAGGCTGGCTGAGCAGATCTTCGGCGTTGTGGGGCTTCATGCTGCCGCCGTACAGGATGTGTACATCGCTTGCGAACGCCTTGTCGTACAGATCCGCGACGAGCCCGCGGATGAACGCGTGCATCTCGTTTGCCTGCTCCGGCGTCGCGGTGTCTCCGGTTCCGATGGCCCATACCGGCTCGTACGCGATCACGAGATCGCCCGGGGCGTCGAATGGAACGTCGGCCAGGCCGCCGCGGACCTGACCCTCGACAACGGTCTTCGCATCGCCGGCGTCGCGTTCCGCCTTGGTTTCACCCACGCACAGGATCGGGACGAGACCGTTCTGTCGGGCCCGGGCAACCTTCTGCTGGATGTCGTGATTCGACTCGCCGAAGTACTGACGGCGCTCCGAATGCCCGAGAACAACATGCGTACAGCCGGCGGACACCAGCATCGCTGCCGACACTTCGCCGGTGAACGCACCGCCATCCTCCTGGTGCATGTTCTGGGCACCGAGCGCCACGCCGCTGCCTTTCAGCGCATCGCCGACGGGCATCAAGCTGACGTAGGGCGGGCAGACCGCCAGCGCCACGCTCCCGAGGTCGGCGTCTGCGGCCGCCTTCGCAATGTCGGACGCGAGCTTCGTTCCGCTCGCCACGTCCGTGTTCATTTTCCAGTTCCCGGCGATCAACATAGGTCGGATCAGGCGTTCTACGTGAGAATGGCGAAACGTGGCATGTGCCGCTAGGTGCGGATGGTCTACCGCCTCGTGCGATGGCCAGACGGAGACTCTGGGGCGTTACTTCAGCGCTTCATAGGCAAACATCGGCGGCAGGTTCAGTATTTCGTACTCTCGCTTTACGGAGTCGAAGTGACGGCGGAGCGGCTTCTCCATGTGGTTGTAGTTCTGGTAGACGAGAAACTTACCGTCCGACGTCAGCACGTCTCGCGTGCGGCTGATGAGTTCGTGCTTGACGTCCTCATCCAGGAAAGAAAACGGGATGCCGGACAGGACGTAGTCGGCCCGCTCCACGCCGTGGGTGTTCATGATCTGCCGCACGTTTTCTGCGCGGTCGTGCACGACCACCGCCCGCTCGTCGCCTTCGCAATACTGCCGGAGGGACTGCACGAACGAGGCGTTGCCCTCGATCATGATGAGCTCAGAATCCTTGTGCATGTTCTCCAGCAGGTACTTGCTGAAGACCCCGGTGCCGGGACCGTATTCGACGATGCGGCGCGGCGTGTCGAAATCGATCCACTTGCACACGCGCTTAACGAGGAACTTCGAGGACGGCGTGATTGCCGCGACATCACGGTCCCGTATGAAGTTCTTGATGTAGGCGAGTGTACCCATGTGGTGTGCAGTGTGAGATTCGGTGGTATGGTTCGATGGCCCGGCTTCAAACGGCCGTAGGCTTGTGTCGACCGACCGATGATCCCGGGTGAAGTCATCACCCTCAAACGTCGATCAAACAACCTTTAATGTACAAAACGATAGGGTCGTAGATCAAGGTATTCGCGGCCATCGAAGCGTTACGTTCGTCCGACAGCCGCGCCATACGCCGGGGATTGGCAGGACGTTCACGAAATGAACCGTGAACACCCACGCAGGAGGACCGATCACGGAGCGGGTGGTCGAGGGCTGATGCGCCGTTCGGGGCGGGCATTCAGCCGCTCGGTGATGGCATCCTGCATGGAGAAGAAGGTTGCTCCCGGGTACTTGTTCACGATGGCCCCGTCGCGGTCGATCAGGTACCGCGTCGGAATGGTTCCGACATTATACGCCTCAACCAGTGGATCCTCGTCGCCGTCGGCGGCGATAACGTGTTTGCCCGGAAGGGTGCGACCGTCAAAGAAGGCCCGGTTCAGAAGCGAATCCGGCTCCAGCGACACGGAGATGAAGGCGACCGAGTCCCGGCGGGTCGCCTCGTAGAGCGCATTTCTCGTGGGAATCTGGCGCTGATACATCTCATCGGATGGATGGTAAAACTCCAGTACGACGAGATACCCGCTGTAGTCGTCGAGTTCGACCGCCTCTCCCTCGACGGTTCGCGCCGTCACTTCCGGCGCCGGCTTACCCGGAAGCAGGTTCTCCACCTCATAGCGGGCGCGTTCCGCCCACTCGGCCCAGCGCGAGTCCCCGTATGCATCTGCGAGATCGTTGGCTGCAGCAATGGCGTTCTGCTCGTCCAGACTGTCGATGTACGTCCGAACCAGCTCGGCCCGCAGCGCGGCTCGCTGATCGTCGGTAACCGCTCGCTCCTTAAAAGTGGAAATCAACGACACGGCCGCCTCCTGTCCGCTCAACCGGGCCTCTGCACGACGGGCAATGCGGCCGGCCGTCACGAAACGCGGGTTGGACGGCTCGATCTGACGTGCACGTACAACGACGAGTGAATCATTCCACGACTCCAGGAGGGCAAGAGACTCCACGGATGCAATCTGCGCCGCGTACGTCCCGTCGTAGTTGTCGCGCATCCCCCAGAGAATGCTGCTCGTCTGCCGGACGTTCATGGAGACGTTGTTCTCCGAGTAAACGTCGTTCTGCAGCCGCCGCATGAGCCGCTGCCGATGGAGTCCCAACGTATTGCGATACGCGAGAAGCGCCGAGTTCTCCTTCGAACGAATCGGCACGTAGTTGCCCGTGAACGGAAAGGCGATGTTCATCGACGCCGTATCGCCGTCCGCGACCACGTAGTCCGTGCGCAGAAGAACGTCGCCACGCCGGCGGATGACCAGCGGATAGACACCGCGTTCGGGCGCCGTCACGATAGCCTGATACCCGCCGTCTTTGGCCGTTTCAGCGCGTCCGAGCGTGTCCAGCCGTCGCCCCTCGGGACGAATGACGAGAACCTCGAAGCCGGAAAAGTCAGCGGAGCCGTCGACGCTGGCATCCACTGTGATATGCCCACTGAGGACACTCTGAACGGGCTCCGAGCCCGACGACGAATCGCTGCATCCGGCGACGAAAAGGAGCACCATCGCGCCCGTCAACGCCAGAACGGAAAGGCCGTACGGGAGAGACACGGTGGAGAGAGGAGAGAGACCGGCTCCGCGGCCGGGACAGCGTTCAGCGGGGGCGTTCACGAAAATGGGGCCGCAGCCGCGGCGCGGTGATCGGGGGCATAATCATTACGAGTGGGGCCGGCCAGATGATGGGCCGGGGCATCAAGCGGTCGAGTCATCGGATCGGCGCGCCTCAAGCTTTTCTTGTAATACGTCGCGAACGACCTCCGGGTTGGGCGAGCCGTCGAACGATCGCATGACCTGACCGATAAAGAAGCCGAGCAATCCCTCTTTCCCGCCGAGGTAGGCATCGACCTTTCCTCCGTTCTCTTGCAGGATCGACTCAACCACGGGCTCGATGTCTGATCGGTCGGATACCTGTATGAGGTCGTTTTCATCCGCGAGCTTCCCGGCGGACGACTCGTGGTCGTCTTGCATCATCTCGAAGATGTCCTGCGCACCGCTCGAGCTGATCTTGTCTTCGATCCGCAGGTACACGAGCTGCGCCAGCCGACGGGGCGTGACTGCGAGTTCTTGGACCGAAATATTGTCCTCGTTTGTGACGCGCAGCACATCCGTCATCACGAAGTTCGACACGAGCTTCGCCTGCGTGCGGGTGTCGCCTCCTTTGGTGCGCTTAAACAGAGCGCGAAGTGTGTCCTCAAAGTACTCAGCCACCTCTCGCTCTTCCGTCAACACACCGGCGTCATACGCTGGAAGACCGAAGTCCGACATGAATCGCTCCCGGCGTTGGTCCGGCATCTCGGGAAGGTTTTCCCGTACGGACCGGATGTCCTCATCGGAAATATTGATCGCGACGAGGTCCGGGTCGGGGAAGTACCGGTAATCTTGCGCGTCCTCCTTCGAACGCATCGTCCGGGTCTCGCCTGCGTCGGCGTCCCACAGAAGTGTGCACTGCTCCACCGGCGTACCGGCTTCGACGCTTGCGATCTGTCGTGTGATCTCGTACTCAAGCGCCTGTTCGACATGACGCATCGAGTTGAGATTCTTCAGTTCGGTCCGCGTACCAAACCGATTCTGACCGCATGGTCGGACGCTCACGTTCGCATCGCAGCGCAACGAACCCTCCTCCATGTTGCCATCGCTGATTCCGAGGTAGCGAACCAGCTTTCGGAGGTTCTTCAAGTAGAGATAGGCTTCTCGCGGCGAGCGTAGGTCCGGTTCGGAAACGACTTCCAGCAGCGGGACCCCGCACCGGTTGTAATCCACCAGCGACCCGGTCTCCGCGTGGGTCGATTTCCCGGCATCCTCCTCGATGTGGATCCGGGTCAGCCCGATCCGTTTCGTTGACGCCGGGGACTCCGCGGCATCCAGGGCACCGTTGCTCGCGGCACCATCATCGCTTTCGAGGTCGATCTCCACGAAGCCGTCGTAACAGATTGGCGTGTCGTACTGGGAGATCTGATACCCTTTCGGCAGATCCGGATAGAAGTAATGCTTGCGCGCAAAGACCGACCGACGTGACACCTTGCACCGCGTGGCAAGCCCTAGACGAAGGACGTACTGAATCACCTTCTCATTGAGGACCGGTAGCGTCCCCGGATGGCCGAGCGAGATGGGGTCGACCTGGGTGTTCGGCCGGGCACCGAATGCCGTCGAATCCGGGCTGAAAACCTTAGACGCGGTATCGAGCTGGACGTGAACCTCCAGCCCGATCACGGGCTCATACTTGTCGTGAACCATGGACGAACGTCTGGCAGTCGATCAACGGTGGCACGGACCCGGACGGCGAAGAACGTAGAGCATGGAAGCTTGCGCCGCCTTCATCACGGTAGCCCCCTACTTGATGCGTATCGAAATGTTCGAGCGGCGCGCCTACGCAAGACCCTCGAGTTTCTTCAGGATCTCCGCGGTGTGGTCGCCTGTCTTCGGCCGCTTGAACACGTGGCGGATGACGCCGTCCGGATCAATCAGATACGTTGTGCGCGCCGTCCCAAGAAACGTATTCCCGTACATGTTTCGCTCGCCGTACACGCCGTACTGATCCAGAATCTCATGCTCGGGATCGGCAACGATGGGAAACGGGAGGTCGTATTTGTCCGCAAAATCGCTGTGCGACTCCACGTCATCTTCGGAGACGCCGATGACACGAACGCCGTGCTCCGACAGTTCGGACATCCCGTCCCGCAGGTTGCACGCCTGCTTGGTGCAGCCAGGTGTGTCGTCTTTCGGATAAAAATACAGGGCAACCCACTCGCCGCGGAAATCGCTGAGTGTAATCTCGGAGCCATCCTGTGTGGGGCCGGAAAAGTCGGGAGCAGGCTCGCCGACCTCGATACGGGC
>JAAAOT010000090.1 GCA_009908725.1 Bacteroidota bacterium | reverse complement strand
CACTAAAAATCACGCAGGTGCGGAGCAAGAACTCCCGCTCGAAGAAGCAGCGGGACACGCTGAAAGCGCTGGGTCTACGCAAGATCCGCGACTCCGTGAAGCAAGAGGACACGCCGCAGATCCGCGGCATGATTAACAAGGTGGCTCACCTCGTCGATGTAGAAGAAGTCGACGCGTAAGCCCCTGTCCGGCGGCTCCCGCCTCCGAACCGATATTCTCCGTTCACGCGAGTTCGCCCCTGCACCCCGGACCGTCCGGTCGTGCCGGCGCGAGCGCCAGCCCAACATTCCTGATTATGGATCTCAGCAACCTCAAGCCCGCAGAGGGCGCAACGAAAGACAAACAGCGTCTCGGGCGCGGCGTCGGTTCCGGCCGTGGTGGACACCAGTCCACCCGCGGCGACAAGGGACAGAGCAGCCGCTCCGGCTCGAAGAATCGCCCCATGTGGTTCGAGGGCGGTCAGATGCCGCTGTATCGTCGCCTGCCGAAGTTCGGCTTTACTAACAATTTCCGCGTCGAACCGAGCATCGTCAACGTGTCGCGTATTGCGCGCCTCGTTGCCGAAGGACGGATCGATGCATCAGATCCGGTGACGCCCGACGTTCTCGATGACGCCGGCGCCATTCGCGATCCGGAGTACGTAAAAATCCTCGGTGACGGCGAGATCGATGTCGCCCTGGACGTGTCGGCGCATGCCTTCAGTGAGAGCGCGCAGAAGAAGATTGAAGAGGCGGGTGGATCGGTCACCCTTCTCGATGCGTAACCCTCTTCCGACCGGGAGATCTACCGCACCAGGCGGTAGGTCCCGGCGGTCGACCCCTTTCCCTCTATCCGAATCATACGACGCGCTTGGTTTGCCCCACGGGGGCCGAGTGCAGACCGACGGACGTTATGGCTGGCTTCGCCGAAAGTATTCGCAACATCTGGGAGATTGAAGACCTGCGGAATCGCATTCTGTACACGCTGGGTCTTCTCGTAGTCTACCGTTTCGGGACGTACGTCACGCTGCCCGGGGTGGATGCTGCGACCCTTGCCGACGTGAACGCGCAAACCGGCACCGGAGGCATCTTCGGATTCCTCGACATGTTCGTCGGGGGCGCCTTCCGTCAAGCGGGGATCTTCGCCCTCGGCATTATGCCGTATATTACGGCCTCGATTATCATCCAGCTGATGGGTGCCGTCGTCCCGTACTTCCAGAAGCTGCAGCGGGAGGGGGAGGACGGCCGTCGCCGGATTACGCAGCTCACCCGGTACGGCACGGTCGGGATTACAGCACTCCAGTCGATTGGCTACGCGATCAACCTGAGCTACGGCCAGACGGGAACCGCCATCGTGATCGATAAGACGCTCTTCATGATCACGACGGTCCTCGTTCTGACGAGTGGAACCGTCTTCGTCATGTGGCTCGGTGAGCGGATCAGCGAGAAGGGGATCGGAAACGGCATCTCGCTCATCATCATGGTCGGGATTATCGCCTTTCTCCCGCAGTCGCTCTTCAACGAGATCGACATCAACGGCGATAACATCTTCATCGTTCTGATCGAGATCGGCGTCTGGGTCCTGGTGACCGCCGGAGTGGTTCTCGTCTCGCAGGGGATGCGCCGGATCCCGGTGCAGTACGCCAAGCGGGTCGTGGGCCGGAAGTCATTCGGCGGCTCGACGCAGTACCTGCCGATCCGCGTCAACGCGGCGGGCGTGATGCCGATTATCTTCGCGCAGTCCATCATGTTTATTCCGGGCACCTTCGCCTCGTTCATGCCGGACAACGAGATGGCGCAGCAGATCGGTGCCTGGTTCGGGCAGATCGACAGCGTGGGCTACTCCGTGCTGTTCTTCGTGATCGTCGTCTTCTTCACCTACTTCTATACGGCGATCACGGTCAACCCGCAGCAAATGGCGGACACGATGAAGCGGCAGGGTGGGTTTATCCCCGGCATCCGTCCCGGCAAGCAGACGAGTGAGTTCATCGACACGATCCTGACCCGGATTACGCTCCCGGGATCGGTCTTTCTCGGATTCGTCGCCATCCTCCCGTCCTTCGCGATGGCCTTCGGCGTCACCCAGGGCTTTGCGATGTTCTTCGGGGGAACGAGCCTCTTGATCCTCGTTCAGGTTACGCTCGACACGCTGCAGCAGATCGAGAGTCACCTGCTGATGCGCCACTACGACGGGTTCATGAAGAGCGGCAAGATGCGTGGCCGCCGCGTGTGATCAGTACGAGCGGGGTTCGCCCGGCCGTTCGGTCGGTCGGTACCCCTCAACTCATGTCCGTCTATGAACTGGATTCAGCGGGTCGTCCAACGAATACGAGGTGCGTTCATGATTCAACTGAAAAGCCGGCGGGAGATTGATCTGATGCGTGAGAGCGCCGATCTCGTGGGGCGCACCCTCGGGAAAGTCGCTGAGCACGTCGAGCCGGGCGTGACGCTGGAAGAACTGGACGCGATCGCTGAAGACTACATTCGAACACACGGCGCCGAGCCCGCATTCAAGGGCTACAAAGTGGGGGAGAACGTCTTTCCGGGCACGCTCTGCACGTCCGTCAACGAAGCGGTGGTGCACGGCATCCCGGACGACTATGCCCTTCAGAGCGGTGACCTTCTCTCCGTTGACTGCGGCGTCGAACTGAACGGATACTTTGGCGACAGCGCGTTTACCTTCGCCGTCGGTGAGATCGACGAGGAGGCACGCTCTCTTTGCCAGGCCACCTACCGCGCTCTCTACCTCGGCATTGAACAGGCTATCGCCGGGAACCGCGTGGGTGACATCGGCCATGTTATCGAGGACTACTGCTCCTCGCGGAGATACGGGGTAGTTCGCGACCTCGTCGGGCACGGAATCGGGAAAGAGCTGCACGAAAAACCTCAGATTCCCAACTTCGGCAAGCCCGGCAGTGGTCGGAAGCTGAAGAAGGGCCTTACAGCTTGCATCGAGCCGATGGTTAATCAGGGTACGGCGTCTATCGACGTCGACCCGGACGGCTGGACGATTCGCGCCGCGGACGGAAAGCCATCGGCCCATTACGAACACATGATTGCGGTCGGCGACGGCGAGGCCGAGATCCTCACCACGTTCGAGTACATCGAAGACGTGGTCGACCCACCGTACGAAACGACACCATCTGTCACACACAACAGCACGGCTAATGGCTAAGGAAGAAGCCATCGAACAGGACGGAGAGGTCATCGAGGCCCTCCCGAATGCGCAGTTTCGCGTCAAACTGGAGAACGGGCACGAGATTCTCGGGCTTCTCTCCGGCAAGATGCGGATGAATTACATCAAGATCCTGCCCGGAGACCGCGTCAAGGTCGAGCTTTCGCCCTATGACCTGTCCAAAGGCCGGATCGTCTACCGGTACAAGTAGGAGCGCGTATCGGCCCGACAAACGATGTGTCCGCTGTCGATGCGAATTCGGGCACAGTCTTCATGTTGGGAGGTCTGTGTGTGCCGAACCTTTCGGTATAAAACATAGTATCAACGTGTCTGAAATGGCATGGCTCGAATCTCGATGTTGGCGTGGAAATCGCGCATGATCGGTCGTTCCAGCCATTTGACACTTAAATTCCCGCCCATCGCCTGATGACGTGAGCGCACCATGTCCACCACGGACGCCGCTCAACGAACCGCCTTTCTTGAAAAGGTCCATCGGGTGACTCCGGCACGCATCTCGGTGTGAGGCGTCTGTTTCGCCCTCATGACCTGGATGCGAAGGCCACGAATCGCACTCGCTGCGATCGACGCCACGTACCTTTTGAGAGAACGCATAACCGAACCCATTTATGCCACGTATTGCAGGAGTTGACGTACCGGACCACAAGCGCGGTGTCATTGCGCTCACCGAGATCTATGGCATCGGCCAGTCTCGCGCCAAGGACATCGTTGAGCGCGTTGGCATCGACCTCGAGAAGAGCCCGCGCGAGTGGACGGAAGACCAGACCCGCCAGGTGCGGCGCATCGTCGAGGAGGAGTACACCGTCGAAGGGCAGCTGCGCACGGAGGTGCAGATGAACATCAAGCGCCTCATGGACATCGGCTGCTATCGCGGTCTTCGCCACCGGAAAGGTCTGCCGGTCAACGGCCAGCGGACGCGGACGAATGCGCGGACCCGGAAGGGACGGCGTAAGACCGTCGCCGGCAAGAAGGCAGCGCCGCGCAAGTAACCGGATAGGCTGCGGAGCCCGACGCGCACGGTCCAGCCGGGCGGTGTCGGGTCGCCGGGGCGATGGCTCGCCCTTATTCCGCATGGGTTCCTGCTAGATCTCTGATCGCCTGCTACGGGGAAACGTCTCCTCGTGCAGAGACGCAACACATTGTACCGAATCGACTGATCCATTATGGCAAAAGGAGGAAAGAAGCGGGGCAAACGCTCCGCCCGCAAAAAGAACGTCGTTGTTGAGTCGAATGGTCGTGCCTACGTCAAGGCGACCTTCAACAACGTCATCGTCACGATCACCGACCAGTACGGCAACACGATCTCGTGGGCGAGCGCCGGCAAGATGGGCTTCAAAGGAAGCCGCAAGAATACGCCGTACGCTGCGCAGAAGGCCGGCGAAGCTGCTGCTCAGGAAGCGTACGACCTGGGTCTGCGTCGTGTCGACGTCTTCGTGAAGGGTCCCGGTTCCGGTCGCGAGGGAGCTATCCGCGCGATGTCGGAGGTCGGCATTGAGGTTGCGACCATCCGCGACGTGACGCCCCTACCGCACAACGGCTGCCGTCCTCCCAAACGCCGCCGCGTTTGATCTTCGATTCGCCGAGCCGCAGTGGAGCCACAGGTTCTGCTGCCGGTTCACCCCCATTTTCTCGAACTACGAAACTCGTCTCCCTCACACATGGCTCGATACCGAGGCCCCAAGCAAAAAATCGCCCGTCGCTTTAAGGAGCCGATCTTCGGCCCGTCCAAAGCGCTGGAGCGGAAGCCGTACCCGCCGGGACAGCACGGCCGCCGCCGTCGCCGTCGCGAAAGCGAGTATGCCGTTCAGCTGAAAGAGAAGCAGAAAGCGAAGTACACCTACGGCCTGCTCGAGAAGCAGTTTAAGAACCTGTTCGACAAGGCCTCGCGCCAGGAAGGCGTGACGGGTGAGAACCTGCTCCTCCTCCTGGAGTCGCGCCTGGACAACACGGTGTTCCGTTTGGGCATTGCCCGCACGCGGCGTCAGGCTCGTCAGTTCGTGTCGCATCGCCACATCATGGTGAACGACCGGGTCGTTAACGTGCCATCCTATGCGCTGCGTCCGAACGACGTGGTGTCGGTCCGCCCGAAGAGCCGCAATCTCGAAGTTGTGAAGGACAATGTGCAGCGTCAGCGCCGCAACTTCTCGTGGCTTGACTTCGACCGTGATGCCATGAAGGGGAAGTTTCTGGATTACCCCGCACGGCAAGACATTCCGGAAAACATCAACGAGCAGCTCATCGTCGAGCTTTACTCGAAGTAAGCGACGAACGACAGGGCCGCGGCGATCACGCCTCACCACGGCGGCGATCCGCTGTCCCGCCCTGTTGCCTTCTGCTCTAACGGGAAGCAACCGGCACGCCTCCACGACGTGACCGAGGTCTTCGCTTCCCACGCGTTTGTTGAAAATCTCTACCGAACCGAGCGTATGAATAACTACGGGATTCAGATGCCGGAAGGCGTCCAGGTTGATGAAGCCGAGGACACCTCGGGGCGTTTTATCGTCGAGCCGCTCGAACGCGGTTTCGGCGTGACCATCGGTAACGCCCTCCGCCGGGTGCTGCTGTCGTCCCTCCGCGGCCTCGCCATCACCGCCATCAAGATCGATGGGGTCCAGCACGAGTTCTCCACGATCCCGGGTGTGACGGAAGACGTTTCCGACGTCATCCTGAACCTGAAGGAGGTCCGCTTCAAGAGCGAAGAGGCTCAGGAAGGGCACCTTCACCTCAGTCTGGAAGGCCCGGGCGACTGGACGGCACAGGACATCGCCGATGCCACCGCCGAGTTTGAGGTGCTGAACCCGGACCTACACATCGCGACGCTGGCTGAAGATGCTGTCGTCAACGTCGATCTCCGGATCGGCAACGGCCGTGGGTACGTCCCGTCCGAGGAGAACAAGCGGGAAGACGATCCGATTGGCGTCATCGCCATCGACTCGATCTTCACGCCGATCCGCAACGTGAAGTACTCGGTCAAGCCGACACGTGTCGGGCAGCGTATCGACTACGAGAAGCTGTCGATCGATGTCGACACCGACGGGTCCGTGACGCCGGAAGAGGCGCTCACCCAGGCGGCAAGCATTCTCCGCGACCACGTCAACTTCTTCATCAGCCTCGACGAGGAGCCGGAGCCGGTGGTCGAGGAGCAGGAAGTCGACGAAGAGGTCAAGCGGATTCGCGAGCTGCTCGCGCAGCCTGTGGACGAGCTCGATCTGTCCGTCCGCTCGCACAACTGCCTCAAGGCGGCGAGCATCAAGACGATCGGCGACCTTGTGCGTCGTGAGGAGAACGAGATGCTCAAGTTCCGGAACTTTGGCCGGAAGTCGCTACAGGAGCTCGTCGAGGTCCTGGACGACCGCGGCCTCGAGTTCGGGATGAATGTCGAAGAATACCTCGAAGAGCAGGCCAGCACCTGATCGGTCGCGTGGCGGAACGGGTTCATGCAGTACCCGCGACCGCCGCACGTGACCCTGGCCACTCGCTGACGAAATCAACTCCTGTTCTGCGTTCGGCGTCGTGCGTAGCCGGCCCCCCGCATTCGGGGAGCGGCGCGCCACGCGCCAACGGTACCGCACAACGCAAGACGCATAACGACACACTATGAGACACCGCAAGAAAGGAAAGAAGCTCGGTCGTACAAGCGCCCACCGGAAGTCGACAATGCAGTCGCTTTCAAGCGCGCTGATCGAGCATAAGCAGATTCGGACCACCGTAGCGAAGGCCAAAGCCCTTCGGCCGTTCATCGAGCCGCTCATTACGCGAGCGAAGGACGATACCGAGCACAACCGGCGCCAGGTCTTTCGTCGCCTCCAGAATAAGGAGGCCGTGAAGGAGCTCTTTAACGAGGTCGGCGTCAAAGTCGGCGATCGCCCCGGCGGCTACGTCCGTATCGTGAAGCTCGGCCGGCGGAGCGGTGACGGCACCGAGGAAGCGGTCGTCGAACTGGTCGATTACAACGACGTCCAGCCCTCGACGGCAGGCAGCGGCAAGAGCAGCACCCGCCGAGGAAGCGGCAAGGGTCGCCGCGAAGAGTCCGAGGAAACAGAAGAAGCAGCAGCTGGAGCGGCCTGACGGCCTCCACAGCGGCAAGAGAAGCACCGGAAGCACCACTCCGACACCCCGGGGTGGTGCTTTTCGCATGGGAGGGGTCGAGAGCATGGAGGCGTACCGCTGTCCGGAGCGTCCCGCAGTGTGTCTGGGATGAACCTTGCAGCGGAAAAAAGGTACCATAAGTCCCGGCGTCTCGCACTCCATGCCCTGAGTACATGATTCAAGCTTCTGCCGTCCTCCAAAAAGACGACCTCGACA
>JAAAOT010000272.1 GCA_009908725.1 Bacteroidota bacterium | reverse complement strand
ACCGGATCGACGCGTCCTCATCTACAACGATGAGTCCGCAGGCGACGGCCTCGGCGATGGCGGCGAAGTCGGTCATGGGCTGAGAGGCACCGGCACGTCGCGGGGAGCAGGAAGGAGGGAAGCGGTACGGCGGAGGAAAACCGTGACGGGATACCATTCCAGATACCCTTCTGCCACCCCCCCGCGGCTATAACTCAATCACTGTGCGATTTGATATTCTTGTTGTATGCAAATTAAGTGCCGGTTGGGACAGGCGGCGGCGGTCCGGAGCTTCGCGATCGGCGATGGAAAGAAGTGGACCGTTGCGACAGATCGGAAAGGGCTGTTCGCTCGACGTGCGACCGCACACCGGCCGTACGGTAAACGCGAGCGGCCCGGTTCGGTGGGGGCGAACGCGGGCCGTGCGTAGACTTACGGTTCTGTGACCGAGGGACGATGGGGCGGCTACTCTACGCCGTTGGTTTCTTCACGGAGACGACCGCAGACCAGCATACAGAGCGCCGAGAGGGTTGGATCGCTGATTTGATAGTAGACGTACAGCCCTTCTTTGCGGCGATCGAGGAGTCCTTCGCTGGCCATCAGTCCGAGATGCTTGCTCACATTCGCCTGTCTGTGTCCTGTGGCCTCGACGAGCTCGCTAACCGTCTGCTCACCGTGGATCTGCATCTGATTCAACAGCTCCAGGCGTACGGGCTCGCTCAATATTTTAAACCGCTGGGCCGCCCGCTCGATTTGCTTTTGCGGGACGAGTTCTTCGGTCATGGCATCGAGTTAGAGTGAACGGTAGGTGGGAAGATGGAGAGAGAAGAAACACGTACCTTACGATGAAAGCCCGCACACGTTGCGAGGTTTTCCATATTGAAAACGTACGGGGCGAATGGGGTGCGCCGAGGTTGCGTCCGTGTCTCGAAACGATGGCGTGAACCACCGTGAGAAGCAGGTAATTCGCCCCCGCCGTCACTTATTATATGTAAGGGTGCAACCGGGATGACGCCTCACGTGCAATTGCTCATCGAACCTGCACCTCGTCGGGGATCTTCCCCGCCGAGCGACGATACAACCGGTAGGTTGTGTTAACACGTTACTACGTATCCGGGTCCGCAGAGAATGTCCGAGTCTTCCTACAATATCGAGCGCGCCACGAACGGGCTGGTGCTTGCGCTCTTTCTCGTTTCGGCGCTGTTCCTCGGCGTGATGCTGTATTACGTCCTGCAGGACATCGATACACGCCAGTCCGAGTCGGCGGACGAGACGGCCGTCGTGGTTGATCGCCCGTCCCCCGACCGGCCCGGTCCGCCCGTGGAGAGCCTGAATCAACTGGCAGCCTGAATTCCGCTTCTCTTTTTTCCGGATGCCGATCTGTCTACATCCCACTTGATCATGACGTATCTCCCGCTGTCGGCCATTCTGGCGCTGCTCATGACCGGAGCCGCCATTACGCTCACGATTCTGTTTCGAGCGTACCGGGCGGGGCTGTTCGACAACTTGAAGTCGGGTGCGTACGTCATCTTTGACGAGGATGAGCCGGTCGGCCAGCCTCAGGATCAGGTGTTCTATCCCGACGAACATCCCGATGCGTCCCGGGACGCCGCGTCCGGGTCGACGTCGCAATGAAACCGCCACCCTGCGCCACTCACGTTTCGCCCGTTTATGCCTGCGTCTGACGCCGATCGCGAACCCACCACGCCCGGGATGCCCCCGGGGTCGACCTCGGAGACCCTGGAGGCCAACTGGCGCCGCACGGTCGACCACTCGACGCGGTGGCCGGTCATCGCGTTTGTCTCCAGCTCGGTCTTCTGGCTATTGATCGGGTCGGTGCTCGCGATTGTAGCCAGCCTCAAGTTCAACATGCCCGACTGGCTGGTTCAGCAGGGCTGGCTGACGTTCGGCCGTATTCGTCCCGCGCACCTCAACACGGTGATTTACGGCTGGATCTCGATGGCCGGCGTCGGTGTCGGGACCTGGCTCTGGGCCCGCCTGCTGAAGACCCGCCTGCGCGGCCGCTGGATGATGATGACGAGCGTGGCGCTCTGGAACGTGGGTATGCTCCTGGGCACGATCGGCATTCTGATCGGCCACTCCCGCGCCATCGAATGGGTGGAGATGCCGTATTACGCGTTCGCTTTCATCGTCCCGGCGATGCTGCTCGTCGTCGCGTCCTTCCTGCTCACCCTGCAGCAGCGTCGCGTGAAGCACCTCTTCATCTCGGTGTGGTACCTCGGCGCGTCCATGCTGTGGGGGCCGTTCCTGGTCGTGGCCGTCCTCTTGCCCATCTACTCCGGCGTGCCCGAGGCCACGGCCAACTGGTGGTACGCCCATAACATCCTCGGCCTGTGGATCACACCCGCCGGTCTCGCGGCGGCCTACTACTTCATCCCGAAAGTGATCGGACGCCCGGTCTACAGCTATCACCTGTCGTACCTCGGCTTCTGGACGCTCGCTCTTTTCTACAACTGGGCCGGGGTGCATCACCTCGTCGGCGGGCCTGCACCGCAGTGGGTGGTGACGGTTTCGATCGTGTTCAGCGTCATGATGATCGTCCCGGTGGTGGTCGTCGCCGTGAACCACCACATGACGGTGGTCGGGCATTTCAAGAAACTGAAGTACAGTCCGACACTCCGCTTCGTCGTCTTCGGCGCAATGAGCTACACGGCCGTGAGCCTGCAGGGCTCGCTGCAGTCGCTGCGCTCGTGGCAGGAGGTCACGCACTTCACCCACTACACGATCGCGCACTCCCACCTCGGCGTCTACGCGTTCGCGTCGATGATCATGTTCGGGGCGATGTACTACATCATGCCCCGCGTGACGAACTGGGAGTGGGATAGTCCGCGGCTCATCAGCATCCATTTCTGGACGACCGGCCTCGGCGTCGGCGCCTACTTCACCGCCCTCACGATTGGCGGCGTCATCCAGGGCCTGCAGATGCTGGACCCGTCGATCGACTTTCTGACGATCGTAGACGACACCAAACCGTGGCTCGTGGTCCGATCCGTAGCCGGCAGCCTCATGACGATCGGGCACTTCGTCTTCGCCTATCTGCTGTACCGGATCATCGCGAAGAGCGGCGAGCGCCGTGACGGCCCGGTCTACTTCCATCCGGCACCCGCCGGTCTCTTCGGCTCCAGCGCCGGCGACGGAAGCTCCCGGCAGGCCCCGTCCATGGACGCAGATTCCGAAGAGACGCAGGACAGCCCCGGGCTCTAGTCAGCGTCGAATGTCGAGTGGGGAGTGTCGAGTTGCAGCACCAGACGGCACGGTAAGGACTCACTCGCAATTCGCCTTTCGCAATTCGCCTTTCGCAATTCGACCTTCGCAATTCCTAATTCGCCCTTCCCATGACCCGTTCTCTCCTCATCTTTCTCGGCGCGTTTGCCGCGATCTCGATGAGCTTCACGGCGCTGGCGCTGCTGCCGGGCCTGCAGCTTTCGACGATTGAGCCCACACCGGGGACGGACGACTATACGTTTGAAGAGCAGCGTGGACGCGAGATCTACATTCGCGACGGCTGCCTCTACTGCCACACGCAGCAGGTACGACCGGACGGGTTCGGCGCCGACATCCAGCGCGGGTGGGGCAGCCGCGGGTCGTTTCCGGGCGATTACGTCTACGACGAGACGCACCAGCTCGGCACCATGCGGACGGGGCCGGATCTGCACGACATCGCCAGCCGACAGCCGAGCCGGGACTGGCATCTGGCCCACCTGTACCAGCCTCGATCCGTCAGCCCGGGCTCTGTGATGCCCGCCTACCCGTACATGTTCGAGGTGAAGTCGCGGAGCAACGTTCTGCCATCGGACGTCACGGTGCCGATCAGCCCCGAGTACGCCCCGCCCGAGGGCAAGGTCGTGGTCGCGAAGGAGGAGGCTCTCTATCTCTACGATTACCTGATGACGCTCCGGCTGGAACCGCTCGAGGAGAATCGCGACGGCTGATCTCCTGGGCCGTATCCCACCGGTGCCGTTTCACGCTTATCCCGCTCGCTCATGCCTGACGATCCCTCAACATCTCCTGGGTCCGCCGACCGTCCCGCCGACGACGGTGCCTCCGCGCCGCAACGGGAGGAATCTTCGCCGGAACCGATCGATATGCTGGCGCCGCTCTTCCGGGAGCAGCCGCTTCCCCCGGAAGGCATGGAAGCGCCGCCGATGTGGCTGTGGATGGTGATTTTCGGAGTCATCCTTTTCAGCACGTTCTACCTCGGGAGCTACATCGGCGACTTCAGCCCGGACCCGTGGCTGCAGTCGTCCAAGCCGGTTGCCACGACCGGTGCCGCGCCGGAGGAGGTGGAGGTCGACGGTGCGCAGATTTACAGCTCGCGCTGCGCGAACTGTCATCAGGCGAATGGTGAAGGGGTTAGCGGAGCCTTTCCCCCGCTGAATCGCGCACGGTGGGTGACGGACAACAAAGGCCAGATCATCCGCATCCTCCTGCATGGGATGATCGGAGAGGTGGAGGTGCGAGGGAACGTATACAACGGCAACATGCCGGCCTGGGGTCAGCTAAGCGATGCCGAAATCGCCGCGGTGATCACGCACGTCCGGCAGAGCTGGGAAAACGACGCCTCGGAGGTGACCGCCGACGAGGTTAAGACCGTGCGCGATGCGACAGGCGGACGCGTTCAGCCGTGGACGGCGGAAGAGCTCATGCAGCCGGAGAACATGGAGGTCGGCGCTGCAGCGAGCGACACAACAACTGCGCTCCGGCTCATGCGGGGGACGGACTCGGGCCGCGACCTGACGTACGCATCGCAAGCGGAGCCGCATCTGGCCGCCGCGTCCGGGTTGTAAGCCTCCCACGCGACCGCCCGGAGCCGGGCGTTGGATTTCACGGCAGCGAGACACCATGTCAGACTACTGCGACCATTGCGGGCTGCCGGTCGGGGAGCATCCGGTATCGTCGGACTCCGCGGCGGGAACGTACTGCTGCTACGGCTGCCGGATGCTCGATGAGACCGAGGCCGGCGGACACGTCCTCAAAGACGAACGGCAGCAGGCGCTGCTGGTCCGCGTCTTTGCAGGTCTGCTCATGGCTGCGTTTGTGATGGTCCTAAGCCTGGCGATCAGCTCGGAGTACGGGCTGGCGGCGTTTCGGACGCTGCACCATGAAGTGGGCACCGCTCACTGGGTGCTGCTCCTCGTTTCCGTCCCCGCCCTGTTGCTCCTCGGTCTACCGGTCGCGCGCTCTGCCCTTGCCGATCTCAGTCACGGCCGGCTTTCCCTGCACGTCCTGTTCGCGCTCGGAACCGGAAGCGCCGTCGCAGCCAGCGCCCTCAGCTATTTCCGCGGCACGGGCCCGGTGTACGTCGAAACGGCCGTCATGCTGCTGGCGATTTACACGCTGGGCCGGTACCTGACGGCCCGCGCAAAGGGCCGGACGACTACCGTCCTGCGACACCTGCTCGACGTGCCGGACGCCACGTACCGGCGCCTTCACCCCTCCGAAGGCCGCGTGGATTCGGGATCGATCGAGCCGGGCGACCATATTCGCGTCGGAACGGGCGACGTCATCCCGGTCGATGGTGTGGTGGAGGACGGCCGCGCCTACGTGGACGAAAGCAGCCTGACGGGTGAGGCGCGGCCGGTCGTGCGTGAGCCCGGGGCGTCCGTTTACGCCGGCACAGCCACGGTCGACGGCGCATTGGTCGTGCGGGCGGTTGCGGTCGGGGAGGAGCGGCGGCTTGCAAAGGTGGAGCAGATGATGCGGCGAGCCCTGGAGCGCCCGCCGCGGATCCAGCAGATCACGGATCGGATCATGCGCGTGCTGATTCCGGGGGTCATTCTTCTTGCGCTGGCGACGTTTGCGGGGTGGTACGTCGCCGCAGGGTTTGAAAAAGCCCTTTACACCTCGCTCAGCGTGGTGCTGATTACCTGTCCGTGTGCTCTTGGCATCGCGATCCCGCTCACGCTGGTTGTCGGTCTCGGGGAAGGGGCGCGCGACGGCGTCCTCGTGCGAGACGGTGAGACGCTCATGGACCTCGCGCGCGTCGACACGGTGGTATTCGACAAAACCGGGACGCTGACGACCGTCGAATCGCCATCCGTGGACGTCTACGTCGAACGCGCGGCGGCTGTGACCGGGACGAAGGCGTCAGCTACGATCGGGATGGGCGGGTCGTCGTCGGAGACGTCTGCGGAGTGGTCGGAAGAATCGATTCTGGCGCTTGCCTGCGGCCTGGAGGAAACGAGTCATCACCCCATCGGACGCGCCATCCGGGAGCACGCAGCGGACGTGCAGGCGGCAACCATCCGGGACGCGGAAACCATTCCGGGCGGCGGGATCGTGGGGCGGTGGCGCCGGGAATCGGGGGATACGGTTCCGGTCGGTATCGGCAACGAGCAGGTCGTGGAGCGGCTTGCGGCCCGGGTCCCGCCGGCCATGGAGGCACGCTGGACGGCGGCGATCGCCGATGGACGTACGCCGATGGTTCTCGTCGTGGGGGACCGGGTGGTCGGCCTGATCACCGTCACGGAGCGGCTGCGCGACGGAGCGCGGCAGACGCTGGACCGGTTGCGCCAGCGAGGGCTGCACGTCCGTGTGCTCACGGGCGACCGCGAAGCGGCGGGTCGGCGACTCGGAGCGTCTCTGGAAACCGAGGTAGAGGCCGGCATCAGTCCGGAAAACAAGGCCCGGAACGTCCGGCAGCTTCAGGAAGACGGTGCGTTCGTCGCGATGATCGGCGACGGGATCAACGACGCTGCGGCGATTGCCGAGGCAGACGTCGGCATTGCCCGCACGGACGGCGCCGGCGTATCGATCGACGCGGCCGACATCGCGCTTTACCACCCGGAGCTGCCGGTCTGTGCAGAGCTCGTCGACCTCGCCCACCGCACGATGCGCATCGTGCATCAGAACCTGTGGTGGACATTCGGTTACAACGCGGTCGGACTGGGCCTGGCTGTGGCCGGACTGCTGCACCCGATTGCGGCCGTGATCGTTATGGCCGGCAGCAGCGCCCTCGTCACCTGGAACGCATTTCGGCTCAAAACGGCGTAGCCGCCGCTCCGGGCTCGGTCGCCCTGCCCGGTGTTTCCCCTAAAAAGTGAGGCGCATCCGGGCGTTGAGCGTGCGGGGCGTGAGGCGTTTCGGCACACGCGTCCAGTCGCCCTCCCACGAGTAGGTGACCGTGTTGTCCATGTCGAACATGTTCAGCACCTCAAGGGTGAGGTCGAGCTGGACTGGAGTCCGGCCGATCCCTTTCTCCACGACGGTGATCTCCTTCGTCGCCCCGATGTCCACGCGCCGGTAGGCGGTGATGCGCTCCGACATCCGGTCGCCGGGCTGGCGGGTCGGTTGCCCGTTTACGTCCGGCCCCGGCACCGGCGGCGTGTACGGTAGGCCGCTGCCATACAGCGCGCGAAGGTGCAGCTTCCAGGTGTCGTCTCCCGGCACGTAGTCCTGAACGAACGCCGAGAACGTGTGGCGCTGATCCGTCGGGCGCGGGACGAGGCCCTGGTTGAACGCATCCTGAAACGCCGGTTTGAAACGCTCGCGCGCCATCATGAAGCTGTAGTTGAACCAGCTCTCC
>JAAAOT010000160.1 GCA_009908725.1 Bacteroidota bacterium | reverse complement strand
GCACGAGTAGAGCGCTCCCAAGAACGATCAGGCAGAAGTGGATTGGATTTCGAAAAAGGGTCTTTGCTTTCGTAACAGTCTCTGGTCGCATAGGGCGGGCTATTTTGACGAAGGGGGAGTTTCAGCCAACCATAGCATGTGAAGCGCCGACAACGAAAAATGTGCAAGCAGAGCGCTAACCCACTGCTTGCACCTCGGTATATCGCCTGTCAAATGATTCCTCTGATAGATGGCATGCTCAGTTGGTGTTTAAATAGCCCACATATATGGCGACACCATGTTCCGTATCTGGGGAAGATACCATGGGAGAAATCATCTGTGGTATCCAGTGGAAAGAAACCGACGTGCGTTGAGTCCCGCCATCCTCCGGTCGGTTCGATGCTACAGGTACCCCAGCCAGGCGGCACCCACGCGTTACGCCCGTGATCCTCGCCGGCGGCCGTCCGTCCGCGGAATCCACCCGTCCGCGGAATGCCGCATGCCGACCGTCCCGCTCAGTCGTCCCGGATGTCGTATCGCTTCAGCATGCGGTACATGGTCGAGCGTCCGATGTCGAGTTCCACCGCCGCGTGGTCGACGTCGCCGTCGCACAGCCGGTAGGCGCGCTCAACCGCGCGGCGTTTCAGTTCTTCCATGGGCAGGATCTGCTTCTCCTCCGTTCCCAGAGATACACCTTCGGGCGACGTATTTTCCCCGCTTGCCCCGGACGCCGACGCATTCACCTCAGGGGGCGTCCTGCCGTCAGGGAGAATGGCACCGTCTCCCCTGGTGTTGCTCGATGGCTCCGGCGCCGCGCGAAGGACGGGCATGTGCACCGGATCATTCGGCTCGAGCATCAAGTCGTCTGCATCGATCACGGACCGATCCGACGCCGCTGCCGCGTACGCTGAACGCTCCACGACATTCAGTAGCTCGCGGACATTCCCCGGCCAGCAATACGACTGCAGGGTCGCTTCCGCTTCCGACGTAAGCGCTGCCTTCTCCAGGGACGGGCATTGCTCGATATGGCGATCCAGGAAATACCGGGTGAGTTGAAGCACGTCGCCTTCGCGCTCGCGCAGCGGAGGCAGGTCGATCGGGAACTGTGCAAGACGGAAATACAGATCCTTTCGAAACTCCTCCTTCTGAACAGCATCGCAGAGCCGGTTTCGGGTGAGGCCGATCACGCGGGCGATGCGGGCCTCCGCATCTTCGCCCGGAGACGACGACCCGTGACGCCGCGTTTTCTCCTTGAGGCAGCGCGTAAGTGTGGCCTGCGCGTCGACGGACAGCTGCCCGACGTAGTCGAGTGCGACGGTTCGATCTCCGGGCCGGTCGGTCACGAGACCTGTTTCCTGCTCGGCGCCGGGACGACCCTCGAGCAGGACGTGCTCCAGATCCTGCGGCGAGACCGTCGTGCAATCCACGATCCGCATCGTACCTGCGTCACGACCCGATTGCGCGTGAATCGTGCTTGCAACCAGCTCTTTTCCGGTCCCACTTTCGCCTCGCACGATCACGTTCATGTCGATCTGTGCAGCCGTGCCGATGCGGTCGAACACCTGCTGCATGGCGTCCGACGTGCCGACCAGTTTGTTGTTGCCCGTTTTCCGGGCGACCGATCGGGAACGCCGGGGACGTCGAGCCTGAACCGCCCTAGAGAGAACGGATGCGCAATCTAATGCCGACGATTCGCCTTTCGGTAGATAGTCAAACGCCCCTGATCGGACGAAGCGAACGGCCGCCTCGACCTCATCGGGCGCGTTCGACAGACAGATCGGCACATCTGGCACCAGCTCCTGAACCTCCCGAAATACGCCCCCCGGGGAACCGTCTACTTCACCGACATCGATAAGGACGGCATCCGGTGGAGGGTCAAGCACGGATCCGATTGATGCAACATCGTCTGCTATGGCAACGGTGCAACCGCAGGTCTCGAATACTTTTTGTTCGAGCGCCCGGGTTCGCTCGCCACCGTCGCCAATGACAACTACACGATTAGTCATAGGCGGATCAATCAATGAAGGAGCGAGGGGGGACGCACCGTATCGGCAGATGTCCCTATCCGTTGGCCGCCGACGCTCAGTTGCGCACGACTCGGTCCTGGTCGATCCGTGCGCGGGGGGACGACCTGCCGCACCTGAAACGGTAGCGGCGGCCGAACCCCGTGAATCTCAGCAGCCGTCGGTAGGAGTCCCTGCGACGGGTCTGGATTCAAATCGGTTTGGCGGGTCTCCGACGGCGATAGAGGTGACGGGAAACGCCGGAAACGGTGCGCGCTCCCTCTTTTGGAGAGAGATTGTGAAGGGTATGAACCGAGCGGGTGCAAATCCAAATGGTTAAGTGATCGTCTGGATCATTCACCGCTCGTCTTTCGGCTGAGTCCGATTTCGCAATTTAGCCGACGGTTCCAAAAGCGATCCCGATATGGGTTTCGATCTGAACACCGCGGCGGGATCCGGGGCGGGATTCAGTACGGTTTGGGTCTGACGATTCCCATTCTCATTCTGAGACTGCCATGATGAATGCCCATCGGCGTCATGCCGTGCCCGCCAGAACCGGTGGACGCTCGTAACACCGCTGCATCGATCGCTGGGGCATCTGCCGACTGCCGGCACCATCTCGTTCGATCGACCCACATCGGCTGCTCGACCGACATGCCTCGCCTCGACATCGCGCTGCACCCGATCGCCCTCGCATTCGGCCTTCTCGCTGTCGTATGCATCGTTGCCTCGATCGCAGCCGTGATCTATGCTACGCCGCAGTCGAACGGCGATTCGGCGACCTCATCGGACGCAGAGGCCCGAGAGATTCGCCCGTTTGTACCGAAGCGTCACCGTTCACCTCAGCACCGTGCCGACGCCGGTGACGACGAACCGCCCCGTTCGCGGCACGCCCGCGGCACGAACTGACCGTTTTTGTCGATGTCATCGACCGTCCTTCGCACACGTCCCGCCCGCACGCAGCCGGGTGTCGCTCAGAATGAACCCGCTACGAGGAGATCGACCGCTCCGCTATGACGACATCGCACCCGGCCGACCCACAGCTGTGCCGGTGGACAGCTCTCTGGCCCGTCTGCCGCATTTCCGCAGCGATCGCGGTTGTGGTCTTGATCTCCGCTGTAACGGCCCGGGGGCAGACGCCCGACACGTCGGGCACCGCTGCGGTCGATAGCACTGCGACAGATAGCGCTGCCATCGCCACGGCCGAACGGTGGGGCGGGACCATTGGCGAGCAGATCCGCTGGCGGCGCGAAGTCGCCTTCCGGAAACAGGTCGCGACGGATGAAGGCGTGTCGATTGGCGGGCTCGTCATCAATGAGACCCGAACCACGATTGGACGCGATTTCTACAGCGTCTTCTACAGCGGATGGCAGGCGCCCGACGGCGCTAAGAACGTCACCATACGCGTTCGGGAGCAGCCGACGCCTAACCTCGGCACGCGATTGCTCGTCGAGGTGGAAGGTACGAGGGTGTTTCGTGCGACCCTTCGACCCGACATGCAACTGATCCGGCGTGCCGCGCAAGCTGCGCTTGGTCGAACCCACCGGTACCTGAAAAAGCGATACGAACCTCGCGATACGTACTGAGACCGCGGCTCTCGATTCCTTCTGTCACTCAACCTGACTCTCACCCATGATCGTCTCTGCCCGATCGGTTTTTCGCACAGTCTGGAGCTTCGGTGTCGCGTTCATCCTGTGTCTTGCCCTCCCCGCTGAAAGCCAGTCGCAGGAGCTGACGTATGAGCCCACCAACCCGGCATTCGGCGGCTCCCCGGTCAACTACCAGTGGATGCTGAACTCGGCCAATAATCAGAATCCATACGGGGACGAGGGCCGGTTCGGCCGGTTTCAGGACGACCCGCTCGCCAACTTCGAGCAACAGCTCCAGCGGCAGGTTCTCGATCAACTTTCCCGGCAGATCATCGAGGATCGATTCGAAGGCGTCGACCTGACGGAGGAAGGTCGCTTCGACTTCCAGAATTTCACCGTGGAGGTCAACCCCGGCACGCGGGGCATAAGCATAAGGGTCTTCAATAAGGACACCGGTGAATCCTCTACGATCGACATCCCGCGCTTCTAGGTCGACGCGTCGACGACCCCGCGTCTCCGTTCGAAGCGCCCCCGGCGTCTCGTTCTCTTTCGTCGCCCCGAATCCCCCATGACGATTCGTGCTCGCTGCAGACCTATCCTCGCCGTGCTCGTAATCGCGCTTCTCACTACCGGTTGTGCGTCCACGGTGCAGCCGTTCGAAACGGAGCCTGCGCGCCCCGGCACACCGAGCGACGCGCGGGACGAGCTGGAACGCCTGCCCCCTCCGAAGGACCAGATCGTAGCCGCCGTTTACCGTTTTCGGGACCAGACCGGTCAGTACAAAGCGAAAGAGGCCGGATCCACTTTCTCGACGGCCGTCACGCAGGGCGCCACGTCCGTGCTGATTAGCAGCCTGAAGGAGTCGAACTGGTTCGTCCCGATCGAGCGAAAGGGCCTGTCGAACCTTCTTAATGAACGCGACATCATCCGGTCGATACGCGCGCAGCACGGCAACAGCAACCAGTCGTTGCCGCCCCTGCTGTACGCCGGCGTCATGCTTGAGGGCGGCATTGTCGGGTACGACACAAACGTCATCACCGCCGGAGGCGGGCTCCGTCTCTTCGGGATCGGCGGATCCGGGGAATTTCGGGAGGACCGGGTGACGATCTATCTTCGGGCCGTGTCGACGAAGACGGGCCGCGTCCTTGCCTCCGTCAACACGACCAAAACGGTCGTCTCACAGAAACTGGACGGCGGCGCGTTTCGCTACGTCGACACCGACGCGTTGCTGGAAACCGAGGCGGGATTCAGCTACAACGAACCGACGCTCGTAGCAGTCAGGGAGGCCATCGACACCGCCACGCGGGCGCTCGTCGTTGAAGGAACGCAGACGGGCGCGTGGAGCTTCGCCGACCCGCAACAGGGCGCCTCCGCCGTCGACGACTACCGGCAGGAGGTGGCCCGGGCCGAACGAAGGGATGCCTTCAACCGGCTCCTCCAGAACGACAATCGAGAAGGCCTGGGCATCGAGGTTGCCGCGGGTGGCATGCAATACCAGGGGGATTATCGCGGTCCGCAAACCGAACCGAGCGGGTCGCTCGCCCTGCGATACACGCTTTCCCCGCACTGGACGGTCGGCGTCGAGGGCTCGCTCGGCCGCGTCTCGGCCGAAGACGTGTTTCGCCGCGGGACCCTCGGCACGGAGGCGCGTGCCTCGTATTACTTCACGCCGCGTGCGTCGATCTCCCCCTTCCTCCGTGTCGCGGCGGGCGCACAGTTGCAGTACCCGTACTCATATGAACCCGGCGATACCTTCTTCCCGACGGCGGGCGCGTCTGCAGGTCTCGAGTACATGGCCACGCCGCGTCTGGGAATCAGCACTGCGGTGGACGCCCGCTTTTCGTTTCGAGACGACTTTGACGGCGCCTCCGTGGGTCGATTCACCGACAGCATCTGGCGCCTCGACGTCGGCGTGAGTTACTACCTGCCGCTGTAGCCCGTCGCCGGATCCGGATTGTCAGAGTGAATCCCGAACTGGATCCGACGCTGGTTTGAGCCTCGGCGGGCTCAAGGTCACGTTATCCCGTGTGATGGACGAGGCTCTCTGCATCACGCACACGAGAATGATTTCGACTGAGGGGCCGGCCCCATCGTTCGGTGCCGGCTGACGCCCAGGAGCCTGCAAGCCATCGCATCGCACATCATGGCGTGCGGTGCCGTCGCGGCAGAACCGGACCGGAATGCACCGGACGGACCCGTTGCGAGAGGCACCACGCCCGGAATTCGGTTTGACGGATTCCGACACCATATAGCGACGCCTCCGGGCCGTACTCACGTGAGTGAGCCGATCCATCCCGGAAGCGTCCCTGCAGCGTACCCATGACGGTAGGTACACCTACTCGCCCAATCTCATGGCCGCTGCCGTGTTCCGGACGCACGCCCGGAGCTTCCCATCGAAGTTAATTCCGCGCCTTTGTGCGGTATGCGCGTGCGCTTTCTCGATTTGCCTTCTCACTGAACGCAATCGACAACAGCGAACCCATGAGAAACCTACTTCGCACGACACTCGCTCTCACCGTTGGACTCCTCTTCACGGTTGGCACCGCGTTCGGTCAGCAGAACGACACCGAGGTCACCCAGGAGGGGACGAACAACAGCGCCAAGTTGACCCAGGAGCATCAGGGGACGCAAGGCCAGAACTACATCGACGTCTACCAGGATGGAACCGCAAACGACATCAATAACGTGGCGCAGTTCGGCTCGGGGAACGACGCCGACCTCGACCAGAACGGCGTCGGCAACACCATCCGGAATAATCCCGAGCAGGGCGCTCAATCCGGCATTCCCGGCGGCGGCCCCAACGGAGCCAGCTACAACGGCACGGCGACCGTCGACCAGGATGGTGTAGAAAACACCGTCTGGGACTTTGACCAGATCGGCAGCCAGAACGACCTCTACATCCGCCAGGATGGCGAGGGCAACTTTGCCGATGTCGAGACGCAGTACTCGGTGAACGACATGCAGGAGGGCAACCTTGCTGAAATCACCCAGGAAGGCAACTACAATGTGGTCGGCAACGATCTGGCCCCCGGCAACCGGGGCATCCACCAGCAGGGTACCAGCAACCAGCTGACCCTCACGCAGGAGGGCAACCGCAACGTGGGTGGCCAGAAGACCCTCAGCGGTGCCGGAGTCACCAACTTCGGCCCGAACGCCCTGATCGGAGGCGGTGAGCAATTCGGCGGTAACCAGGCGCTCGTCCAGGCCGGCGAAAACAACTCGCTCACCATCTCGCAGGACGGCGCGGACGTGGTTGAGTTCGTCCTGCAGAACGGCACCGACAACACCGGTACCATCACGCAAATGGGCGGCACCGCCAGCAACAAGGCGTCTCTCGTCCAGCGCGGTAGCAACAATACGGCGACGGTGACGCAATACTAAACCGACGTCCCGTTGCGACGTGGGTGGAAGCGTGAGAGAGAACCTCGTTTCCGCCGTTTCGGCAGTGGTCCCGGGCGGCTCGGATCGGAATTTCCCGGCTCCGACCGTGCCGGGCTCCCCTGCCTTTTGCCGATAGACGGGATACGGAGCACGACCCGTGTCCAACACACCCCAACCGAACTTCAGTCTGATCCACCCTTGACCATGCGAAGACTCCTCACGATCACTCTCTCCCTCTTTCTCACGGTTGGCGTCGCCGCCGGTCAGCAGAACGACGCGGAGGTGACGCAGGACGGTGCCGATAACGACGTCGACGTAACGCAGCAGGCAGAAGGCACCTACGGCCCCAACACGTTCACCGTGACGCAGGACGGCGATGGCAATAAAGTGCGCGAGTTCGAACAGGCCGGGTCTGGAAATGACGCATCGATCCGCCAGGTCGGCGATCGCAATACGGTCGCAAGCAATCCTCAGCAGGGATTCCTCGGCGATGCAACCCCGAAAAGCCATCGTGGCAAGATCGACATCGACCAGTTCGGGACGGCGAATGACGTCTACGACGTCGATCAGCACGGATACGGAAACACCGCCATCATTCAGCAGCGGGCGCTT
>JAAAOT010000024.1 GCA_009908725.1 Bacteroidota bacterium | reverse complement strand
GGTCGACGGTTGGTTGGCCCCGTGTGGAAAGCCGATCACGGTGCACACGGCGACACCGGACCCGTCCAGCAGCTCATTCGCGAGAGACACGTAGGACGGGGCGATGCACACGCTGGCGAACCGGTGGTCGATCGCCTCATGGCACGTGGCTTCGATGTCAGCGTCGGTGGCCTCCGGGCGAAGCTGCGTGTGGTCGATTCGCGCCGCGAGTCCCTGAACCGAGAGCGACGGGGCGGGCTCCGGGCCTGCGAGGCCGGGAGAGGCGGGCGACTTAAGTGCCGTCATGGCGGCCTCGATATGCTGCTCACCGGCGGCACTGACGTCGGCCCGCAGGGCGTTGAGCTCATCGATGAGCGTGTCGGGAGAAGGAAGAGCCATATTGACGTTCGTCGTTCGTGAGGATGGACGGGGATGCTGCCGCTCAGCGGTCAACGACCTCGTCGAGATTATAGCGCTTGCGCTTATCCCACAGTGTTTTCTTCGAAATGCCGAGCGAGTCGGCAATGTCCGCGTAGCTGCTGTCGTTGGTTTCCAGCGTCCGCTGAATGTACGCCTTTTCCAGATCCTTGAGCGTCCGGTTCATGGGAAACTGAAACGCTTCGCCGGCGGCGTGCATCTCGCCGAGGCGCCCGGGCGGTGCCAGCGTCAGGTCGTCGGCGGTGATTTTCTCACCGCGAGCGAAAATCATGGCCCGCTCGAGCACGTTGCGGAGTTCGCGAACATTGCCGGGCCACATGTGATCCAGCAGCTTCTGCTCGGCCGCCTCCGTAAAGCCCTGCACTTCGCGCCCAAGGTCCCGACTGAACTGCTGAATGAGATGATCGGCAATCACAAGCACATCCTCTTCCATGTGCCGGAGCGCGGGAAGCTTCACGTTCACGACGTTGATCCGGAAGAAGAGATCCTTCCGGAACCGCTTGTCCTTCACGCTCTCCTCCAGGTTCGCATTTGTCGCGCACAGGATGCGAGTATCCACCGTCAGATCTTCCACCCCGCCGAGGCGGCGGAACTGCCGGCTCTCCAGGAAGGAGAGCAGTTTCGCCTGGAGCGCCATGCTCATCGAGTCAATCTCATCGAGGAAAAGCGTCCCCCCGTCTGCCACCTCGATCAGGCCTTGCTTCGAGTCGCGGGCATCCGTAAACGCTCCCTCTTCGTAGCCGAATAGCTCGGCTTCGAGGAGATTGTCCGGAAGAGCTGCACAGTTGATCTCCGTGAACTGCTTTTTCGCCCTAGGCGAGTTGAAATGGAGCGTTTTCGACGCCAGATTCTTCCCCGTCCCGGTCTCGCCGGAAAACAGAACCGTGGTATTCGACGCATTGCAGAGCGTCTGGATCGTTTCCCGCACCCGCACGATCGCATCGCTCGTCCCGAGAATCCCCTCAATCGGGTACTTCGCCTTCTGCTTCGTTTTAATCTCCTCCAGTTCCTGCTGCGCCCCGTACAGCTTCAGCGCTTTATCCAGCAGCGCCCGCATTTCCTCCAGGTTCACCGGCTTTTGCAGGTAATGGAAGGCACCCTGCCGCATCGCTTCGACGGCGGTCTGCACGGAGGAATGCGCCGTCATGATGATCACCGGGACGCTGACGCCGCGGTCTTTCAGCGTTTCCAGCAGCTCGACGCCGTTCATTTCCGGCATCATCATGTCGGCAAGCACGACGTCCGGCACGGCGTTCTTCTCCTCTTCCAGCTTCTTCAGCATCTTCACCGGATTCATGAATGCCTTCACGTCGAATCCGTCCCGCTCCAGAACATTCGTGAATAACTTGCCGATCTTCGGCTCGTCGTCGACGACGTAGATTTTCTTCTTCATAACAGATGGGACCCTTTGAAAACATAGAGAGGCTCGACACCCGGATGATATGCGACTCGCACCACCGAACGGGCCTGAAAATAACGAACGGTGACGCCGGAGCCGTGTACAGGTGCCGGTCCGAAGGGACAAAGACGATCGCTCCTGGGTGCAGCGCAGACAGGAACGGCGACATTTGCATCGGATGGTAAAATCTACATTAGCATGCCAGAGAATTCCAAGCGATTCACTGGCGAAAGTGTAATGAGTCGTCGATTTCACCCCAATATTGCCCGCGAGGCGACGACGTTTTCGCCTGATCTCCCCGCCACGGACAAAATCTACCTGCTCCACTGGGCCGTTTCCTGCCCGCATCGTCCCCCCTGCTCGACGACGGTGTAAGATCCATCACTGCAATACGTTTTGCCTTCCCAGTTGATGTACACCTTGCTGAATCGCCTACACAGCCGTTACCGACCGGCCCCGGTTCACGCTATGTTCGGTGCCCTGTTGTGCGTTCTCTTCCTCGCGTCGGGCTGCACGTCCGATACGCCGTCCCCGGACGCGTCCATCGATACAACGCGCGTCGTCACGGACGACCTTGACCGCGAGGTCGAGTACGCTGTGCCGACCCACCGGATTATCCCGCTGGCGCCCAACCTCACCGAAATGCTGTTTGCGGCGGGCGCCGGGGACCGAGTCGTTGCCGTCGGCCCGTCGGACGATGTCCCCGCTGCCGTGGACTCGCTCCCGCATGTGAGCGTGCTGCCTATCGACTTCGAGGCGATCGTCTCCTTCGAACCGGATCTCATTCTTGCGACCACACAGGTGAACGCGACCCGGGACGCGGACACGTTTCGGTCCCTCGGAACGCCCGTCTACTTCTTCTCCTTCCCGACGGTCCAAAGCGTGTTCTACGGCATCCGGCGCATCGGCATGCTTGCCGGCACGCAGGACGTCGCAGCCGACAGTGCAGACGCGCTGAGCCGACGGTTCGAGGATATCCGAGCACGGTCTGCCCGCCACATTGAGGGCCGCTCCGACCGACCTCGCGTCCTCGTGCTCGCGGGAAGCGATGTTCTCTACTCATTTGGGAAGGAAAGCTATGTGCACACGCTGGTCGAAGCCGCCGGTGGATCCAGCATCACGTCCGACCTCGACGCGAGTGCACCAACGCTCAGTGAGGAATACGTACTGAGCGCCCGGCCCGACGTGATCGTCGGCGCCTTCGGGGAGAGTGATCTCCCAGACGCGTTACTCGAGCACCACCCGTCGTTTGACATCCTTCCGGCGGTGCAGAACGGGCGGGTCTACACCCTTCCCGGGGCCCTTCTCTTCCGGCCCGGGCCGCGGCTGGTTGAAGGCGCGCGGCGTCTCTCCGACTTGTTGCACCCGCGTCAACCCGGCACGTCGATATCGAACGGCCGATAAACCGGTTAACCCGGCCCCGTCTCATCCCCCGGACCTTTTTCCTGACGGCTCGACCTATCTCATGCTTCGCCCGTGGCTCACCGGATGTGCTCTTACCGCTGCCGTCGTCGTGACGGTCGCAGCCGGTGTTGCCATCGGAAGCGCTGAGATTGCTGCTTCGGACGTCCTTGAGGTGCTTGGCGACCCGACGATCGACCGCATCGTGTGGAGCCTTCGCATGCCCCGCGTCGTCCTCGCCATGCTGGTCGGGGGCGGGCTGTCGATTATCGGCGTGGCCATGCAGACGCTCGTCCGAAATCCGCTCGCAGAACCGTATGTGCTCGGGATTTCCGGCGGCGCCACGGCAGGCGCCTCGCTTTTCTACCTCGGGTTCCTGCCGCCCGTCCTTTCGAAAGCCGTCTCGATGCCGGTTGCGGCCTTCCTCGGCGGCCTCGGCACGATCGTGATTGTGTACCTGGTTGCCCGAACGGAATCGCACGTTTCCGTCGCTCGCCTCCTCCTCGCCGGGGTCGCCATGTCGGCACTCACGTCGTCGATCACCTCCTTCGTGACGTTTTCTTCCCCGGAGCCGGACGCCCTTCGCGCCGTGCTTTTCTGGCTCCTCGGCTCGTTTAGCGGTGCGCGCTGGGCCCTCATCCCGGGTGCAGCCATCGTAACGCTTGCAGGGACGATCCTACTGACCGGCCTCGCTCGCCCACTCGACGCGATGCTGATGGGGGAAGAACCGGCCTACCACCTCGGAGTGCCTGTGGAAGCCCTGAAACGCGGGCTGCTGGTTCTCGCCGCCCTCGTGACCGGGACGCTCGTTTCCACCTCCGGCGCAATCGGTTTCGTAGGGCTGATTGTGCCGCACGCGGTCCGGATGGTTGCCGGTGTCACCCACCGCACACTCATCCCACTGAGTTTTCTTGTCGGCGCCCTCTTCATGGTCTGGGCCGACCTCGCCGCCCGCACCCTCCTCCCCGCACAGGAGTTACCCGTCGGCATCCTGACAGCCATCTGTGGCGTACCGTTCTTCCTCTGGCTTCTCCGCCGGCAGGGCACGACCACCTCATCATGACGCGCGGATCGGACCGAAACACCCTATCAACCGCGGCAGAATCTGGAATATCCGGCAACTCGCACGCGCCGGAACGCGCCGAACGAGCTATCACCGTCCGTCGGGCGAAATCTTTCTCGGCCCGCCAAACTTTTGGTAAATGGTGCCGTAACAGCGACCGTACCTTTCAATGATGACTGAAAATACGCGATGCCCGACGCGACCTCGTATGTACAGCGCGGTGACGGAACGCCTGACGGTCTTCCCTCAAGACCGGATGACACCCGGGACGAGGTGTCCGGAGACTCGTCTAACGGCCCGGCCCCAGAGCTAAACGTCGCGGACCGAGCGATCCCGACCACCCTCGATGGGATACGGCAGCCGGTCGCGGAGGAACTCGACCACTTCCGGGATTACTTCCGGGAATCGATGCGCTCTGATCACATGCTGCTGGACAAGATCACGCAGTATGTTCTCCGTCAGAAAGGCAAGCGGATCCGGCCGGCGCTCGTTCTTCTTTCCGCCAAGCAGTTCGGTGAGGTGACGGAGACCAGTTACCGGGCCGCCGCGCTCGTGGAGCTCCTGCACACCGCGACACTCGTACACGACGACGTCGTGGATGACGCGGAGACACGGCGCGGAATGTTTTCCATCAATGCCTTATGGAAAAACAAGATCGGCGTCCTCCTCGGGGATTTCCTCCTGAGCCGCGGCCTTCTGCTGTCGCTCGACCATAATGACTACGACATGCTGCACACGCTGTCGGATGCGGTCCGTCGAATGAGCGAGGGCGAACTTCTTCAGATCGAGAAATCGAGATTCCTCGATATCGATGAGGACACATACTTCCGCATCATCTCGGATAAAACGGCGTCGCTGATCGCGGCCTGCACCAAGGCCGGTGCGCTGAGCGCGACGAAGGACGAGTCGGACGTCGAGCGCATGCGCGTCTTCGGGGAGAAACTCGGACTCGCCTTCCAGATCCGCGACGACCTCTTCGACTTCAGCATGCAGGACGCTGGTAAGCCGATCGGGATCGATCTGCAGGAGAAAAAACTCACGCTTCCGGTGATTGTCGCGCTACGTGAAGCCGGCAAACGCGACCGAAAGCGCATCATGCGGATTATCAAGAAGGACGAGAAAAGCCGATCCGACCTGAAAGAAGTGGCTATGTTCGTGGGCGAACACGGTGGCATCGACTACGCCCGTACGCGGATGGAAGAACTGGCCGGCGAGGCACGAGATGCCCTTGCCGGAAGCCCGCCGTCGCCGGCACGCGACGCACTCGTCGGGCTCACGGAATACACAATTCGACGTAAGCGATAGACCGTACCTGGCCGAACCACCCTTTGTCGAGACTCAACCCGTGCCACGCCCCTTGCACCCGCGTTCCTCCCCGAGCGCGGGTGTTTTTGTTTGTTGAAATTCATTGCTTGTCCGGTGGACACCCACCCGCGGGCGGCGTCGTGCTCACAGACGCTGCGCGCTGCGCCTCTCTGACCTCTTCTCTTCCAACTACGTGCTAGCCATGCCCACAGTCCACCTCCTCGGTACCGGGGCCGCTGTCAGCGACCCGTACCGCACCACAACGATGCTGGCTGTCACCGACGACGGGTCGGATCAGCGGTCGACGCTCCTCGTCGATTGCGGCGCCGACGTTCTACAGCGATTACGCGAATGTAGCGTATCCGTGCAAAGCGTTGCCGGCCTCGTCGTGACGCACGCCCACCCGGATCACTGTAGCGGCTTCCCGCTCTTCATGGAACGACTGTGGCTCCACGGCCACCACGAGGCCATCCCCGTGCTGGGCATTTCCGCTGCGATCGACCAGGTCCGCCGAACGTGGGATGCCTTCGCCTCGATTACGGAAGAATGGGACACACCCGAGATCGACTTCCGGGTGACGGACCTGACACCTGACGCAACGATGTGGCACGATCCGGTCTGGCGTGTAGCGTCCTGGCCCGTCGAGCACGGCATCGACAACGTCGGGCTTCGGTTCGAGCACGTCCCGACCGGGCGCGTCATCGCCTACTCCTGCGACACGGAGCCGTGCCCTGCAGTGGTAGCGCTAGCGCGCGACGCGGACCTGCTCGTTCACGAGGCAACCGGAGAAACAGAAGGACACTCCTCGGCGGTGCAGGCGGCAGAAACAGCCCGAGAGGCAGAAGCTGAGCGCCTCGTCCTGGTGCACGTCCCGGATGGCGACAAGTCGGATGATCTGAAGGCCGCACAGGAGGTCTTCCCTAACACCGAGCTCGGATCTGAGCTCGGTCGATACGACGTGTAACGGCAAGCATACGTAGTTGCCACGTGCCTACCACGGAAGGACGTAGAATGCGACCGCGAGGTAGTGGAAAACGCTACCGGCCAGCACGAACACGTGCCAGATGGCGTGGCTGTACGGGAGCGAGTGCCAACCATAGAAGATGACGCCCGCCGTTCCCGCGATCAGCAGAAATATCGCGATATGGTCGACGATTCGAAGGATCCGCTTCATCCGTCGGGTGCGGGCGCTGTGGTACAACGTGGACGCACCATAGAGAAACACGAGCGTGCTTCCGAAGATGGTGCTACTCACGATGTGCCAGATGTCTCCGAACAGAGTAGCCAGCACGACGAGGACGGCGAGTCCGGCTGCGCTCAAGACGAGGCCGAAGCCGTGGGTCAGACTGTTCAATACCTCTTCGGCGTAGGTTTGACGTTGCTCTTCAGCCATCGGGATGAAGCGAGGTGGTGGGTAATTGCACGGCCGGACGGCACATGAAGGCCGGCCCCCGGAGGGCACGATTCAAAACGGTAGGTTCACAGCGGGACACCTCCTGGCGTGGTGCTGGACTCTCAGCTCGCAACTGTCGCCTTCGTCGGGGCACATACCACGGCTGCAAGGTGATCGACGAGGACCTGTACCACGAGCGTCTCGCGGCTTTTCGACCTGCTAGTCTAAGATACCGGCAACGAATACAAATTTCCGGCTAGCGACCCGGGTTGCTCGTATCGTTGCGTCATTATTGCCGGAAGAACGGGCTGCACCGTGCCTAGGCGTCGCGATCAACATCCCCTCCCGATGGATCATCAAGGTTCGGCTCCCCGCTCCCGCCCATGTCTCGGACCGACGGAAGCGCCTGCCGCCACGACCGATACGCGAGCAGGTCCTGCTCGATCAAGAGCAGGCAGAGGGAAACAACCGCCGCGTCGTCGATAGCGCCTACGCCCGGAATCACGTCCGGGATCAAGTCCATCGGGTTCAACACGTAGAGCAGCGAAAAGACCACGGCGCTGAGCGTCCACCGGGGAAGTTTTCGGTACCGCCCCGAGCGC
>JAAAOT010000012.1 GCA_009908725.1 Bacteroidota bacterium | reverse complement strand
GCAGAGCGGGTACGTTCCGAAGGGCAACACCCTAACTTACTCGCTCCAACCCCGAGTTGCCAGCGATTTGTGCGTTGATACGTTGGATCGTTGATACGTTGGGATTGGAGAATTGAGGATATAGAATTTTGGATTGCCGTGAACGATGTCAGCAAATGCTATACGATTCAATCGAACCCCCATTCGCAATTCCCCATTCCCCATTCCCCATTCGCAATTCCCCATTCACAAGCGCCCGATAAGGTCACGTAGTCGCAGTTCCCAGACCTTCCACGCGGCTTCTCGGACGATCGCTTTGCTCATTTTGCTCTGTCCCTCCGTTCGCTCGGTGAAGACGACCGGGACTTCCTTTACGCGGAATCCCTCGCGCCAGGTGCGGTAGTGCATTTCAACCTGGAACGCGTAGCCGTTGGAGTGGACCCGTGAGAGGTCCAGCCTTTCGAGGACGCGCCGGTGGAAGCACTTGAACCCGGCTGTGACGTCTCGGATGGGCATGCGCGTGATCGCACGGGTGTAGACGCCTGCTCCGTAGCTCAGCACCAGTCGGGATAGCGGCCAGTTGATGACGCGGACGCCGCCGACATAGCGGGAGCCGATGGCGAGGTCGCACTTGTTCGCCTTGACGGGGGCGATCAGTTGCGGGAGGTCGTCCGGGTCGTGCGAGAGGTCCGCGTCCATTTCGCAGATGTACTCGTAATCGTGCTCCAGCGCAAAGCGAAAGCCGCGGAGATACGCAGTTCCCAGGCCGAGCTTCCCCTCGCGCTCAATCAGGTGGACCAGTCCGGGGTACGCGTCCATCGCCTCGCGGACGACGCCCGCCGTGCCGTCCGGGGATCCGTCATCGACAATAAGGATCGACAGATCCGCGTCCAGCTGCATCACACGGTCGATGACGATCCGGATGTTGTCGGACTCGTTGTATGTTGGGACAATGACCAGTGACGAGGTGTCAACGTGTGTCGCCGGTGATCTTGTCGGATGGGTATCGATGGCCGATGAAGAGTCCGTGGGGGGCACGTGGAGCGGGGACGGCGGGTAGGGCAAGAGACGGAAAGGGGGTGAGGGGACGAACACGGGGATGCCGCGTCGGCACCGCTGCGGGCGCGTTGCCGCCGGGTTCACGTTCAAGCTGAAAAGGTACCAAGCGTGTACGCCAACCGCAACGCGCCGGGCAGGCGGGCATGGGCTGCATATTCATCGTTGTAAACAAGCGGGACGGCGGGTGGCTCCGGGCGAGAGAGGGCCTCAAAAAGCGCTTCCAGCGACCGGGAGCGGCGAACGTTCGCAAATGTTTGAACGAACAGCGCGAAACCGCGCATCCGGGGTCTGATACAAAGGCGTGATGTCGTTGCTTCTTTGGAACCGTTCCCGACGCCGTACTGAACGGAGTGCGTGTGCGCAGGGACGGAACCATTGTGCCGCGCGCACCGGCATCGGGGCTCACGCCGCATGGCGTTCACCGATGCGCTGACTTCATCGCCCCGGTAGGACCGGCTCGCCGATGTCCCCCTGCGAGACGCCCGGCCGGCATCCCACATTGCCCGCACCACGCACGACGCATTCACCTATGGCAGACGACAAGAGCAAGGCCCAAACCGATCCCGCCGACGCCCTCGACGCCCCGTCGGGTGATGGCGCCGCCGACGAGGAAGCGGTGACCGAATCCGCGGCGGACGAAGCGACGGAGCCGGAGGGCCCGTGGACGCGCCAGTCGATCGACATCCCGGACGGCCCGATCACGGAAACGGTCGAATACAACACGTACCCGGCCGATCGTTTCTCGCACGACGAACTCGACCTCGCGGATGACGACCTGATGCCGATGCTGCGTAATATGCTGCTGCAGCGGCGGTTCGAGGAACGGTGCCGTCAGATGTATCAGCGCCAGAAGATCTCCGGCTTCCTGCATCTGTACATCGGTCAGGAATCGGTCTCGACCGGGTCGGTCTACGGTATTCGTCTCGGCGAGGACTCCGTTATCACGGCGTACCGTGACCACGGAATTGGCCTTGCGATGGGCATGGATCCGGGGGTCTGCATGGCGGAGCTCTTCGGGAAGAAGGACGGCTGCTCGCGGGGCAAAGGCGGCTCGATGCACTTCTTCGACGCCAGCAAGCGCATGTTTGGCGGCCACGCGATCGTCGGTGCGCACCTGCCGTTGGGTGCTGGCGTTGCCTTCGCGCACAAGTATCGCGGTGAGGACAACGTGTGCCTCTGCTTCTTCGGGGACGGCGCCATGGCACAGGGCGCGTACCGGGAAGCGTTGAATCTGGCCGGTATCTACGACCTACCGATTGTCTTTATCTGCGAGAACAATCAATACGCGATGGGGACGGCTGTCGATCGTGTGCAGGCCGAGCCGGACCTGTTCAAGCACGGCCGCTCGTTCGACATGCCCTGCTCCCTCGCCAGCGGAATGGACGTCTTCAGCGTCAACCGGGCGGTGAAGGACCACGTGGCGCTGGCCCGGGACGGGCAACCGTCCATGCTTGAGATTCGGACGTACCGGTATCAGGGACACTCGATTTCTGATCCGGCAAAGTATCGCCAGGAAGGCGAGCTGGATGCACGGAAGAGCGAGGACGCGATCGTTCGTCTCGAGCAGTATATCGTCAACCAGGGCGTCGCCGCCGACTCGGAGATCGAGACGCTTGACGAAGAGATCAAGCAGGAAGTCCTCGACGCCATCGAGTTCGCTGAGAACAGCGATTTCCCCGACGACGACGCGATTTACGAGCACGTGTATGCCCAGGAGGATTACCCGTTCATCAACTAAATTCGGGCGTACGGTCACGGGCTGATGCCCGGGCCATCGGGACGGCTACCACCCATTTCACCTTTCGAACTTCGACATCGCAACTTATGGCAACTCTACAGCTTCGCGAAGCTATTCGCGCGGCCATGACGGAAGAGATGGAGCGTGATGAAAACGTCTTCCTCATGGGCGAAGAGGTCGCCGAGTACAACGGGGCCTACAAGGTCAGTCAGGGCATGCTCGACCAGTTCGGTCCGGATCGCGTCATCGACACCCCCATCGCCGAGCTCGGGTTCGCCGGACTAGGCATCGGGGCGGCCATGAGCGGCCTCCGTCCGATTATCGAGTTCATGACGTTCAACTTCTCGTACGTCGCCTTCGATCAGGTCGTCAACAACGCGCCGAACATGCGCTACATGTCCGGTGGCCAGTTTGGCTGCCCGATCGTCTTCCGCGGTCCCAACGGCGCTGCCGGCCAGCTCGGTGCCACCCACTCGAACTCGACCGAAGCGCTGTATTCGAATTTCCCCGGCCTGAAGGTGATCGCGCCGTCGAACCCGGATGATGCGAAAGGGCTGCTGAAATCGGCCATTCGCGACGACGACCCGGTCGTCTTCCTGGAAAGCGAGCAGATGTACGGGCTGAAGGGCGAGGTGTCCGATGAGTCCGACTACCTGCTGCCGATCGGGAAGGCACGGATCGCCCGTGAAGGGGACGACGTCACGATCGTGGCGCACTCGAAGAGCTACCACGTCACGATGAAAGCCGCGGAAGAGCTTGAGAAAGAAGGCTTCAGCGCGGAAATCATTGACCCGCGGACGATCAAGCCGCTGGACATTGAGACGATCATCCGCTCGGTCATGAAAACCAACCGGCTCGTGGTCGTTGACGAGAGCAGCCCGTTCTCGAGCGTAGCATCGGAGGTGACGCATCAGGTGCAGGAGCGCGCCTTTGATCATCTCGACGCGCCCGTGCTGCGCGTCACTCCGCCCGACACACCCGCCCCGTACGCTCCGAATCTGATGGACCGCTACATGCCGAGCGTGGAGGAAATTGTCCGCGCCAGCAAGCGCGTCATGTACGCTGCCGCGTGATCACGCGACCGCGGCAGGGCGACCCGCTGTACGGTTGACGCCAGCGGGTGCTTTGGCCGGACTCTCTGACATTGTTTTTCCTGACTCTCGAAACGCGAGATTGACCTATGGCGATTGAAATTGAGATGCCCAAGCTCACCGACACCATGGAAGATGGGGTCCTGTCGGCTTGGCTCGTCGATGAGGGCGATGAGGTGTCGGCGGGCGACGTGATCGCCCAGGTGGAGACGGACAAGGCCACCATGGACGTGGAGGCGTTCGACGACGGCGTCCTTCTGAAGAAAATGATCGATGAAGGCGACTCCGTGCCGATCGGGCAGCTCATCGCTGTTCTCGGGGAGGAAGGGGAAGATATCTCGGATCTCGTCGCCGGTGGCGACGGGGCAGCAGAGGCCGAAGCGTCGGCGACTGCTGAGGACGACACTTCGACCACAGCTTCGGACGCGACAGAAACGTCCGACGCGTCAGAATCGGCCGCGCCGGCGGGTGACGGTCAGGTTCGTGACCGTGAGCCAGAGCCGGTCCCGGCCGGCACCGATGAGGAAGGGCGCCGCATCAAGGCATCCCCGCTTGCTCGTCGTCTGGCGAAGGAGCACAGTATCGATCTGGCAACGATGGACGGCTCCGGCCCGGAGGGGCGCATCGTGCGCAGGGACGTGGAGGCGCGGATCGAAGAGGGAGAAGCTGCCCCTGCCGAGCCGGAGACAGCTCCGGCGCCGCAACCGTCGACCGAGCCGGCCTTCGAAATGCCGACCAGTGTAGTGGACGAAGCCGGCGAGCTGTACGAGAGCGAGAACATCTCGCAGATGCGCAAGACGATTTCGCGTCGCCTGGCGCAGAGCAAGTACACCGCCCCGCATTTCTACCTTACAGTCGACGTCGATATGGCCAATGCCGTAGAGGCGCGGAAGAAGCTGAACGCGCTGACGGAGAAGCAGGACGGGCCGAAGATCTCGTTCAATGACTTCATCACGAAGTCCTGCGCCCTGGCATTGCGCCAGCATCCATACGTTAACGCCTCGTACCTGGCAAAGGACGGGGAAATCCGCAAGTACAACCAGGTCCACGTCGGTGTCGCCGTCGCAATCGACGAAGGTCTGATCACGCCCGTCATTCGAAACGCCGACCGGAAGGGACTGGCGCAGATCTCGAAAGAGACGCGTGAGTTGGCCGGGCGGGCCCGCAACCGTGAACTGCAGCCGGAGGAGTTTGAAGGCTCAACGTTCACAACAAGCAATCTCGGTATGTTCGGCATTGAGGAGTTCACCGCCATTATCAATCCGCCGAACGCGGCGATTCTCGCCATCGGGGAAATCAGGGATGAGCCTGTGGTTGAAGACGGCGAGGTTGTGCCGGGCAAGCGCATGAAGATCACGCTGTCCTGCGACCACCGGGTCGTAGACGGAGCGGTCGGTGCGCAATTCCTTCAGGACGTGAAGCGCTACCTCGAGGACCCGATGAACATGCTTCTGTAAACCGTCTCCCGGACCGACCGGACGTGGCCCTTGCTCCGGTCGACGGTCCCGGATGAATTCGCCGCGACGTGCCTGTACCGGGCGTCGCGGCGATTACGTATCTTCGGTACGCGACGCCTCGCTCGCCCGACGTTCCGCACTATGACGCTCGCCCACGTTTCAGATCCACATTTCGGTCGCATCGCCCATCCGGGGATTGTGGATGCGCTCGTGCAGGAGATCAACGACCGTCCGGTCGATCTGGTCACCGTTAGCGGGGACCTCACCCAGCGGGCGCGTCCGTCTGAATTCGACGCGGCGACGGACATGCTACAGCGGTTCGATCCGCCCGTCATCGTCGTGCCGGGCAATCACGACGTGTATCCCTGGTGGCGGCCGGTCCGTCGGCTTCTCACGCCGCTGCGTCGGTACCAGTCGATGGTCAGTGCGAACCTGACGCCCGACCACATCACGGACAAAATTGCCGTTCTGGGAATCAACTCCGCCCACGGCCGAACTATCAAAGGCGGACGGATCGGGTCGAGTGAACGCCATGCCATTCGCCGGTTCTTCCGGGGCATGGAGGACCGATTCAAGGTGCTGGTCCTCCATCACCACCTAACGCAGATCCAGGCTCTCGGCCCGCACGACGTCGCTCGACAGGCGGAGGCGACGCTCAACGTCGCCGCGGATGCGGGCGTGAATCTGATCCTGTGCGGCCACCTGCACATCTCGCATGTGGAGCCGCTCGAGATCGTCCCCAACGAGCGCCGTATCGTAATCGCTAGTGCCGGAACGGCAACCAGCACGCGCGGCCGAGGGTCGAATCGGAAGACCAATTTCTACAACCGGATCGATATTGCGGACGACCACTTCCGAATTGAAGAGCGCCGGTACGTGGCTGACACCGAGACGTTCGTTTCGGACAACGTGTCGACCTTCGAGCGCTTCGTGCCGAGCCCGATGTCCTGAGCGCGCCCCCACCGACGGCCCTTCCGTTTCTCGAACCGTTTCTCCATGACCCTGGCCGAATTCCGCGACGGCTTTCCTCACATCGAGCACTCGGTGTATCTCAATCACGCGGCGACGAGTCCGCTCAGCACGCCGGTTCGCGACGCGATGGCCGAGTACGCCGGGACGCGTGGCGGTGTCGGGGCGCAAGCACAAATCGACGGGTTCGAGGCGACGCTGTTGCCACTGCTTCAGGACACCCGGGAGAAGGTGGCATCCCTGGTCGGGACGAGCTATGATCGCATAGCCTTCGCGCAGAACACGTCCGCCGGTCTGAATGTCCTCGCGGAGGGCCTCGACTGGCAGCCTGGCGACCGCGTCGCGATCCCCGACGGATCGTTTCCGACAAATGTATTCCCCTTCTTGAACCAGAAGCATCGCGGGGTGGCCGTCGACTTCATCCCGACATCAGAGGGCGCCTACTCGGTGGAGGATGTCGAGCGTACGCTTCGCCCCGGCACGCGCGTCGTTAGCGTATCGTGGGTGCACTTTCTATCCGGCTTTCGGGCCGACCTGCGGGAAATCGGTCGGCTGTGCGCGGAACGAGACATCATTTTCTGTGTCGACGCCATCCAGGGACTCGGCGCGCTCGAGATGGACGTCGACGCCTGCGGGATCGATGTCCTGGCCGCCGGAGGTCACAAGTGGCTGATGGCGCCGCAGGGCATCGGCATCCTGTATTGCTCGCGCGACCTGCAGTCCAAGATCCGGCCGCAGGCGGGCTGGCTCCACGGGCCGGTTAACTGGGAAGAGCTTGACGACTATGAGTTGACGTTTCACGACCACGCGCGTCGCTTCGAAAGCGGTACGCTGAACGGGCTCGGGCTTGCGGGTTTGAACGCCGCCCTGGAGCAGCATCTCGCGCTGGGCCCGGACGTCGTCGAGCGCCAGGTTCGCGACCTGGCGGCGCACCTGGCCGGTGGGCTGGCCGGACTCGGCATCCCCCGCTACGGGTCCAGCGATCCGTCCCACGGCAGCGGCATCGTGACCGTGGCGCCGGACGAGCCGGAAGCGCTGGCGGAGCACCTGTCGTCCGCCGGCGTGGCGACGGCTGTCCGGAACCGGAAGGTCCGCTTTTCGCCGCATGCCTACGTGACTACGGGCGACCTGGATTGCGCGCTTGAGGTGGTCGCGGACATCGTGGGATGAGCGAGTCCGTTCATGGTTCGGAGTTCACGGGTTAGAGTTCTTTGGTCGGTGCAAGTTGATATGAGTGAGTCGTTCGACGAATCGGATTACGAGGCAGATGTGCAGCGCGAGGGGCGTGCTGTAGAGGTCGTCGTCGCGGATGACGAAGGCGGTGCGCGCCTCGACAAGTACCTCACCCAGTTTTACCCGGAGTCGTCCCGGACCAAGGTGCAGCGGTCGATCAAAAAGGGCCACGTCAAGGTAAACGGCCGCGATGCGTCGAAGTCCTACCGCGTCGAAGCCGGGGACGTGATCGTCTTTCGGCTGATCCGAAAACCGCCGATGGAGGCGACGCCGGAGGATATTCCGCTGGATGTGGTGTACGAGGACGACGACCTGCTGGTCGTCAACAAGCCGGCCGGCATGGTCGTGCATCCGGCACCCGGACACCGGAGCGGCACGCTGGTGAACGCCCTCTTGCACCACGTAGGCGGCGATTCCGTGGCCGCTGATGATGAGGATGCGGAAGAAGCGGAGGTCGGGTTGTCGATGATCAACGCCCTGCCGGAGCGGCCCGATCACCCGGTGGTTCGGCCGGGGATCGTTCACCGCCTCGACAAAGGAACGTCGGGTCTGCTGGTCGTCGCCAAGCATGATCGCGCGCACCGGGCTCTCGCCGCTCAGTTCAAGGAGCACTCAACGGAGCGTCGGTATCGGGCGATCGTGTGGGGACAGTTCGACCCGCGGGAGGGGACGATCACGGGCGCCATCGGTCGGGACCCGCACCACCGGCAGCGTATGGCGGTGGTCGATCCCGGACGGGGAAAGCATGCGGTTACGCACTACCGCACCATCGAAGAGCAGTCGTACACGAGCGTCGTCGAGTTCGAGCTGGAGACCGGGCGCACGCACCAGATTCGTGTGCACGCGGCGGAAGAGAACCACCCGGTCCTCGGTGACCCGAAATACGGCGGGCAGGCCGTTCGCTATGGCACGCAGGGGGGGAAGCGTCGGACCTTCTACGAACGGCTCTTCGAGCGCATGCCCCGTCCGGCGCTGCATGCCTACCGTCTAGGTTTCGAGCACCCGGCCTCCGGTGAGCACATGGCGTTTGAGGTGGACGTGCCGGACGACATGCAGTTCGTTTTAGAGCGCATACGGACCGTGGAGGGATAGGCCCGCGGATTTCGGTTGCATCTTCGTCGGGCCTACCCGAGCCCCCCGAACATGCACGCAGCCCTGGCGTTCGCATCTCCTGTGGTATCCCCGTGACGCCACCCGACGCGCTCGCTCACCCAAGCCCGGCCGCGCATGCCGACGACCAGCACGACGGAGATCAACCAGTTGCTCAGCCCCGACCGGATCCGGATCGGCCTCCCGGGAACGTCGAAGGCGGACGTCATCAACGCCCTCGTTGACGTCCTGGCAGGTCATCCCGCGATTGACAGCATCGAAACCGTGAGACGGGCCATTTTCTCCCGTGAGGAGATGATGTCGACAGGCGTGGGCAAAGGGCTCGGTCTTCCCCATGCGAAAACGGACGCGGCGCAGGAAACCATCGCGGCCTTTGCCACGACCGAGAGCCCGGTCGAATTCGGGGCGATCGACGACGAGCCCGTCCATCTCCTTCTCCTGCTTGTCGGGCCGGAAGCCGATAAGTCGCACCACATCAAGATTCTCGGTCGGATTTCGCGGCTCGTCAGTCGCGACGACCTGCGCTCGGACCTTCGTGACGCCGCCTCGGCGGACGACGTTCTCCGCCTGTTGAAGGACGGCGAGGCCGATCTCCGCCAGTAGTCGCCGGCCGCAACCAACCCGCTCCCGCCCGCCTCCTGAGGTTTCGGCGGGAGTTCGAAGTTCTGGCCCTGCTCGACCTGTACTTTAGCTCTCTGGATCGGGACGACCGGCCACCCCGGCGTCTGCATCCGACCCGTTGACCCTTTCCCCTAACCCTGCCCGATTCCGACGTGAGCACGTCGTTCCAGAACATCAAAGGCACGTTCGATATCCTCCCCGACGCGTACAGCGACGGCGGCACGCGCATCGCCAGCAGCGCGGAGTGGCATGCCGTCGAGGAGACGATCCGCGACGTGATGCATCGACATAATCTGGAGGAGATCCGAACGCCGATCTTTGAGCCGACGGAGCTCGTCGCCCGGGGCGTCGGTCAGATGACCGATATCGTGTCGAAGGAAATGTTTGCGTTCGAGCGGTCGGGCACGAACTACGTCTTGCGCCCGGAAATCACCGCACCGGTGATGCGGTCCTTTCTCCAGCATCACCTCGAGCAGCGTGGAGGCGTGCAGAAGCTGTTCTACATCGGTCCCTGTTTTCGGGCGGAGCAGCCGCAGAAGGGGAGATACCGCCAGTTTCACCAGTTCGGGGTTGAGGTGATCGGCGCCGATGACGCCCGTGCCGACGCGGAGACCATCGCCATCATGATGGCGATCTACCGCGCGTTCGGGGTGGAAAACACCGCGCTTCGCATCAATACGCTGGGCATGCCGGATGCGCGCGCGAAATTCGTCAATGCGTTGCGGGAATATCTCGAGCCGTACGAGGACGATCTGTCGGAAACCAGCCGTCGTCGTCTGGCGAAAAACCCGCTCCGGATTCTGGACACAAAGCTCGACTACGAGCAAGAGATTCTCTCCGATGCGCCTACGCTCACCGACTTCGTCGAGTCGGACAGCCGCGAGCACTATGAACGCGTCAAAACGTACCTCGACGAGCTTTCGATCGAGTACGAGGAAGATCCATTGCTCGTCCGGGGACTGGATTACTACACGCGAACGGCGTTCGAGCTCGAAAGTCCGGACCTCGGCGCGCAAAGCGCTCTTGCCGGTGGCGGACGGTATGATCTCCTGGCAGAAGAAATCGGCAGCAGCCAGCCGGTGCCGTCGATCGGCTTTGCCGCGGGGATGGAACGTCTGTTCCTCGCGATCGCGGCGGCCGGGAACGATCTTCCCGAACCGCCCGGCGCAGACGTCTTTTTCGCCTCCCTCGGCGATGACGCCGAGCGCTGGGTCTTCCGGACGGTGCACCGGTTTCGGAGCGAGGGGCTCCACGTGGCCCACGACCTGAAGGGGCGCTCGCTGAAGTCGCAGATGAAGGAGGCCAACCGGCAGGACGCAACCTACGCCATCATCATCGGGGGCAACGAACTCGAGGCGGGTGCCGCGCAGGTCAAGCACATGGCGAGCGGCGAACAGGTCGAGGTGCCGTTCGACGGCATCGTCGACTTCGTGATGGACCGGAAGTGAAGCGGTGCACGTCGACCACCGGGCCCATCGTTTTGGCTAGATTCTGTCCGCGCTTCTGGAGCGCGCCTTTAACCGTCTCCCCAGAGATCCTTCCGCCATGTACCCACGGGTGAGTGACCTCTTCTCGGACCTGTTCGGCATCCAGTTTCCGTTTCCGATCTATTCGTTCGGGCTGATGGTGGCGCTGGCCATTATCGCGGCAGCGTATCTCACCATGCGCGAGCTAGACCGCATGTACCGGGCCGGACAGATTTCCGGTGTTCGCGTGCAAGAGGAAGGCTCCCGGCGCAAAACCGAGGCGAGCCCGTCGGTGCTCGTCGGTACGCTGACGGCCATGGCAGCGATTCTCGGCATTGTGGGGGCGAAGATCTTCCACATCCTGGAGAACTTCGGGGACTTCATGGAGGCGCCGTCGGCGATGATTTTCTCGACGGGCGGTCTCACGTTTTACGGAGGATTGCTCGTCGCGGGCGGCGGGATCGTCTGGTATCTCCGAAAGTACGACCTCAGCATCCCGCGCGTCGCCGATGCGATCGCCCCGGGGCTCATGCTCGGGTACGGCATCGGTCGGATCGGCTGCTACCTGGCCGGCGACGGCGACTGGGGCGTCTGCTCTGACCTGGCGAATAAGCCGGAGTGGATTCCTTCCTGGCTCTGGTCTGAACAGTTTCCCCGGAGCATCCTGGATACACGGAATGCCTACGTGAACGACGCCTCCGTCATCGAAGAGTGCGGGCCGGCGATGGACGGTGTGTATCCGACGATGCTGTACGAGACCGCCATGGCGGTCGTGATCACCGGAATTCTATGGGCGATCCGCAAGCACCCGTACCAGGGCGGCTGGTTGATGTCCGTCTACCTCGTTTTCAACGGCGCCGAACGCTTCCTGATCGAGCAGATCCGCGTGAACAACGTCGGCATGTTCCTGGGCATCGAAGTCACGCAGGCGGAGGTGATCGCCGTTCTCATCTCGCTCGCAGGCGTTGCCGGTCTCTTCTACACGACGAAACGGGTCGGCGAAAAGGCGTGAGGAAGGGAATGGTGAATGGTGAATGGTGAATGGTGAATGGTGAATGGTGAATGCGGAATTGCGAAGTGCGAAGGGCGAAATGCGAATGGGGAATGTTGAATGGCGAAGTGCGAAGGGCGAAAGCGAAGTGCGAAGGGCGAAGGGCGAATGTTCAGGGTTCGGTAGTATGTCGGTCCCGTGAGAAGTGGAGGGCCCGACCAGGACCGACGGCGGCAAAACAAAACGCGACATCGCCGCTTTCTGTCGGACGAGAGACAACCACGTCATGAACCGACAACCTGAGCGACGATGCCGCAGATTTCCCTACAGCACGAGGGCTTCGATGTTCAAATTGAGGTGACCGAGGAGGTCCCCGCCGATGTGTATGCCCTGGCGGAGCAACTCGTGGACCTGGCGCGAGAGCTGGTCGGCTCGGTGGTGCGGGCCCAACTCGCCGCTCGCCTACGCGCCGACCTCGGTCCCCGAGGGACGGCGGGCAACCGCTTCGATTCAGATGAGGCGGCACGGTGTCCGGAGTGCGGGTCGGGAGCTGCGTATCGGAAGGGATTCCGGTCCCGAACCGTGGAGGTTGCTCGTCTTGGGGCCGTGGAAATCGAACGCCCGTACCTGGAGTGCCGGGACTGCGGTCGATCCTACACGCCGTACCCGGCCGGGCTCCCCAAGCGGCGACGCTATGCGCAGGAGGCCATGCGGCGCCCGATCGAGGCGACGCTGGAGACCAGCTATCGTCGCGGGGCCGAGGCGTACCCGGAGTCGCCGTCCGCCCGCACGCTCTGGCGCCTGCTTCGCGACGGCCCGGTCGGCGAGTCCTTCCCGCTTGACGCCGATGCGGAGGCCGCTCAGCACGGCACCTGCGTGGCCGATGCCACGCGCATCCCCGCCCGAGAGGAGGGCGCCCAGCACAGCCTCTCGATCGCGCATGCGGTGAAGCCGGCCGCCCCCGGCGGTGCCCGCCCCACGCTTGATCGGTGGCCCGTTGGGGCCCGGGTCGGATCCGAGACCCGGCTGCGCGAGGCGTTGCGCGAGGTGCCGATCTCCACGCTCGTCATCGACGGAAAAATGGACATGGTTGGGATCGCGGACCACACCGGGCGGTGCCGCTGGCATCTGCCGCGTTCGGTCCGGTATCTGCTGTACAACGACGCAGTGCGCGGCGCGACCAACGAGCGCCTCACCCGCGAGGTGCGCCAGCTCGCCCACGCCGACTATGCCAACCCCGTTGCCGCCCGGGCGGTGCTCACTCGCTGGGCGGCCGTTCGGCGATCGAGGGCTCCTCAGGCAGCGGGCCACGTCGAGCGGGCGGCGCCCCAGATCGCCGTCTACGCCGAGCCGCCATCCTCCAGCGCAACCCCGTTCCAGGTCGAATCAACGGCTCCGGTCGAACGGGAGATGCGCGAACTTAATCGCCGGTTCGAGAACGGGGGCCAGTGGACCCGCTCCGGGGCCGAGCATCTGCTACAATGGCACCAAGTCTACCGGCACCATCCAGAGCGGTGGGCCGACTGGTTCCCCGCCTCCGAATCCGACTGATCCTCGGTTCGTCTCACAGTGTTGACATGCTACCCAGCGTTCAAGGTTTAGCGTTCGAAGGGTGTGCATCGGGTGATGGGTAACAGGTATCTTCGGCAACATGGGTTAACCTCGAAACGCATTTTGCGCTCGTCCCTGACGCCTTGCATGCGCCCTTCTGGGCACGATCGTGAATCGACCGGACGGTTGGCTGTCGTGGGCCCGCGTCGTCCGACACGTTGAATCTCGCTCTAATTGGCCGATTGTGAACCTCTCGTACGGTCAATTCTCAGCCCGACGAAGGCATGCACTCGACGTCTCTGTCCGTCGCAGCGACACCTTGACCGACACAGAAACGGGTTACCTATGTTGGTGAGGCAAAGTGTAACCCATGATGCCGGTATCACAAGGTTCAGCGTTTCGAGGTCCAGCGTTTCGAGGTCCAGCGTTTCGAGGCCCAGCGGTGTATCCTTCTCGACAGTCAGATCTGGGATCGAACGAACCGGTTGCATCGGGCTGGCGGCTTGCTCGTCTCCCCAAACTTTATACCCCGGACCGCACACCCCGCGCCATCATTCAGATTCCGGCAAATCGATTCGTGCGGGTTTCCTCTGCCCCGATCTGGCGATATCTTACACACTCTAGCATCCGGGCTGCCCCGGCCGTCCGTGTGTTTGATTCGTTCTGCCCCGCCTACTTGCCTCGACTGCGATGAAGGACTATCTCCGCTCGACGATTCGCGCCGTTCTCGACGACTATGACGCCGTGCCGGCCGATTTCGACATCGAGCTGGAAAAGCCGGCGCGGGAGGAGCATGGCGACCTCGCCACCAACACGGCGATGCGGCTCGCCAGCGCCCTGAAGAACAACCCTCGGGCGATCGCGGAGGAATTAAGCGAGCGCCTACGGGACGCGGTTGACCCGGGACGAGTCCGAGCGGTAGAGGTGGCGGGCCCGGGCTTCATCAACTTCCGCTTTGCCAGCGATCATCTGTTCGACAGCCTGGCGGACGTGCTCGACGCAGGCGAGGCATACGGCCGGACGGACCTCGGCAACGGCCAGTCGGCGCTCGTGGAATACGTCAGCGCGAATCCAACCGGCCCGTTGACGGTCGGGCACGGCCGCAATGCCGTTCTCGGCGACACCGTTGCGAACCTCCTGGACTGGGCCGGATACCGCGTCGATCGCGAATATTATTTCAACGACGCGGGACGGCAGATGCGGGTGCTGGCGCAGTCCGTCCGCGCACGGTATGAAGAGATCGCCGCCGACGTCGACATGAAAACCATCGACCTCGGCGACGGCGAAACGGCGGAGGTACCCGTCAGCTTCCCCGAGGACGGCTACCTCGGCGAGTACATCCGGGACGTCGGTCAGGCCCTCTTCGACGAGCACGGCGACGCGTTGCTTGATTCCGACCGCCTCGACCCGTTCCAGGCGAAAGCGGAAGAAATCATTTTCGCAGACATTGAGGCAACGCTCGAGCGGATCAACGTCCACATCGAGACTTTCTTCAACGAGAAACAGCTCTACCAGGACGATCGCGTCGAAAGAACCGTCAACGCCCTGAAGGAGGCCGGCGTCACCTACGAAAAGGACGATGCCCTGTGGTTCAAGACGACGGACTTCGGCAAGGACAAGGATACGGTCCTGATCAAGAGCAGCGGTGAGCCGACGTACCGGACGCCGGACATGGCCTACCATGTCGACAAGTTCGAGCGCGGCTACGACGTGATCATCGACGTGCTCGGAGCCGACCACATCGCGACCTACCCGGACGTGCTCAGCGCTCTCGACGTGCTGGGGTACGATAGCGAAAAGGTGGAGGTCATTCTCTACCAGTTTGTCACCCTCGTTCGCGGTGGGGAACCGGTCAAAATGAGCACGCGCCGCGCCAATTACGTCACGCTTGACGACCTCATCGACGAAGTCGGCGCAGACGTCACACGGTTTTTCTTTCTGATGCGCTCTGCCGACACGCACCTCAACTTCGACCTGGAGCTGGCCAAGGAGGCAAGCGACAAAAACCCGGTCTTTTACCTGCAGTACGCGCATGCCCGGGTCTGCTCCATCGTCGACAAGGCCGAGGAAGTCGGCTTCACGTTCGACGACGAGCCGGATCTCGCGCTGCTCACGCACGAGGATGAGACGACGCTAATAAAAGAGCTTCTTCGCTTCCCGACGATCATCGAGCAGGCGGCCGAGGCGCGCGCGCCGCACTTCATCCCGAACTATCTCCGTGAGGTGGCGTCGGCGTTTTCCCAGTTTTACGGTTCGTGCCGCATCATTGGCGAGGACCGGGATCTGGCCACGGCGCGGATGCATCTCGCACGGGCGACGCAAACGGTCATCCACAACGGTCTGACCGTACTCGGAATCGACGCGCCGCGCGAGATGTAAATCATCCCTGTCATACGCATGCGTGCTCTCTGAAGCGACACAGAAAAGGCGCCGCGACCGATGGGACGCGGCGCCTCGCATATTTCGGGTGCCATTTGCGCAGATTGCGCCTGACACGCTCCGGCAAGGTTACGACGTTTCGATGCCGACCTCGTCCAGCAGCCCGTTCAGTTCGAGCATGGCGCTGGCTCCGGCGACCAGATCTTCCAGGGCGAGCACATCGTCGGAGGTGAGAACGAGGACGGATCGCTGATCGGCGTCCGGTAGGCGCAGTTGCCAGCGACAGTCCGAGCCGCATCGGCGGACATCTGCCGCCAGCGAGCGGATCGAGTCGCGGAGCGAGACGAGGGTCTCCGGTTGAAAGGCGAGCGTCAGACCGTCGAACGTGACGGTCACGCTCCCATCATCGCGTTCGACCACAGAGCCTTCGTCGGTCGAGTAGAGCGTTACGGCATCGGAGGAGGCAGACGGGGGCGTGATCATCGTCTCGGATCTCTACGCTGCGGGGAAGACGGGGCACCGGCAAAGTTAGCCGACGCGGACTATTTAGATTGAATACAAACAGTCGGGTTTCAGTCTCCTGCTGTCCTCAGTGTTAAGGTTGCGCGAAGCCCGAACGGCTTCCCCACCGATTGCGTGCGTTGCCGTGGTTCGCCTCGCTCACGCCCCCTGCTCTTCGCCCCACCGACGCCTCATGCCCGCCCCATTGTCCGTGCTGCCCATGGGTTTTGCTGCCATCCACTGGAGCGTCGACCCCGTCATTGTCCGGCTCGGGTCGTTCGCACCGCGGTGGTACGGCCTCCTCTTCGGGATCGGCTTCCTGCTGAGCTTTTATGCGATGCGGTCGGTGTTCATACGGGAAAATAAGCCGGAGCAAGACGTGGACGTTCTCCTCTACTGGATTCTCGGCGGTACCATCGTCGGCGCCCGGCTCGGCCACGTCCTGTTTTACGATCCCAGTTACTACCTCACGCACCCAGCCGAAATTCTCCAGGTATGGCAAGGCGGACTCGCCAGTCACGGCGGGTTCATCGGGGTGCTGATCGCTCTTTATCTCTACGCCCGGTCCCGGGACGATCAGCCGTTCCTCTGGCTCCTGGACCGCATCGCGATGCCGGCCGCCCTCACCGGAGGTCTTATTCGTCTGGGAAATCTCTTCAACTCTGAAATCCTAGGTACGCCGACGGACGTGCCGTGGGCGTTCGTTTTCGCGCTCCGGGACATGACGCCGCGTCACCCCGCCCAGCTCTACGAGTCGATTGCCTACGTCAGCATCTGCGGCATCCTGGTATGGCTCTACCGCCGGGCCGACGCCTCTCCCCGCTTCGGGACGCTCTCCGGAGCGTTTATGGTTCTTGTATTCGGGGCACGGTTTCTCATCGAGTTCGTGAAGGCCGAGCAGGCTCATTTCGACCTCGGTCTGCCGCTATCGATGGGCCAGCTTCTCAGCATCCCGGTCATTCTCTTCGGTATCTGGCTGCTCTGGTCCAGCCGTTCCCGCGCCAGGCAGCCCGGTTCCTGACCGCGGACGCCCGGTGAACCGGCTAACCGTTACCAAAAACCACGACGCGGGGCACGTCGAGAAACTCCTCGCTGCAGACACGGACAATACGCTCCGCTATCCACACCGAGTTGATCGGCGTCGACATCTGTGCGCTCGGTTCGGCGGGAAGGGTTTCGCAATACATATCACGGCGACGCAGGATCGGCAGATTGCATGATCGGAGCCCTTTTCTCTGCACCACCATCAGGGCCGCACGAACCAAAAAAAGAGCAGGCACCGCGGCGGGGCACCTGCTCCTCTTCGTATATCGATCCCGTTTGGGACCGGAATCCGACGATCAGCTTGCATCACTCGTCGTCTTCGTCGAAGAACTCGTCATCGAACTCGTCGAAGACGCTTTCATCATCCCACGGGGCTTCCTCCTCCCATTCATCGTAGTCGTCGTATTCCTCGTCCTCATTCTCGTCCAGGTCTTCTTCATCATCGATGTCCCAGTCGTCATCATACTCGATCTCTTCGTCATCCATCTCCTCGTCGTCGGGATCGAGTTCGGCGTGCAGGCTCAAATCGTCGGTCATGTGTGGAAAGCAGTCGAATGGAGAGGGGTGGTCGTCCCAATGATACCGCTTAACTGATCAATCGAACCGATGCATCCCGCCCGACGGTTCCGGCAATGCGAGGGGCCAGGTCCGGCGAGTCCCTGGTCGGTGCGGTGTGCACTTCCAGCGGGCGTTGAGGACCTCTGAACGGTGCGGTCGACCCGTCGAGTGAGGGTAGGCGGAAAATCCGGCGGCCCGGTTACTCCCGCACCGACAGGCTTTCTCGAACGCGACGGGCGGCGTTCACCATATTACGAAGGGCGGGTTTCACTTCCACCCACCGCCGCGTTTTGAGCCCACAGTCCGGATTGACCCAGAGTTGTCCCGGATTCAAGACGGTGAGCGCCCGATTCAGCAGATCCGCCATTTCGTCGGTCGTTGGGACGCGCGGAGAGTGAATGTCGTATACGCCGGGTCCGATCTGATTCGGGTAGTCGAACGCCTCAAACGTGTCCAGCAGCTCCATCCTCGAGCGCGACGACTCGATCGAGATCACGTCCGCGTCCATGTCGGCGATGGCTTCGATGATGTCCTCGAAGTCAGCGTAGCACATGTGGGTGTGAATCTGGGTCCGGTCGGTCACCCCGGACGACGCCAGCCGGAACGCCTCTACGGCCCAGGTCAGGTAGGCGTCCCACTTCGATTCGCGGAGCGGCAGGCCCTCACGCAGTGCGGGTTCGTCAATCTGAATGACGGAGATGCCGGCGTCCTCCAGGTCGGCGACCTCATCTCGAAGTGCGAGGGCGATCTGCCGGCATGTCTCGGCGCGGGGCTGATCGTCGCGCACGAACGACCACTGCAGCATGGTGACCGGCCCAGTGAGCATGCCCTTGACCGGTCGATCGGTAAGCGACTGGGCGTAGGAGGACCAGCGCACCGTCATCGCATCCGTCCGCTTCACGTCGCCGTAGATGATGGGTGGGCGAACGCACCGGGAGCCGTAGCTCTGCACCCAACCGTTCTCGGTGAACAGGAACCCGTCGAGCTGCTGGCCGAAGTACTCGACCATGTCCGACCGCTCGGGCTCGCCGTGGACGAGCACGTCAAGGCCAATGTCCTCCTGCGCCTCGATGGTCTGCGCGATCTCGCGTTCGAGAAAAGATTCGTACGTGTCCTCCGAGATATCCCCCTCCTTCAGGCGCCGCCGTGCGTCGCGGATCTCTTCGGTCTGCGGGAAGGAGCCAATCGTAGTCGTCGGAAGCAGCGGGAGATCGAGATGCTCGTTTTGTACGGTTCGGCGACTCGTGTGCGGGCTGTCTCGTCGGAGGTGTTCAGGAGCGATGGACGCAGCCCGTTTCTTCACCTCGGGGTCGTTCACCACCTCGGACGCCTCCCGCGAGGCTCGCGCCTTCCGGCTAGCGCGGAAGGCCGGGGCGGCTGCCTCCGTATTGCCGCTAGCAGCAGAAGCGAGGGCGGCGACTTCGTTCAGCTTCCGCGTCGCAAACGCCAGCCACGAGGTGACCGTCTCCGGCAGGTGCTCCTCCGTCTCGAGGTCGACCGGGACGTGAAGCAGCGAGCACGAGGTGCCGACAATAACCCGTTCGCGCCCCAGCGCGTCAATCGCGGTCTGAGCGGTTTCGAGACGCTGGTCCAGATCGGCTCGCCACACGTTGCGACCGTTTACGAGGCCGAGCGAAAGCGTCAGATCGTCCGGAACGCGCGGAAGCAGCGCCTCGAGCTGTTCCGGCGCCTGCACCACGTCGAGGTGAAGCACGTCCACCGGCAGGTTAAGCACGAGGTCGGCGTGGTGCTGGACGCCGTCGAAGTAGGTTGTGAGGTGCAGGTCGAGACCCTCCGCCGCCGACTGGAGCCGTTGCATCGCCGAACGGTACGCAGGACGCGCTGCATCCTCCAGGTCGAGCACCAGGCACGGCTCGTCGATTTGCACCGCTTCCGCGCCGGCCGCCCGGAGGCGGCGCAACACGGTTTCGTACACGGGCAACAGGTCGTCGAGAAGGTCAAGCACGTGGGCATCCCCCGTGGGATCCTCGAGTTTGCTCAGGAGGAGAAATGAGACGGGGCCGAGCAAAACCGGGCGCGTTTGGATCCCGGCGTCTCGTGCCTCCTCGTACGCGTCAATGACACGGGTGGACGCGAGGTTGAACTCCTGATCCGGCTGAAGCTCAGGGACGAGGTAGTGATAATTCGTATCGAACCACTTTGTCATCTCCAGCGCCGCGGCCCCACCGTCGTCCGCGCCACGATCCAGATCTTTCTCCTGAAGCCCGCGCGCCATGGCGAAGTAGGTGTCGAAGTCCACCTCTTCCCCGTTCCAGCCAAACCGATCCGGCACAGCGCCCACCATGCAGGCCGCATCCAGAACGTGGTCGTAGAACGAAAAGTCACCACTCGGGATGAAGTCGATACCGGCATCGGCCTGTTTCTCCCAGTGTCGCTCCCTTAACCGACGGCCGACGCTGTGCAGATCCGACTCCGATGCGTCACCGGACCAGTAGTCCTCCAGAACATGCTTGAGTTCGCGCTGAACACCGATGCGAGGAAAGCCGAGTACGGACGATTGCACCATTTTGGAACCGGGATCTAGCAATGAGAGGCGCACAATTCACATCTTAAAATCAGTATGGCAAATACACAGCACATCGTTGTGTTCGACCTGTCACAAATGCTGCGGCCCGCTGGGATAATTGCTGCACGGTTTGACAATTGATGCATTGTTCGACAACGGGAGAAGGGCGCAACGAATCATCCGTCTCGCGCCCGGGTTTCGATTGTTAGAATTTGTCTCTGCCCGGGTATGTCTCAACTCCGATTTACATGCCGTCTTTTTCTCATCCTGACGGTCTGCGTCGGGATGCAGGGGACGGTACTGGTCGAGGCGCTTTTCCTGATTCATCACGACCATATTGCGGAGCACCACTGCATCAACCGGAATAACCCGGAGGTGGACTGCGACGGCATGTGTTTCCTTGTGGAACGAATTGAAGACGTCCACGGGCAGCACGACCACACTTCTCTGACCATGCGGGTCCCAGATATCGACCTGCGTGCCATTTCTCGGGGCCTTCTGCCTCTTCCGGCAGTAGCCGAAGCGTCCACGACGTATGGTATGGATCCGTGGCAACCGGCTTCGGACCCGCCGCCGATGGACATTTTTCGACCTCCCTGGACGTCGTGACGGGTTGCGCAAGCGCGCAATCATCTCCACGACGAGCGGCGCACCCCTCGATTATCCCGCCATATTCGGTGGGACGCGTGCGCCCCTGCATGTCCTTCACCTTTCCCATCCAGGGACCGTTTACCTATGTCTGCTCTACACTTTTTACCCAACGTGCTTCAACCGCCCCACCGGTTGCGCATCATCGTCGTGACGGCACTGCTGTCACTTCTTTTCGCAACGCCTGCTTTCGTCGCCGGGCAATCGTCCGGCACGCTGGTAGCTACCGTCACCGATGCGTCCACGAACGAACCGCTCACGGGCGTTAACGTGATCGTGGACCGCTCGACCCGCGGTGCCGCCACCAACCCCGAGGGAGTCGCTCGACTGACCGGAATCGCTCCCGGCACCCGGACCATCGTGATCCGCTACATCGGATACGACACCGACCGGCGCGACGTCACGATAACGGCCGGCGAAACGACCCGGATTGCGGTGTCGCTCACGCCCACGACGCTCGGTCTGGACGGCGTCGAAGTCTCCGCCCTGTCACCGGGCCTGAATCCCTCGGCCGGTATTGACGCCGCCCGGGTCCGCGAGATCGAGGCCGACGACGCGGGCCAGTACCTCCGGTCCGTGCCCGGCATCAACGTCATCCGCCGCGGCCCGATCGGCTTCGATCCGAACGTACGCGGACTGACGGAAACGTCCGTCGGCGTCTACCTGGGCGGCATGCGCACCTTTCCGGCAGGACCGCTCCGGATGGACTCGCCGCTGAGCCACGTTGACCCGAGCAGCATCGCGTCCATCGAGGTCGTAAAGGGCCCGTACGCGCTGACGTGGGGACCCGGCAACATGAGCGCGATCCGGGCCATCCCCCGCGGCGATTCTCCGCCGCCGACGCCGATCACCGGGACGGTGCGAACCGGCTACGACACGAATACGGAATCCGTTGAAACCACCGCCTTTGCCATGGGTCGTCAGGGCCGGGTCTTCTACTCGGCGAACGGCGCGTGGCGCACCGGAAGTGACTACGAGACGGGCGCCGGCCGCACCATCGACGGCGACTTCACCTCCGGCGAAGCTCGCGGGCACATCGGCGTCCACCTGACTTCCTCTACGACCCTTGAGGTTCGCGGCGGCTATCAGGAGCAACTCGACATCGAGTATCCCGGCCGCCTGCTGAACGCTGATTTCTTCCGCACCGGCATGGGACAGATCGACCTGTCCTACGCCCCCGGCACGACGGGCGACGGCGTGTCCCTGACGGGTGTCGAGGTGCAGGTCCACGCGCAGCAGACCCTGCACGAGATGACGAACGAGGGCAAGCCGACGTTCGACGCCGGCCAGTTCCCGAACGGCAACCCACGGCCGCCGCTCCGCATCGGCGTGAACACCGAACTCCGGAATCTGGGCGCGCGGGCATCGGCCTCGCTCGCCTCCGGCGCCTGGTCGTTTGAGGTGGGAGCGGATCTATTGTCCACCCTTCGCGATGCCCGGCGCCCGTTCGAAGCCGTCATGCCGAACGGCATGCGGATGACACCGCCCTTTTACGCGAGCGATCGGGTATGGCCCGACGTTCACATGGTGCATCAGGGCGCGTTCCTGAACGTGCAACGAAGCCTTGGCGTGGTTGAGATGGCCGCGACCGGTCGTCTCGACCTCGTTCAGTCGGACGCAGAGGAGCCGAGCGACGCCTTCCTCACCAATGCATCCACCGTTCGCGGGTCCAACGTCACGGAAGCGGATCTGGATCGCTCCTACACGATGGGAAGCGGTGCTGTGACCGCCTCCGTTCCACTGACGGGCACCTGGAGCGTGAGTGCCGGCCTCGGCTCGGTCGCGCGATCACCGCAGGCGCTCGAGCTTTACTCCGACCGCATCCCCGCCTCCCGCTCGCAGACCACGGCGGAGTTTCAGGGCAATCCCTTCCTCGAACCGGAGCGTGGCACACAGGCCGATGTATGGGTGGAAGGCTACGCAAGCACGTGGACGTTCCGCGCAAGCACTTTCGCCCGGCGACTGGACAACTACGTGACGCTGGAGGCGACGGACGTCGATCCCCTCCTGCCGCTCAGTCCGTCCACCGTGTTCGGGTACGTGAACGGGGAGGCCACATATTATGGCGCAGAGGTTCAGGGAAGCATCCGGCCCGTTGAGGACATCGAGGTCCGCGCGTCCGGCAGCTACCTCTGGGGCGAAGATGAAACGCTGAACGAGCCGGCCCTCGGGGTCTCACCCGCATCGGCATCTGTCGGCGCCCGGTGGACGCTCCCCGTGGACGGCGCAACGGTGCAGCGCTTCTACGTTGACGGCTCCGTCACAGCCACACTCGAGCAGGACCGCGTCGCAACGAGGCGCGGCGAGCGCGTCACACCCGGATACACGGTCGTCGACTTCCAGACCGGCGTACGAATCCTCCGGCGTGTTGACCTCCGCGTGACGGCAGAGAACGTGTTCGACGTCAACTACACGAATCACCTCAGTGCGAGCAATCCGTTCTCGGGCGCCCGCATAGCCGAACCCGGCCGGGTCATCGCGTTCACTGCGGCCATCGGCTTCTGAGCCCCGCCGCACTGTTGTACTGTTATCCAGGAGCAATAAATATGAACAGCCCCGACCGGTCGTCCCGGCGGGGCTGTTCGTTTTTTTATCCTGAATAGATTTCGGATCGCAGAGAGCCATCGCGGGCAGGCAATGAGCAGCCCCCCGACCCCCGGCATGCCGATTACGGCTTGAAGGCGACGACCAGATAGTCGGCCGTTGTTGACCCGGTGTTCTCGACCCGGTGGAGCCCGGCTTCATGGTCGTGCACATCTCCCGCCTCGTAGGATCGCTCCATCGACGACCCGTCTTCGGGATCGGTGAGCGTTACCGTGTAGTCCGAGAGCGCGTAGACAACGCGGTCGAAGCCGAAATGCTCGGCCAAGGCATCGCCCGGTGCGAGCGAGATTTTATGAACGGTGAACGCATCGTTCGTCAGCACCACCTCGTGGGATGTCCCCTCGGGTATATCGACCCCGTCCAGGGTGGACGCATCGCCGGGCCCGACGGAGTCGACCCCGCTGATGCGCTCGAACACGACGTACGAGGCAAGCGAATCGCCCCTGTTGAAGACCGTATGGACACCGGCCTCATGTGCGTGAACGGCCCCGCTCTCGAACGAGCGCTCCGAGGCCTCTCCATTCGTTTCGAACTGGAGTGCGTAGGTGCTGGTCGAGTAGACAACCCGCGGGCCGCCGTCATGCGGCGCGATCGAGTCGCCGGGCGGTAGATCGATCCGATAGACGCGGGCGAACGCGTTCTCAAAGGGGACCTGGACAAACTCGCTGTCCAGCGCAGAAAGATTCTCCGCCGCTTCCACGTCGTCCTCCATCGGCTCATCGCCCGTTTCGGCATCGGCACACCCGGCGAGGGTGACGACGACACAGATTAGCCCGAGCATGAGAATCCGAGAGACGCGTCCCGGCAAGGACGTGCATCTATTCAAAGCGTTCATGGCTGTGGATTGCGTTTGAGAAGAAAGATGATCTGTTCTGGAGGCTTGTTCTCCGCAGCTACTCCCACAGCCCCACACCGTCGCACGGCCGTGCGACGGTGTGGGGCCGTGCGACGGTGTGGGGCCATGCGACGGTGGGACGATGCTCTGGCGATGCACGCTAGAAGCGCGTCGACAGCGTAAAGCGCACGTCCCGTCCGGGCGACAGTGCATAGCCCTTATAGGTGTCGAGGAAGTCGCGATAGCTTTCGTCGAGGAGATTCCGCACTTCGACCGACAGCGTCACCATGGCACCCACGTCGACCGTCGTGCCGGCTTCGGCGTTGACAATCGTGTAGGCCTGCGTGGAGGCTGTGCCGAAGGGCGGGCCGAAGTCGCCGTCGAACTGCGAGAACGGCTCAAAGCGCCCGGCCGCATCCTTCGAGTTCGCGTGCTTACCGGAGAGCTCGACGTAGGGATTCGACAGGATGCCAGGACCGGTCGGTACCCATTTTACGAATCCGCCAAACGTGTTGGCCGGAAGGAGCGGCAGCTCACCATCGCCTCCGCCCGAGCCGAGCCCGTCGCCGGTGCCGTCTAGATACGCCGCGTTCGCCCCGACCTGCAGCCATGGTAGCACGCTCGCTTCGACTTTGGCTTCGACGCCAGGGATGACAGCATCCGTCTGTGCGGCCGCGTAGATCGGCAGGCCCGACCCGTCCGGATTCTGGTTGTCGCCCGTGTTGGCAAGGTAAATATAGTTCGAAATCGCATTCACGTACGCCGTCACTTCTGCGTTCAGGCGATCCTGCCGGACGCGGAGCGAGAGATCGGCGCTGTAGGAGCGCTCCGGATCCAGATCCGGGTCGCCGACCTGAAACGCGGCGACGCCTCCGTGCACGCCGCTGGCGTACAGCTCAAAGATGGACGGGGCCCGGAAGCCGGTGCTGGCATTGGTGGCCAGGGCGTACCCGTCGGCAAATTCGTACGACGCGCCGACCGAGCCTGACAGAACAAAGTAGTCGTTCTCCAGGGCGTCGGGGTCCGACGTTCGCTCATTCGAAACGGCCTCAACCGTACGGTAATCCGCACGACCACCGAAAGACAGGGTGACGGGATCAAGATCCACGTCTTCAAAGAAGAAGACGCCGGCGTTCCACGTCCGTGCCGAGGGCTGGAGTTCGGCTGGCCCTCGCGTGTCGGCGTCCTGGTGCTGCACCTCCGCACCGATCGTGCCGCTCATGGAACCGATCTCCGGGTGAGCCGCCTCCAGGCGCGCGGTATAAATATCGGTCTTCAGATCCAGCGGATAGTCAAACCCGCCGAGGCCACCATTCTCTCGAATCGTCGAGAGAGTTACGTCACCCGTGGGCGGCGCCGACTGACGAATCGACCGCTGCCAGCTTACGCGCGGCTTCAGCACGAAGCCGTCCGCTACGATATTCCCCTTCATCATCACATTGCTGTGCTCGAGGTTCTGCCCGAGGCCGTCCGGGGGATTGCCCGCGTTGCCCACGGGTCCACCGGTTGGCAGGATGAAATTGTGCGCATTGGCCCAGTAGTCGCCATAGAGCTGCAGCGTCCCGAAGTCGCCCTGAACTCCGGTCTGCGCGTAGGCGCTCCACTGCTCGAAGTTGGAAAAGGGAATTTCCCCGGTGTACTTCGGGTCGCCGTACGTGCCACCGTTGCTGGTTTCGAAGAAGGTGGCGTCCTCCGGCGTGTGGAAGTTGCCGCCGATTCGACGCTCTGCACCGGCGCGCCAGCCGACATTTCCATCGGCCACGCTGAGGTCGACGGATACCGCACGCTCATTGTTGTTGGAGAAATACTGCGTGCTTGCTGCGCCGCCGACGTCCAGCTCACCGCTGGCACTCGTCGGCGCGGTCTTGGTGATGACGTTGATCGCTCCGCCCAGCGCGTCCGAGCCGTACAGGATGCTGCTGGCCCCGCGCACGACCTCGACCCGCTCCGCTTCACTGGCGTTGGTCGTTGGGAAGTGACGGACCCCAAACTGATAGTATTCCTGCGCGATGCCGTCTTTCAGCAGAACAACCCGATTCCCGCTGAGACCCCGAAGCACCGGCTTTCCGGCCTGCGAGCCGGTCTGAATGGACGAGATGCCGCTGACATTTTCGCGGAGAAGGTCGCCCAGCGCGGCATTCCGATTAACCGACAGGTCTTCCGCTGCGATGACGTCCACGTCCTGCGGCGCCCGGAGCGTCGAGCGCGCTCGCGCGGTCCCGGTCACCGTCACGCCTTCCGACTCCAGGACGCGCGACTTGAGCGTCACCTCGATGGAGACCGTTTCGCCCGGCTCGAGCATTACTGTGCGAATGGCGGTCTGGTACCCGATGAAGCGAATCTCCAGCTTATGCTTTCCGAGCGGGAGCTTATCCAGGCGAAACGTCCCGTCCGGCCCGGTCGTCGTGCCGCGCTGCAGGGCCGGGTCGACGACCTCTGCACCGGGCAACGGGTCGCCATCGGCCGCATACACGGTCCCTTTCACCGCGCCGCGCGTCTGCGACGAAGCGTCGGGGGCCATGGCGGCGAACAGAAGCAGAAGAAGTGCAAATGGGATGACTCGTGTTCGAGTGCTAAACAGCATCTGAGAGGGATTATTTCGAGAAGAAAAATCGTCAGTTCACGGGCAATGCGTGCCCGCATGAGTGGCACATCAATCGGTTGTTCGAGACGAAACCCCGCCGGGTATCCGGAGAGCTCTCGTCCCCAACCACCGCAGGTGGAAGAGGTCCGCGGTCGGCCCGGGCGAGGACGAATGACCCGGGCCGTGCGGCAGAACATCGGCTGGGTCAGTTCACCGTCAGCGGGTAGGTGAAGTCGACATCGTTTTCTACGATCTCCGGCTCTTCAGGCGCTTCGATCGTGTCGTTGCGCTTGTCCTCCGGCAGCGTGGCATTTTCTTCGTAATGCCGGAGCTTCACGCGGAGGTAGAGCGTGCCGGACGTTGCGGAGAGCGTCTCGGCGGTGAAGGTCAGGCCGAGGTCGTCGCCATTCTCATCGGCGTCGAGGCCGGAGATGTCGAGCACGCCGTCGACCGGGCTGCCGCCGGATTCAGCATCCTCCACTCGATAGAAGAAGCGATGCTCTTCATCTTCCTCTTCGATTTCTTCTGTGATGTCTTCGTTGTTGAAGCGGTCGAGTAGTTCAATCGACACGTCGTAGGTGACGCCGTTGGTGAGATCGATCGTCTCGACGGTTTGCAGGTCGCCTCCGGAGCCGAAGACTGCCTCCGCGGTGACGTTCGGTGCGGTCCCCGTCGGGTCATCGAACGATAGCGTGACATTGGAAATGACCTCTTGCTCGCCGGCGTTGTCGTCCGGTTCGTTGCTGTCGCATGCGACGGCGAAGGGAAGCACAAACATCAGGGCGAGAAGAAGTCGAGCACTGCGTCGAATCGTGAAAGGCATGGATCGTACGGGTGAGAGCGATGGATGAAGAAACCTGGCAGAAGGTCATTCACCTGCCTCGAAGGAGGCAGGCTCGGTCCCTGCCCACGGAAAGCGAGTTGGGCGGTCGCTCTCCGTGGCCAGGCACAGGTGCCAGATCATGAGTGGATGGCGTCAGACGTCCACGTGCAGCCGAAGCATGACGCTGCGGCCGGGTGCATCGGTGAAGTAGCGCATGCGATCCAGATAGTCGCGATAGCGGGTGTTCAGCAGGTTTTCCGCGCCGACCTGCAGCGACATCGGCGTTCCGTTCCACGACCAACCGGTCCGAAGCGACACGTCCAGGAGGGTGTAGCCATCCGGCGGCGGGGCGAAGTCTACGCCCTCAGGGAAGCGGGTCTGACGGCGGACGCCATGCCCGTCAACGCGGAGCCGTATCGAGCGAAGCGCGGTTGCCCGGGGACGGTGCAGGAGGCGAACGTCGGCGAAGAGCGTGCTGCGATCCGCGGGGAGATCGGCGAGTGGAAGACGCGTCTGCCGATCCGTGCCGCGGACCATGGATGCCGTCACACCGACGGTGACGGGATCGGCGAGGTCGACTTCGAAGCGACCGTCGACGCCGTGGAGCAGGGCGTCCCGCTGCTGATAGCGGAAGAGGGGAAACACGCCGCGGATCGTGACCTTGGGCTGGCCGGACGGGACCAGGTCGATGAAATCGTCGACGCGGGTCGCGTAGGCACCGATCTGCAGACGCGTTCTGTCGCCGTCCTGTCGGACCGTCGCATCCAGTCCCCATGCGCGCTCTCCGCGCAGGCCGGGCATTCCCTCCTCGTATTGGGCGCTGCCGTGGTGGACGCCGTCGCTGTACAGTTCGTTGAAGCCAGGTGGGCGCCAGGCGGTCGACGCAGCAATGCTAACGGTCCAGTCGTTCGACACTGAGCGTGAGGCACTGAGGATGCCGCTTCCCCCCCAGAAGGAATGGGTTCGATCGAGGAACGACGTCCCGCCGTTGTCTCGGGGGAACGACCGCGACCACTGATGGTCGAGACGGCCGCCTGCATCGAGCGTCCACGGGGCCCGGGTCCACGTGGTGCGGGCGTACGTCCCTCCGGAAATGGCGCGGTAGTTCGGGATGAGGTAGCTGGCCCGGCCGTTCTCATTCCCCTGATTCAACCCGCTCACGCCTGCGTGGACCAGCAGCGAGCCACCTGCGGCGTCGATTACCGGGGACCGGAGACCGACGTCTGCTGTGTGCGTCGTTAATAATAACTCTACACCCGGCGCGGAAGGCGGCCCACCGCCCGGACTGTGTGCGTCGAACTCGCGGCGTTGATTTCGCTGGATGCCGTACTGGACCGTCATCCGGACGCCCCTGCCGATCTTACCCTGTGCGCGGACACGAGCCAGGTCGTGGGTGATCTCCTGCCGTGGCGCATCGATGGCGTAGGTGAAGCGGTAGTCGATGGCCGGGCGATCGCGCTGGACGACGTTCTCCCACGCCTCGACCGTGTTCACGTGGGCACCGGAGAAGATACCGAGGGTGCTGCTAAACCGGCTCGCCATCACGTCCACGTGCCAGTGATCCCTGTGGTAGGCCGTCGCCAGCAGCACATTGGCCTCCCGGAAAGCGGAATTCCCGATGACATAGTCGGGCGCCCGGGATGCGCCTGCCGCGCGGAGGCTCCCGTGGGTTCGCCACCTCCACGTCCCCTCCCCCGCGGTCCGTGCGCCTTCCAGAAGCAGGCCTCCCGCTGCCTGACCGTTGTTAGTAAACGCATCCAGGTCGATGCTCCCGCCCACCCCGGGACGCTCGGGTAGGGCCCGGGGCTCGACCCGAAGGACTCCGCCAATCGCCCCCGCGCCGTACTCCACACCGGCAGCGCCTTTCACCACCGAGACCTCAACCGGCGCGAATGCATCGATCTCCGGGGCGTGCTCCCTCCCCCATTGCTGCCCTTCCTGGCGGACACCGTGGTTCACGAGCACGACGCGCTCGCTGTGCAGACCGCGGATGACGGGTTTGTCGATGCTCGGACCGGTGCTGAGCATGGTCACGCCGGGGAGGTGCTTCAGCGCGTCCCCGATGGTCTGTCCCCGGACCCGGCGCATCTCGTCGCTGTCCAGCCTCTCAACGGACCGCGACGCGTCGGCAACCCTTTGCGCCCGGGCGCTTACGACGATCTCCTCTCCTCCAATCACGACAGCCTCCATCGCGACATCCTCCCGAACGCGATCAGCGTACGCGACGCCGACGGTTCGGTGGACGGTTTCGTAGCCGAGGTGACGCACAACCAGCTCGTACCGCCCGGGGGACGGCAGCCGAAGCGCGTACTCCCCCCGCTGGTCGGTCGCCACGCCCATCGACGTGCCGCGCACGACGACGCTAACATTCGGCAGGGCGGAGCCATCCTCGGCATCGGTGACCCGACCGAAAATGGTCTGGGCCAGCGTGTTCGCCGGAAAGCACAGGATAATAAGCAGGGCGAGCAACGGGGCCGTGCGACGGCGCACCGTTCCTCCATAGAAACCTACTGTACGAGGCATTGCGGACCGGATCGAGAGAGTTCTGACCCGTATGCCGGCGGCGGGGGACCGCAAACCGGACAGAGTCAGACGGGAGAACGGACAGCACTCACTCGATGACGGTGGCGAAAAACACCCGGTGTAGCAGGGGCTTCACCCGGACTCGACGCAACGAACCGACGCAAAAACGCGTCGCGTTTAGATATTGCAGTCGATGCTACTGAATCGCCAGCGGCGGATCTCTCGTCGGCGCCCCGTTCGGGCGGCGGCAAGCGGAAGACCACGCGGCATCACGTGTCACACAAGTGAGCTACGCACCCGCAGACGGGGGGCCGCGAATATCCAGCAGAAGGGTCCGGATCAGCGGGACGGTGCGATCCGG
>JAAAOT010000300.1 GCA_009908725.1 Bacteroidota bacterium | reverse complement strand
GTCGGTAATCAACCCGGCGCTCCAAAGCAGAGCCGCCCATGTACGCTATTGTTGACATCAAAGATAAGCAATTCAAGGTTCGTGAAAATGAGACGGCGTATGTGCCGTTCCATAGCGAACTGGACGCCGGAGACGAAGTCGTTTTCGACCGGGTCCTCCTCGTATCGGATGGAGCCGGCGACGTGTCCATCGGAACGCCCACGGTAAGCGGCGCCGCCGTTCATGCGACCGTCGTGGACCAGGTCAAAGGCGATAAAGTGATCGTCTTCAAGAAGAAACGACGCAAGCGCTATCGCGTTAAGCGTGGTCACCGCCAGCAGTACACGCAGATTCGCATCGACGCCCTGACGTCGGGTAACGGTGCCGCCGCGGAAACCGCTGACGACGCAGACACCGCCGAGGCGTAGACCTACCGCCCCCACTCGCATCACCCGAAACTGAAACAGCAGGTTTGTTATGGCACACAAGAAAGGCATGGGGTCGACCAAGAACGGTCGCGACTCCAATCCGAAATATCTCGGCGTAAAAGCGTATGGTGGAGAGTTCGTATCCGCCGGTAGCATCATCGTGCGCCAGCGCGGCACGAAGTTTCACCCCGGCCAGAACGTTGGCAAAGGCGGCGACGACACGCTCTTCGCCAAGGAAACGGGAACGGTTAAGTTCTCGCGCAGCCGCGGCAATCGCCGCTACGTTCACATCCTGCCGGAAGAAGCGTAAGCCGCGCTTCCGCAGCAGTATGTTCGAAACGCTCCCGCCGTCCCGCCCGGCAGGAGCGTTTCTTTTTGGGCCCGCGAATCATTCAGCTTCCGGACCCAACCGAAGCAGTCGCGTCTGACGTATTGCCCCACCGTCTGACGTTCCGTGCTCCCCTCGTGCATCGCCTCGTCTTTCATGAAGCTCCTGTCCCCGGACGTTCGATCGCGCTACCGTCACCCGGATCCGGATCGTGATGATCGCCCGGTCGTGGAGTTTCGCGCGTTCACGCACGGACTGCAGCCCGCGACCGTGCCGGCCATGATGGAAGCATTCACCGAGGACTGGCGACGGTTCGGGGTTGACGCCTGGAACGAAGTCCCGAACCACTGGAAACCCCAGAGCGGGGATGCGGTGGGATGGTGGAGCCTGCCCACGTATCTGGCGGACGCGTTCGTCGCTCCGCTGCTCGGTGCCCCGACAGGCACATGCATTCTTCAGCCGCACGTTCACTGGAGCGTTCAATGCCTGTTAAGCGCACCGGAGGTGGCCGACCGTGGGTCGGAGATCGTTGTCACCGACGGCGAGTTTCCGTCCGTGCTCCACAGCGTCCAGCAGTGGTCCTCCCTGATCGATCTGCAGCCCCGAATCGTGCCGTCGGATGAGCACGGACGCCCCGACATTGAGGCGCTGACGGATGCGATCGGCCCGGAGACGGCGATGACCGCTGTCAGTCACGTCGGATTTACCACCGGTGCCCTTCTCACCGATCGGGACGTTCGAACGCTCGCGGAGGCAACGCACCGACACGGGGGACTTTTCCTCCTCGACGGCTACCACAGCGCGTCCACGATGCCGCTGAACGTGGAAGACCTGGACGTTGATGTTTTCACCGGCGGTCTTTTGAAGGAAGCGAGCGGATCTTCAGGAAATGCCTTTGTCTACATCCGCGACGGTCTCGAGATTACGCCGCGACTGACCGGCTGGTTTGGTGACGCCGACCCGTTCGGCTTCCGCCCCGAGCCCGAGCCGCATCAGGACGTCCGTCGGCGCTTCCTCGGCGGCACCACGTCCGTCGCCTCCATGTACCACGCCGTCGAGGGCGTCGATATTCTACTCGACGTCGGACTCGACGCTGTCCGCGCGCATTGCCTGACGCTGACCGATCGGGCACTCGAGCACGCCGCGGACCTCGACCTGTCCGTCCGGTCCCCTCTCCCGCGAACCGAGCGCAGCGCAATGCTCCTGTTGGAGGTCGATCACGCACACGCCCTATGCGAGCACCTCAAGACACGCGGCATCTACACGGATAGCCGGAAAAATCGATATCTACGAATGGCACCGTTCGTCTGGAATACGGCCGCCGAGGTCGACCGGGCATTTGACGCCATTCGCTCCGCGCTTGCATCCGGCGAGCATCTCGATAGCGAAATCCAGGACACGGCCGGACCGGTCACGTGACAGCGCGTCCGTGACGATCGCAGGCCGGCTCCGCCGGTGGGACTCACGCCGTAACACGAGTTCTACCCGACCACGACGTCAGACGTGCTGGATGCCGGCTTCTCGCCCGTTCTCGGGTCGATCCGATAGAACGCGCACAACGCGCCGAACAGATCCGGATGATGGTCGTGCATCCGGTTCGGCTGCTCGAAAAACACCTCTGTTGCCACGGCGAAGAACTCGGACGGCGCCTCCGCTGCGTACGGGCGCAGGATCGACTGACCGTGCCGAACCTTTCGGATCTCATTCTTGACCAGTGCCTGCCATGCCTGCGCCGACTCCGGGGCGACGAGGGACGGGACGCCGTCAGCGTTGATGTTGTCGAAATCGAAGTGGTGCGCCAGTTCATGCAGGACGACGTTGTCGCCGTCATCCGGCGAATCCCAGCTGTGCTCAACCGAGGACGCCGTCAGGATGGTGGGGCCCTGCTCGTGTGCCATCCCGTCGTAATCGGCATAGTCCCCGCCGAAGTAATCGTCGTCGAACCGGTCCGGGTAGAACAGGAAACTCGTCGTGCCGGGGAGATCCCACTCCGGCCGGCCGTGGAGCAGGCAGGCGACGCCCGCAGCCACCGCGAGCTGCAAGTTCTTACTGGCATCGACGCCCTGAACGCCTTCAAAGCTATACTCGTCCAGGACGAACTGCACATCGCGTTCGAAGCGCGCCCGTCCGTCGGCGTCCAGTCGCTGATAGAGCGGAATGCGCGCATTCAGCCACTGCCTGTTGCCCTCGCCCAGCGGGCGGCGACTCACACGCCACCGGCGAAGCGGGCGTCGAAGCGTAAGCAGCAGAACCACAACGCCCGTTCCGATGCCGGGCCACGGCCCGTACGGGGTCGCCTGATCACCGATGACAGCCAGTGTGCCGCCGGCGACAACAGACATCAGGATCGCCCAGACGAGCGTACTCCGGCTCAGAATCTTCATGGTTGAGCGAAATCGACGTAGACGAACGATACGGGAAATGCGCGACTTCATCTTCCTCCGCGCCTGTCCCGGTGCATAACGCGGTACGCTTGACGATACCTCTCGGTCCCCGGCCTCTCGATGGCCGGTAGAGCGCCGGACCGGACCATTGTAGCGCAGCATGGAAGGGGTACATCGAAGCAGATTATCATGGCGAAACGGAAGAGCGACGGCAGCGCCCCTTCAGCCCCGGATCCGCGCGCTTCCCACCCCTGGCTCAGGGATTCGATGGATTGATGGCGAATCCATGAAGGACTCGCGGCGGGGTAGAACAATTCGTTTCGTCTATGGTACGGATTCGATGCGGCGACAAATCTTACGAATGTGTCCCCCAGCCGCACTCGGCCGTCCCCCAAGAAGACTTTCTCTGCCTTACCATGGGTGTGATGAACAATCTCCGGCAAAACACCGGAGTCGTATTATGGATTCTCGTATTCTCTTTCGGCGTGATCTGGGTCCTGCAAGATTCGCAGGCCTTCGATGCGATCGGGGCGCAGCCGCGCGACATTGCCGTCGTGAATGGTGAAGCGATTCCGTATCAAGAGTACCAGCAGACGCTTGAACAATTGCGCGAGCGAGCCCGGCAGCAGTCCGACGGCGAGCTCACGCAGGCGCAGCGCGACCAGCTGGAAGAGCAGGCCTACGACCAGCTTGTGACCACGGCGCTGCTCGAACAGGAGATGTCCCGCCTCGGCATCACGGTGACGAATGCTGAGCTGCTGGACATGGTCTACGGCGAAAATCCGCACCCGATCATCCGGCAGCAGTTTGCCGACTCGACCGGCCAGATCAACTATCAGCTGCTGAACAACTTCGCCCAGAACCCGGAGGCGAAGGAGACGTGGGCGCAGATCGAGCAGTACATGCGGGAGCAGCGTCGTCAGCAGAAGATGAGCAACATCGTCCAGGCGACGGTCCACGTGTCGGAAGCGGACGTCCAGAATTACTACGAGCGCCAGAATACGAACGTCGACATCCAGTACGTCCTGCAACGCTATGCATCGGTCCCGAACGATAGCGTGCAGGTTTCTGATGCGGATCTCGAGGCCTACTACGACGAAAACCAGGAAGACTTCGCCCGCGAGCGGACGTACTCGATTCAGTATGTACAGCAGGAAAAACTCGCGACGGCCCAGGACACGCAACTCGTACGAGAGGATCTCCGCCGCCTGAAGCCGGAATTTGCCGCAGCGGATGACGACTCGACCTTCCTCCAGATCAACGCTTCCGCCGCCTCATATTCGACCGAGTACCGCACGCCGGGCGACATGCCGGCGGACGTGGCAACGGCCATTTACAGCAACCTGCAGGTGGGAGAGATCGTTGGTCCCGTCTTCGCCGACAACGCCGGGCACCTGATCAAGATCAAGGACACCCGGCCAGCGGACCAAACGTTCGTCCGGGCGCGGCACATCCTCCTCCGTCTCGGTGAGGCCGCAGACGACGCGACGGTGAGCGACGTTCGCTCACGGATCGAAGCCCTTCAGGACAGCCTCCAGCAGGGCGCTACGTTTGAAGATCTCGCACGACGCCATTCAGCCGACGGCTCGGCGTCAGAGGGGGGCGACCTCGGATGGTTCACGCGCGATCGAATGGTCGAACCGTTCGCCGATGCGGCCTTTGCTGCCCAGCCCGGCGACATCGTCGGGCCCGTCCGAACCCGCTTCGGGTTTCATCTGATAAAAGTCGAGCAGAAGGCGGCGGAAGCCGTCCGGTACGTCGATATGGCGTACAGCCTCGACCCGAGCCCCGCCACGCTGAACGACTTCCAGGCGAAGCTTGAGGACATCGCTTACTTCTCCGAAGACGGCGGTGATTTCGAGCAGGAAGCCCAGAGCGCCGGCTACGAAGTGCGCACCGTCCAGGTGGAAGAAGGAGCGCGGAGCATTCCCGGCATCGGGCGTAGCGCCTCGCTGATGCGGTTCCTCTCGGAATCGGATGAAGGTCAGATCAGCAACGTATACGAGCTGGACGACAAGTTCATCCTCGCCAAAGTGACGGGCATCACGGAAGAGGGATACCGCCCGTTCGACGAAGTCCGAAACGAGATCCGCCCTCGTGTTCTCACCGAGAAAAAGAAAGAGATCGTTCTGGCTCAGATGCGAGGCGCGATGAACGGTGCCTCTCTCGACGAGCTTGCAGACGCGCTTGGCACCCGCGTTCGTTCGAAAGAGGGTTTGAACTTCGGGACACGACGCGTGGCCGGCCTCGGAAACGACCGCTCTATCATCGGCGTCGCCTTCGGTCTGAATGAAGGTGCAACGTCGCCCGTGATGGAAGGTCAGAACGCCGCATATGTTGTGACGGTGACCGGTCGGACGGAGCCCGCGGAACTGACCGAGGAGACGCGGCAGCAAATCCGCCAGCAACTGCTTGCGCAGGAGCGCCGCCAGGTTGCACAGCAGTACATCTCCGGTCTTCGCGAAAACGCGGACATCACGGACAACCGGTCGAAGCTGCTCAACTGACGGCGGCTCCCCTCTCGACGCCCGGACTGGCACACGAACAACCGGCTGGGACACGAGCAACACGACGAACGGGCTGCTTCCCCGCCGGGAGGCAGCCCGTTTTCTTTTCGCCGAACGCTTTAGTCGGTACCTCGCACCGCCGTGTACCAGGTGATGGTCGACCGGGTATACGGACGTCCGACTAGGTCGGCTCCCACTCAAACGTCCCGCGGAAGACGCTCCGGGCCGGCCCCTCCAGGTACAGGTGATCCGGTCGCTCCGGCGTCTCCGCCCGACCGACGCGCAGACGTCCGCCCCGGGTCTGCACCGTCAACGGCTCTGAAGCGAGGCCGTCCACTCCGCCGCGGAGTCGGCTTGCTGCCACGGCCGCGGCCAGCACGCCGGTCCCACAGGCCAGGGTTTCTCCTTCTACACCCTTCTCGTAGGTGCGAACGATAATCGAACGCGGGTCTTCCCCGGTCGCGACGAGGTTCACGTTTGCGCCTTCCGGCTGAAGGGCCGCATCGCGCCGCAGTTGAGGCCCCCACGCTTTAAGTGGCGCCGCCGACGCTTCGTCCACCGGTATGACAAGATGCTCCGTGCCCGTCCAGATGAAGTGTACGGCATCTATCCCCTCCGGCAGGTCCTCCTCCAGTGCTATGTTCGGCGTCCAGCGCTGCGGCTCCGGCACGAAGATACGAACAGCGGCGTCGGGGTTGGCCGGCACATGCGCACGATACGTGCCGGCATCCGTCAGAAACGAGACGTTCGGTCCCTCTATGCCGGACGTAACGGCAAATCGGGCGAGGCAACGTGCGCCGTTCCCGCACATCGTAGCCGGTGAGCCGTCGGCATTCACGTACCGCATCCGAAAGTCCGCGTCGTCCGCGGTCTCGAACGCGAGCAGTCCGTCCGCCCCGATGCCGAACCGCCGTGGACACATGCGTGCCGCGATGTCGGATAGTTCGTCACTGGAAAAATGGAGAAATCGGTTATCGAGCACGACAAAGTCGTTGCCCGCGCCCTCCATCTTTGTAAATTCAACCACCAGTTTTCGCGTCATCGTGGCGAGACCTTGAGTTTTCGAGTGCGTGAAATCTAATAACCATGACCCCGCTGAAACGCCCTGCTGCGCATCGAACGCGACGCAGGATGCTCCGTACAGAAGATGTAATGAGACGGTGGCACCGTGCCTGACCACCGGAGATGGTACTCTTACGGGCCTCCAGCCAAGGTGCGGGGCCCACAACCAATCCCCGCCGCACTTTCTTTTCAAACATCCAACATCGCGTTGCCCGAAAAACGCCTGAGTATCGAAGGCATCGATCCGCTTCTCCTCTTTGGCTTCAATGACGTCTACCTGCGAAAGGTCGAAAACGCGTACCCGGATACGCAGATCACCGCACGGGGGACCGATATTCTCGTTCGCGGCGATGAAGACGCCGTCGAGGAGGTGGAGCAGATCTTTAATGAACTGGTGGTCCTGATCGACCGGAATGGAGACCTGACTCAGGACGATGTATCGACCGTTCTGACGCTATATGCCACAGACGACGGCTCTCACGCGGAGGTTGCTTCGGATGACGTCGTCCTCTACACCCCGGACGGTGAGCCGATCAAACCGCGCACACCCAATCAGGCGCGACTCGTGAAGTCGTCACGCAAGAATGACGTGGTCTTCGCGATCGGTCCTGCAGGCACGGGCAAGACGTACGTCGCCGTCGCCCTCGCGGTCGCGGCGATGCGCGAACACGAAGTCAAGCGGATCGTGCTGTCCCGCCCTGCGGTGGAAGCGGGTGAGCAACTCGGTTTTCTCCCGGGCGACTTTCACGAGAAGGTGGATCCGTATCTTCGCCCGCTCTACGATGCCCTCGGCGACATGATGCCGCGGGACAAGCTCGCGGAGTTCATCGAGCATCAGCGCGTGGAGATTGTGCCGCTGGCCTACATGCGCGGGCGCACCCTGAAGTCGGCCTTCGTCATTCTGGATGAGGCACAGAACGCGACGACCGGCCAGATGAAAATGTTCTTGACCCGGCTCGGACCCAACTCTCGCGCCATCATCACGGGCGACATCACGCAGACAGA
>JAAAOT010000098.1 GCA_009908725.1 Bacteroidota bacterium | reverse complement strand
CGGTGCCAAACCTGTCGGCCGGCCTGTACGGCGGGACGCTCGCCGGATCCATCGTGCTCGACCAGAGCGCTGCAGCGGCGTCCGCCTACGTCCGGGATCGGGACGCCTCCGTTCTTATGGCCGCGACGGGAGCACCCATCGCCCCGCGACGCGTGGAACGCCTGCCCATGCCCGACACACCGTCTGAGCTCTCGTACAACTTCGAGTTGACCGGTGCGCGCGCCGACGCCTTCCTGCGCGACTGGACCACCCTCGGCAGCTTCGTAAACGGAACCATGGACTTCGCTATCGACGGCACCTCACCCCTGACCGACGGCTTTCTACCCGTCGCCCAGGCGCTCAGCGCCGGCGGCCGGTCCCTTGTTGCCGACGGAGGCTTCGACGCCGACTTCTCCCTCCCGAAGAAGCTGGTCGACCGGCTCGGAGTGAGCAAACCGTCCTTCTCCCGGTTCGAGTTCGAGCGCTTCGGCGGACCGTTCACGATCGAAAACGGCGAGCTTCGCATCGGGGAATGGTCCATGCGAAACGCACAGGTGCAGTCGTCGCTCTCCGGCGCGTTCGGCCTCGGCGGGGCTGTCGACGTGAACCTGACCGCTGAGATGCCGCTCTCCATGCTCCGCGGCTCGAAGCTGTCCGGTCAGACCGGCGGGATCCTAGACCGCCTCCGCGGGAAAGGCGACGCCGTCCCCGTGGGCATCGCCATCGGCGGCACGATCAGCGAGCCCTCCTTCACGGTCGACACCAGCGCCCTCCAGAACGCCCTGAAAGAACTCCTCCCCCGCGGCCTCCGGCGTCTCATTGATTGAGAGGATGGGGAGTGGGGGAGTGGGGGAATGGGGGAAAGGGAGAATGGGGGAATGGGTGAAAGGGTGTGCGTTTGCGCGATGGGTCGGCAATTGACGCTGAACCTTGAACGCTGTGCATCCATGTCGATCAAGAGGTCGCCGCAACGAGAAGAGACGTCGAGTGCATGCGTGAATCGGGTGCGAATCGACCGTATAAGAGCTGCACGACCTGCCGTTTCGTGCGAGATTAAACACATTCGATGACGTAGGCATCCAAGAGCCAGAGGTCCGGTCCATTCACGATCGTCCCCAGCAGGGCGCGTGCAAGGCGTCAGGAACGAGCCCAAAAGCCGTTTCGAGTATAACCCATGCTGCCAAGGTTTTCTGCGGCACCCAGTACTCCGAACGCTGAACCTTGAACCCTGAACCTTGAACCCTGAACCCTGAACATCATCCCAGCATCCGGTTGATCTGACGGCAGAACCGGAAGAGGCGGCCGCTGTGATCGGAGACGTCCGGGCGGGAGGTGAGGGAGGAGGTCATCACCATCACCAGGTCGTGCGAAGGCACCACGAACAGCATCTGACCGCCGTAGCCCCAGGCGAAGAACGTCGGCTCGCCGCCGAATTCCTCGAACCACCAGAAGTACCCGTACCGAAACCCGCGGTAGCTCCGGAGCACGCGCACATTCCAGCTCTCCCCGACCCAGCCGTCCGGGATAACGTGCACACGTTCGCCGTCTTCCGACGTCACCCACCCGCCGCGGAGGTAGAGCTGCCCGAAGCGAAGCAGGCCGCGTGGCGTCAGGGCCAGGTTGTTGCCCCCGAAGCGGTAGCCGTTCGGATCCTCCTGCCACGCCCCGATCTGCAGGCCCAGCGGGTCGAACAGGCGCTCCTGCGCATAGCCGCGGAGATCCCGGCCGGTGGCCTTCTCCAGAATCGCAGCGACGAGGTGTGACGTGCCGGTGCTGTAGATCATCCGTCCGCCCGGGCTGCCGACGAGCGGGCGGTCCAGCGCGTCTCGCACCCAGTTGTTCGTGCTCACCCACAAGCCGTAGTTTCCGAAACTGGTCGACTCCAGACCGGCCCGCATGGTCATGAGGTCGCCCAGCGTGATCGCTCGTTTGAGGCTGTCATCGGGCGCGGTGCCGTCCAGGATGTCGGGAAAGAACGGACCGATCGGCTGCTCGGGCCCCTCCAGGTGACCGTCGCGAATCGCAATACCGACGAGCGCCGACAGGATGGTTTTGCTGGCCGACTTGATGTTGACCGGCTCATCGGCCGCCTGGCCGGGCGCATACCATTCGACGACAAGCGAATCGCCATGCGCCATTAGCAGGCTGCTGAGCGGCCGCAAACGGTCGGCGCGGGCAACGATTGAGTCCAGCGTCGACACCGACCAGCCGGATGCGCCGGCAGAGCCGACGAGCCACGGACGCGATCCTCGGTCGGGCGACTGCGCGACGGGGTGCGCCGGCCACAGGAGCAGCAACGCGCCGATGAGAAGGGCGACGGCACGAGATGATTCCCGCGGGGGCAGGGAAAGAGGCCGAAGGGTCGTGTGCACGATCGCTTGCGAGGATGTAACCCCGCGGGCTGGACATCGAAGGGAGCGGAAACTACGTTTTGTCATCCAGGAAATCCGCTCGGCAACCGGAAGTTCGCCGGATTAGATGATCGTTTCGGTGTTGCCTCCGTTCGTCGCCCTGCCCGCTCTCCCACCCAGCCGTCTCAAACCATGCCTGATGCATCGCCTCGACGCCTCTCGATCCGCACCGCCGTGTGCCTTGCGGCCACGGTCGCGTTTCTTGCCGCGGTCGCCGGCTGGACCGGTACCGGCGACGGCTCGAAGGCGGTGGATTCCACCGCCGATCGGGCCGTCGTAACGACGGAGTACGCGGAGAACGGAATGGTCGTCTCCGCGCGACGGGAGGCCTCTAAAGCGGGCGTCGAGATGATGCGAAGAGGAGGCAATGCGGTCGATGCGGCCGTCGCGACCGGCTTTGCACTAGCGGTTGTCTACCCCTCGTCGGGCAACATCGGCGGCGGTGGGTTCATGGTGATCCGGTCGCCCGATGGAGAGGTCACTACCATCGACCACCGGGAAACCGCGCCGTCGGGCGCCACGCAGGAGGTCTTTCTCGACGAAACGGGGAATGCCGCGCGGGAACGGAGCCGCGTCGGCGCACTTGCCTCTGGCGTCCCGGGCACTGTGCACGGCCTCCTGACCGCGCTGGAGAAATACGGATCTCTGTCCCGGGCCGACGTCATGGCGCCGGCGATTCGCATGGCGGAGGAAGGCGTTCCCTTGCCGTACGGTGTGGCGCAACGCTTCAACGCGTACCGCGACGACTTCCTTCAATTCGAAAGCACGCGGTCGTATTTCACCAAACCGGATTCGACGGACCGCTACCGTCCCGGCGAGCGGTGGCGCCAGCCGGATCTTGCTGAGACGCTGAGGCGGATACGTGATCACGGAATCGACGGCTTTTATGGTGGAAAAACGGCCGAACGGATCGTCGATCAGATGGCGTCCATGGGCGGGCTCATTGATCGAGAGGATCTACGAGACTACCGGTCGGTCGAGCGTGATCCTGTTTCGACCGACTACCGCGGCTACACGGTGCACTCTATGGGACCGCCGTCCTCTGGCGGCGTGGCGCTGGCCCAGCTGCTCCACGCGGCCGAGGCACGCAACCTTCAGGAGATGGGTTATCAGTCCAGCGCTACCGTCCATTACCTCGGCGAGGCGATGAAGCGAACGTTTGCCGATCGGGCAAAATGGCTTGGCGACCCGGACGCGGTGGACGTCCCGACCGACGCGCTGACCGATTCCGCCTACGTAGCCGAGCGCATGGCGACGTTCGACCCCAACCGCGCCACGCCGACCGACTCCGTCTCGGCAGGTTCACCGGCCATAGCCTCCGAATCCATGGAAACGAACCACTACTCGGTCGTGGACGGGGACGGAATGGCTGTCAGCGTAACCACGACGCTCAACTCCAGCTACGGCTCCAAGGTCGTGGTCGACGGAGCCGGGTTTTTTCTGAATAACGAGATGAACGACTTCGTCCTGAAACCCGGCGTGCCGAACCAGTTTGGCCTGACCGGAACCGAGCGTAACCTCGTTGCCCCGGGTCGGCGCATGGTCTCCTCGATGACACCGACCATCGTGGAGGACCCCGACGGGCGGCTCTTCCTCGTGATCGGTGCACCCGGCGGATCGACGATCATCTCGACGGTCTTCCAGGTCATCACCAACATGATCGATTACGGCATGGACGTCGAGCAGGCCGTTACCGCCGGTCGCATCCACCACCAGTGGCGCCCTGCGACGCTGCACCACGAGCGATACACCCTGCCCGCCGATGTCGTGGAGAACCTGGAGGCCCGCGGCTGGGAGGTCGAAACCGGGATCTTTGGCTACGACAGCTGGGGACGCGCCCACGGGATTCGAGCTGCCTACCCGCCGGAGCGCAACGGCGAGCCGGCCTACTTCGGCGGAGCTGACCCCCGGCGCTCCGGCGCGGCCGTGGGCTACTGAACGCTCTGAAATCAGCCTTGCATCCGGTCAGGACACGCTCAGGAGGCGGGGGCCGATTGCCGTAATGTTACGTGGACCGCTGAACTTGTCATCGGCGGGGTTCTTTGACAGGTGCCTGTGCCGGCGTCACTTTCTTGCTTCCCGGCAGAGTAACGAGATACTCGCCGAGGACCCCCGATTATGTTTCGCGATGCCAGCAACCTTATCGACGAGAATCCCGTGCAGCGCAACTACGGGGTGGCGGTCGGACAGCTCCGCCAACAGGGCTCCTATGAACTGCTGGTCGCCGGGTACACGGGACGCAACCTCGTAATCGCGTGGGATGGGGATCGCTTCGTCGAGATCGAGACGTCCTCGATCGCCGACCCCGAGCGGCAGGCCATCGGTATCGCCGCCGCCGACGTGGACGGGGATGGAACCGAGGAGGTATACGTGCTCAACACCGATACTTTCGCCGGTCGCAAACGCTTTGCTGACCGGTTGTACACCGGGAACGGCACCGGGGCGTGGCTCAACATGTTCGAGGACCCCGACAACAAGGACACGCGGAATCTCACGGCCGGGCGCTCCGTCGCCGTGGTCGACCGGACCGGAAATGGCTGCTACGGCTTCTTCGTGGCGAATTACGGCGGTCCGATGCGTCTCTACGAGGTCGGCGACAACGGCCGGATCCGCGACGTCGCGGAAGAAGCGGGCGTTAACCTCACGACCGGAGGGCGAGGCGTGATCGCGCTCCCGATCGTCACCCCGCAGATGGACATTTTCTGCGTGAATGAGAACGGGCCCAATTTCCTATTTGAAAACCAGGGCGACGGCACGTTCGACGAAACAGCCGCGCGGCGCGGGGTTGCGGATCGCTACGAACATGGCCGCGGCGTAGACGCGATCGACACCGCCGAAGGCGGCCCGTTCGGCGTCGTGTACGGCAACTGGCAGGGGAGCCACCGCCTCTACGTGCAGCAGGCCGGCGGTACCTTCCTCGACGTCACGCCGGACGACATGGCCTCCCCGTCGCGCGTCCGCACGGTGATTGCCGCCGATTTCGACAACGACGGCTATCAGGAGGTCTTCTTCAACAATATCGGCGAACCCAACCGCCTGTTTGCCCAGCGCGACGGCTCGTGGAGTCAGGTCGACGCCGGAGATGCTACGGAGGAGCAGGGCCTCGGCACGGGCGCCGCAGTCGCCGACTTCAACGGCGACGGCTGCCTGGAACTGTTCGTCGCCCACGGCGAAACCGGCGCTCAACCGCTCTCCCTCTACCAGATGGACGCCGCCGCGGACCACCACTTCCTTCGCGTGGCACCGATGACGCAGCACGGAGCGCCTGCGCGCGGGGCTGTCGTGACGTGCACGGCCGGCGGGCGGACCCAGCGGCGTAACGTGGATGCCGGAAGCGGGTACCTGTGCCAGATGGAGCCGGTCGCTCACTTCGGACTGGGCCACACGGACTCAGCAGAAGAAATCGAAGTGCGCTGGCCGGACGGATCGACCTACCGGATGGAGGATCCGGGCGTCGACGAAGTTCACACGATCGATCACCCGTAGCAGACGTCCGCACTACCGGTCCGCTACTCGACGGCCGATGCGAATCGGTACCGGCCACCGCAGGGTTCTCTCCCGATGCGGGGCGCCCCATGCTGCGGACAACGCCTCGTCAATCTCAGCAACGGGGTCGGCCTGCCGGTCCGCCCGGTACCGCTGCGACGCCGACCACGTCCGCAGATACCCGACGACGTCGTCCAGCGTCCAATCCGTCGTGATCTTGAGGTCGGGGACGTCCCACTCCTTAAAGGGGAATGGCAGCGACTGATATCCCTGCTCGATGTGCCGGCGCTCGGGTGGCCAGTAGGCTCCGACCACATCGTCGTAGTACCGCTGAAGGACGGTGTTGATGTCACCTGCCCCCGCTTCGCCGGGTGCGACCGCGAAGAGCGTGTACGTCCACGCGGCGATCACGCCCCGGGGACGGAGGACGCGACGCACCTCCGCATAAAAAGCATCAAGGTCGAACCAGTGCAGCGCCTGCGCGACGGTCACCAGATCGACGCTGCCGTCGTCGAGCGAGACCACCCCCGCCGGCTCCACGCGATACTCGACGCGGGGGTGCGGGGTGGCTGCGCGGATCTGCTCGGCGCTTGCATCCGTGGCCACCACGTGGTTCGCCCACTCGGCCAGGCGCACGGCGGCCTGCCCGTTCCCCGTGCCGCAATCCCATACGAGGTTCAGGGACGGACAGTACGACGTCACCGTCTCGAACAGGGCATCGGGATAGGTCGGACGGTATCGAGCGTAGTCGGCCGCATGCTCGGAGAAGTGATCGGCGAAGGCGTCAGACACAGGCGTCACGCACCGGCAACCGAGTGGTAGAGATCAACGCTCTTCCGGCGGAGGTCGTCCAGCGTTCCGTCATTCTCGACGACGTAATCGGCCCGGCGCCGCAATTCTTCCTGCGAAAGCTGATGGCTCATCCGGGCCCGCACTTCGTCTTCAGTCGTGTCGTCTCGCTCAACGACGCGTGCGATGCGGTCTTCATCCGGCGCAACCACGACGGCGACGGCATCCAGGTGCTTATCACCTCCGGATTCGAAAATCAAAGCCGCCTCGTGGACAAGCACCTCCACCCCTTCCTCCTCTGCTCGGTCGGCGGCCGCGGCAAACGCTTCGTGGACGCGAGGGTGGACCAGGGCATTGATCTGCTCGACGCGCTCCGGCGACTGAAATACGACGTCCGCAAGGTGTTTTCGATTCAGGGACCCGTCATCCGAATAGCTTTCCTCCCCGAAGGCATCGACGATGTCCGCGCGAAGGCCCTCGTGCTCGGTCATCAGGCGTTTGGCCTCAAGGTCCGCGTAGAAGACGCGAGCCCCCTGCTCGGCCAGAAAGCCGCATACGGTGGTTTTTCCACTTCCGATCCCCCCGGTCACGCCGAGTGTCGTCATGCAAGTCGGGTACGTCGTCTAAAAGATGCTTCGATCTGAAGAAACGTGCGCCGCGGCGTCTCCGACGCATCACCCGGGAGGCCAGTTCATCCGGCGTCCGCCGATCAGATGGAGGTGCAAGTGATAGATGGACTGGCCGCCGTCGTCGCCACAGTTGATGACGGTGCGGTAGCCGTCGCGCAGGCCCTCCTCGCGGGCGATGTCCCGAGCGACGATAAACAGGTGCCCGATGAGGTCACCGTCTTCTTCTTTCAGATCATCAAGGCTGGGAATCGGCTTCCGGGGCACGATCAGGATGTGCGTCGGGGCCTGCGGCTCGATGTCACGAAACGCGACGCAGTGATCGTCCTCGTGGACGATATCCGCGTTGACCTCGTGATCGATGATTTTCTGAAACAGCGTTTTTTCCGACATGGGGTCGAGGGATCCAGGGACAGGTCGGAGA
>JAAAOT010000081.1 GCA_009908725.1 Bacteroidota bacterium | reverse complement strand
ACCGTCTCGCCGGCGGCCACCTCCAGCGAGAGATCCTTCAGCACGGGCTCCTGCTCATAGGCGAAGGTGACGTGGTCAAATGCGATGTCGCCGCGGAGATCGGTGAGTGGCTCCGCGTCGGGGGCATCCTGAATCTCCGGGTCCGTATCGAGCAGGCCGAACAGCCGCTCTGTCGCCCCGGCGGCGGAGTTGAACGTGGAATAGAGACGGGACATGCCGCCCACACTCCGCGCGATGTTGAAGGCGTAGAAAATAAACGCCACGAGGTCGCCGGTCGTCAGCCGGCCGGCCAGGACCTCCGTGCCGCCGTACCAGAAGATGGCGGTTAGCGCAGAAAAGAACAGCAGGCCGACGAGCGAGGAGAATGTCGCGGACACCAGGACCCGGACTCGCGACTCCTCAAAGAGCTCTTCGACGGCGTCGTTGTATCGGTCCACCTCGTAACCCGAACGGGCGAACGATTTCACGAGGCGGATGGCGGACAGCGCCTCCTCGGCGATGGCGGTCGTATCGGCCAGCCGATCCTGGATGTTGCGCGCGAGCGACCGGATCTTTCGCCCGAAGTAGATCGCTATGATCGTGACCACGGGCACGACCAGGAAGATGATGAGGCTGAGCCGCCAGTTCAGCACCACCATCAGGGCGACCGAGCCGACGAGGGACAACGACTGCGTCAGCAGGTCGGCCAGAGCCTGGGTGACGGCGCTCCGCACCGACCCGACGTCGTTCGTCAGTCGAGAGGTCAGATCTCCGGTTCGGTGATCGCTAAAGAACCGGAGCGTCAGCCGGTGCAGGTGCCGGTAGATTCGCTTCCGGAGGTCCGCGACCACGCGCTCGCCGGTCCACTCCAGCAGGTAGTTTCCGGAAAACGAAACCGCCGCCTGAATCAGGAAAAGAACGACGAGACCGAGCGTGAGCCGGTCAAGCATCGACCGGTTGGCCTCCTCGAATACGGCATTCAGAAGCTCTCGCAGGCCGAGTGGAACGACAAGGGCGACGAGCGATCCGACGGACAGCAGGAGAAGCGCGCCGAAGAGCCGTAGGCGATAGGGCCGGCTCAGCCGGAAGATGCGCCGAAGCGCCGTCCACAGCTTTTGAGGAGATCGCGCCGAGTCCGCCCCCTCAGTGTCGGCGTCCTCGACGGTGGACGCCCCGGAGTCGGATGTTCGGTCGCGGGCCATAAACGGGTGGAGCGGGCGCAGAAAGGAGTATCAGGTACACTCCTGTGTACGAGGAGACTAACCCCTCAGGTTCGGCACCGGGACGTGGAAAAGAGGTAACGGACACACCCGAATCCGGGGCGGGCGTGGATTTGCCGGGTTGCCGTCCTAACGGGTCTCCGCCCTTACTCGACCGTCGCGTCCGCCAGTGCCGGCGAGTCCACGGTCACGTCCTGCTCCAGTTTTCCGTCCCGAAGGCGGAGGATCCGACGGGCATGGTGGGCGATGTCCTCCTCGTGGGTGACCACCAGAAGCGTATTCCCCTGTCGGTAGAGCGACTCGAAGAGCATCATGATCTCGCCGCCTGTCTCCGTGTCGAGGTTTCCAGTGGGCTCATCCGCCAGGATGATCGACGGCCGGTTGACCAGCGCCCGGGCGGTCGCGACGCGCTGCCGCTGGCCGCCGGAGAGTTCGTTCGGACGGTGATCCATTCGATCACCCAGTCCCACATTCCGGAGCGCCTCCGCTGCGCGCTCCCGGCGTTCGGCCCGTGACATGCCGGCGTAGATCAGCGGCAGTTCCGCATTCCGAAGGCAGTCCACCCGCGGCAACAGGTTGAACGTCTGGAAAACGAAGCCGATCTCGCGATTTCGAATTTCGGCGAGTTCGTCGTCCGTGTACTGGCTCACGTCCTGCCCGTTCAGGAAATACTGCCCACTCGTGGGCGTGTCGAGGCACCCGAGCATGTTCATGAGGGTCGACTTCCCGGAACCGGACGGCCCCATAATGGCGATGTACTCGCCACGCTCAACGGAAAGCGTAATGCCGTCCAGGGCCCAGACCACCTCCGCCCCCATCTGGTAGCGTTTCTTAAGATCGGTAATCTGAATGAGCGGCATCTCCGGACTTGGAGTGGTCGCCGTATCGGTGCGCGTCGCTTCCATAGGATTGAAGCCAGTGGTTGGAAAAACGTCCGGCGTGCGTCGGGCGGGCGCCGTCAACGGTTACGGGTAAACTTAGTTGGAGGCGAACTCCACGGACGAGGATTCGCCGTTGTCGTCCTGGATGCGGATCCGATCGCCCTCCGACAGCTCGCGGCTCACCGCGCTGTAGGGACCGATGATCACGCGCTCCCCTCCGTCGAGGCCCGAGGTCACCGCAACGTGGGTATCGTCGGAAATGCTGGTTTCAACCTCCACCATCCGGGCCGTGTCCGCTTCGGCCACGAACACAACACGGCGAAGGTCTTCCTTGCGATCCAGCCCTTCCGGCTCTTCGCCGTCGCGGTCGAGCGCGTTAAAGTCGCGCACCGTCACCGCCTGAATGGGCACCGAGACGACATCGGCGAGGGTCTGAGTGAAGATGTCCACCGTTCCGCTCATCCCCGGGCGGAGGTTCGGCGGCGCCTCCGGACCGGTCGGCACCTCCTGACGCGTCACACCGCTACCGTTCGTCGCGACGGTTCGCGCATCCACGTTATGCGGGTCGAGGACGCGTATTTTGACGGGAAAGTTCGTTACCTGATCCTGCGTGCCCTCCCCACTGACCCGCGCCGAGTTCGCGATCTCGGTCACGCTCCCGCGGAAGCTCCGCTCGGGATAAGCATCCACCTCGATAGCCGCGGTGTCGTCCAGGGCCACGTTGACGACGTCATTCTCGTTAACGTCGACCTCCAGCTCCATCTGGTCGAGCCGGGCGATATTCATCATCTCCGTCCCCTGCATCTGCGTCGTTCCGACCACGCGCTCGCCGGCTTCCACGTTCAGCTTGCTCACCGTGCCGTCCATTGGCGCGTAGATGCGCGTCTTTTCGAGTTGCTCACGCGCGTCCTGCAGCCGGGCTTCCGCGCTTTCGACCTGGTACCGCGCTGCCTCCAGCCGCGCGACGGACTGCTGATACGTCGACTGCGCCGTTTCAAAATCCGCGTCCGACACCACGCCCTTCTCATGCAGCGTTTTCTGCCGGTCGAACTGCTGGCGGGCCTGCAGCGAATCCGCCCGCCGCTCGGACAGCGTCGCACGTGCCTGCGATACCTCCGCCCGGGCCCGCTCTACCTCTGCGATGTAATTATCCGGGCGCAGACGCGTCAGCAGCTGGCCCTTTTTCACCTTGTCGCCCTCTCGGACGGTCAGCTCCACGATCTCGCCCGAGACGTCAGGGCTGATCGTCACCTCCGTTTCCGGCTGGGCGCGGCCGAAGGCGGTCACGACCTGCGTGATGGTGCGGCGCTCGGCCTCGGCCACTTCAACCCGCGTCCCATCCTCGCCGCCACCCAGGGCGCCCATGGACCACGCCGCGAAACCGACGACCAGGCCAACCACGACCAGGCCGCCCACGATGAGCAGGATGCGGGAAGATGTTGATGAAGACGTAGCCATGGGTCAGAGGGAAGAGTCAGGGTTCGTGAAGCAATCCCATCGCCGGCACGGCGCGATGAGTCGGAAAAAGGCTGGACGGACGGCCTGTGGCAACCCGGTTCGGGCGGGCTCCGCGGAGGCAGTGACCGATCTGTCCGCGAGACCGCCGCTAGAACAGCGATTCGCTGGGGTTCAGGTTCCCCACGTAGTAGGCGATAAGCTTCTTCTGGAACACGTAGTTGTAGCGGGCGCGAATGCGCTGGCTCGCCGCCTGGACGAAGTTGCGGTTCGCGTTCGTGAGTTCGACGATCGACGCAGCGCCGAGATTATAACGCTCCTGCGCGGCTTCGCGCGCCTGCCGGGCGGCACGGACCTGTTTCTCCGTGACGTCAAGCTGTTTCACCGCCGTCTGGAGATTCAGGTACGCCTCGCGCACCTCAAGCGCCACCTGGAGCTTCTGGTCTTCAAGTTGATACTGCGCGTTCAGCCGCTGAACCTGCGCTTCTTCAACCTGCTGCTCCCGGCGAAGGCCGTCGAACAGCGGGAACCGAAGGCTCACGCCGATGCTTCCGCCGCGGCGCTGATCCAGGATATCGTAGAAGTCGACCGCCTGAAAATCGGGTGGCGCCACCTGGACGGGCTGGTCGACGACCACTCCTTCCTGCGTGAGAAAGCCGAGCTCCTGCGTCTGTCCCGTCCCCGGGATCGGCTGAAAGTCCGGCGCCGTGCTCGACCAGTTCGTTCCGTAGTCCGCGCTGAACGTGAGCGTCGGGAGGTACTGCGACCGTGCAGACGATACGCTGCTCTCCGCGGCCTGCACGCTCGCGCGATCGGCTCGGAGGTCCAGACGCTGGTCGAAGGCCTGCGTCATCAGCGCGTTCAGGTCGTAGGCGGCCTCCGGATCGACGTCTTGTGCCACTTCCGGTGCGTCAAACCGATAGGCGTCCATCGGGTCGAGGCGGAGCACCTGGATCAGGCGCGTCTCCGACAACTGCACGTCCCGCTCCGCCGCCAGCACGTTCGACTCCGCCTCCGCGACCGCCGCCTGCTGCTCGTAGAGCGCAGAGACCGGGCGAGAGCCCGCGTCGACAAATTCTTCGATTTGGCGCAACTGCTGTTGCCGGGCCTCGAGTTCTTCCCGCTGCACGACCAAGATCTCCCGGTTTTCGACCAGCGCAATGTAGCGGTTCATGACCTGGAAGACGACGTCCTGGCGGGTTCGTTCGAGCGACAGCTCGCTGGAGGTCGCCTGCCACTCTGCGTTCTTCATCGACGCGTAATTCTCCACGCCAAGACCGCGAAGCGACACGCTTCCGGACACATCCACGCGGAAGAAATCGGTCGACTGATCCACAATGCCGCCCTCCTCTTGGGAGAAGCTTCGACCGAAGTTGCGGGAGAGGCCCGACGACAGCGTGGCATTCGGGGCCCAGTCCATGCGCTCGGCCCACAGGTTGGTTTCGGCCCGGCGGACGTCGTTTGAGGCGCGCTTGAGGCTGGTGTTTTGATCCAGCGCGATGTTGACGGCCTGGTCGAACGAAATCACGGTCGTGTCCGGAGCGGCCTGCTGGGCCGCTGCGGTAGGGGCCGCGAACAGAGCCGTCGCCAGCACAGCGAGGAGAATCGCGGGGAGGCTGCGGAGCGCGTTCGGGCCGGACGGATCGCTCGGATGCGCCGGGGAAAGGAGTCTCGCCATCATAGAAGAACGTACGTCGTCGATCAGAAGGGTGGAAGGGATGAACGAGGCGCCGGGCGGTGTGCCGGACCAGGGCACGGGCGGAGGGCAGAACGAATCCGTTGAGCGGGAGCGTCCCTCCCATCCGCGTCGGCCGTAACACGACGGGCAGGCGACCAGTGTTACAGGGCGGTTCTCCGGTGGCGGCACCGAGGACGCCGATTCTCATCCAGTCGAGTTACACGACCGCCGTGCACGCAGGTGCCACGGCACCGGTCCGCTCGTGGCACGGGGCCCACCGTTCATGACAATCGGGGCGAGGTGGCACCGTCGCGGCGGGCCGTAGCATCGCGACAGGCTAGCGTCGAGCGTCGGAGGAGGCAGCGGATGCTGTCCACGGGCGACGCGTCGAGAGCCGGAAGGAGACGGGCGTCCGGCGGCGCAGAAAAAGCGGAGGGGGAGGGATTCGAACCCCCGAGACCCGCGAAGGGCCTGCCGGTTTTCAAGACCGGTGCATTCAACCAGGCTCTGCCACCCCTCCGAAGATGTTCGCCCGAGCCTGTGCGGCCGGGTCGGGCCTCAGGCGCTCGGAAGAGTACAGTACCTTTCTGGAGAAGTCAAGGTCCGAACCGATCGGGTCGCCCTACGCCGGCGCCCGTCTCTTCACAGAGATTCCGACCCGTCCCCGGGTCGAAGAAGTAGCGTCCCGCTTCATGCGATGGGCACGACCGGAGCAGGCAAACCATTCGATGGTATCTGAACAGGTTCGCCCATCGGTTATGTACGGGCGATTGACTGAGACAGGCCGTGCATGACGGGCGGAGGGAATTTCCGTCCTGGAAATCGAGCGTTTCGGGTTGAGTTCGTCCAGTTCATCCATGACGCGGAGGATGCAGGACCCGATAGATTGGGTTACGCGTCCTCCGCGTACCCACGCCTCCCGAAAAGCCGTGATGTCGTCGGAGCTACCTGCGGACGCGCCGGACTGTCAGTCATCCACCGAAACCATCTGCCAGGTCGAGCTCTCCCCGTGCGTGCGGTGGCGAATCGTGCATGTAAACCGTCTCCAGACATCGGTCGGATGGGCGCCCCGGACCTCCACCCGGTAAAAAACCCGCCGCTCGGGACCGGTGTGACGCCACCACTCGGACGCTTTCGTCCACGTCTCAATTAACCGACAGAGTTCATACGTCTCGTTGCGCCAGCGAAACCACCGCGGGATCTCTTTGCCTGGGCGAAACTTCGGGGTAATCGGCTCTGAAACGCGACGCATGATACGAACGGATGAGGGATCAGGGGAAAAGGCAGGACGGACCGATCCTGCACCTTCCATGATCTAACATATCTTGCACACACTCAATATGTGACATGCTCCGGAAGCATACAACCCCCGTCCCGGCGTGACGGACCGCCATCGGAGCCGCTCTTCATGGCGAATCGCCGTGTTCGCGTGCGAGAATGGCCGCAGTCCAACGTGCGGGACGTCACCCAGCATATAATCGCCGCGGACACGTCGGGTCCCGGCGTACGACACGCTCAAATGAAGCCCGTGACGCGCTTGAAGAGATGCAGAGAGGAAGCGGTCGAGGGCAGACAAAGACCGTCGAGCGCCCCATCGGTATTACGGCTCGTAGCCGTCCGGCACGAGAAACACGGCCCCCTCGGGAAGGACCTCCGCGGCCAGCGGCGTACGCTCGCCCAGCTCGCCGTCGATGTGGATCGGAAGACTCGGAGAGGCACCGAACCGCACGCTTTCGGCCTGCTCGTACTCCACGTGACCGTGGGCGCTCGCGCGACGCATGACGACCTCGAAGAGCGTTCTGAGCGTGGCCCACGGTGAGGGCGACGAGATAAAGGCCAGGTCCAGCTTGCCGTCGGTGGGCGTGATGCCGGGGTCCACCTCCACCATGGTACCGATGTTTCCCACGTTGAGGAGCAGCACCGTGGGCGCGGCAATATCGCGCCGCTCGCCGTCAATCTCGAGCTCCACGTGCGCGGTGTGCAGCGTGAAGAGGTTCTTGAGGCCGCCGAGGATGTAGGCAAAGTGGCTGAGCCAGTTTTTTAGTTCCCGCGAGGCGTCTTTCACCAGGCGCGCGTCATAGCCCGCGCCGACCATCAGAACAAAGTACGCGCTGCGCTCAGGCAGGTACCCGACGTCCAGGGCCAAGATCTCGGCCTCGACGAGCCCGCCCGTGGCTTCCTTCACCGTGCCGTCGCCGCCCGCGACGACCAGGAGGTCGAATCCCTCGCCCTCGGCTTGCTCGGCCCAGTCGTGCGCATCGCCCTCGCCCTCGGTATGCCGCACATCCGCGTCGACGCCGGCCGCCTCCAGCCGCTCCAGGAGCGCCTCTTCCGTGGCCTCGGCCTCATGCTGCCCGGCCACAGGATTGATGATGACCAGGGCACGGCGGTAATCAGCGTCGGACGGGGCATCTTCCATAATGCGGAGACGGCGAGGCCAGGAAGGTCAGGGAAGGAAGGCGAGACACCGGCGAAGGTAAAGGCGGGAGTGTTCAGGACAGTTCTTGAGGCCACCCGAACGCACGTAGGCC
>JAAAOT010000037.1 GCA_009908725.1 Bacteroidota bacterium | reverse complement strand
CGCAGCCCAGGATCAGGCTCAGGGCCAGCACCGCCACACCTACTGCACATGCGCTGCACACCGGTCGCGCAAAGCGCAGGTGAGTCCCCAATCCGACACCTGACATCATGGGCATGGAGATTGTGGTTCGTTTGCTCACGGAAACACGCAGGAATCACGTACGGAGCGGATTGACGCATTCATCTGCTCCCGATTTCATCTGCCCCCGATTGCGCGCGACCGACCCGAGGTTGAGACGATCGACACGCAACGCCGTAGCCGGTCACAGCGACGGTCGTCACGGAAATCATCACGCACCCTTCTCGGATTCGAACACCTGAAGGGCGTAGGATGCCCCGTTGAACCCCGATTTCCCCGGCACGTTTGCCGAATCTACGAATAAATCCGCGCAAACGGTGTGAGGAGTTACGTACGCGGCGTTCGGGGCATTGCGTTCGCCCGAATTCTTTCCGACGTTGTGCGTCGGTGAACAGAGGGCGTCGCCCGCGACCCGCTCGCATGTGCGACCCTGCCCGGCTTTTGCGTCGGATCGCAGCCACTCGCCAATCATAGTACGACTCCTGCGCAGACGGACTCCAGCGTTCGGTTTCTATTTCAAGCACGTTCCGTCCAGACCAGTCCGCCGCAAGGACTCCCGGCGATTGCATTCCTTGTCACGTGTCGACCTTTATACAATCGATTCATATGGGTTTTACGGTAGAATCTCTCTCTCCGACAACGGTCGTTATCCGGATGGGCGAAGCCCTGGATTTTCGTAACGCGGACGAGTTCAAGTCGACCTTTCAGTCGGAGATCGAAAACGGGTCCGTGAACTTCATTCTGGACTTTTCGGATACTGCCGTACTGGATAGCACCGGTCTGGGCTCGATTTTTTCGCTGTATCGCCAGATTTCTCCCGATGACGGACAGGTGGCGTTCGCCGACGTGTCGCGCCCCGTTCAGGTCGTCGTACAGTTGACGCGCACATACAAAGTATTTCGCCAGTTCCCCACCGTCGACGCTGCACAAGAAGCATTATCCTAACCGTCGAACGGCCCCATCTGGTTTTCCGGCGGACGGTCTCCGCCGAACTGGCGTATGGACAAGCATTCGATTTCCCAACATTACGACGACCTCGACCGCGCGATCGATGACGTGCGGAACCTGCTCGATGAGTGGCTGGACGAGTTCGGCGAGGATCCGGTCTCGACGTGGCCGTCGACCCCTCCCTCGGGCGACCCTCCCGAAGGCGACAGCGTTCCAGACCGCGTCGAGGAGAAACCCGTGCCTCCTGTCGGGGGGGACGATTCGCATCCGTCCGGTCGACCGTCCGTCGTCCGCTACGCACAGGTGGTCCTCCACGAGTGGCTCGCAAACCTGGTTCAGCACGCGGACTTCGACTCGCGCACACCCGTTGTCCACATCCGGATCCGCGCAAACGAGCGGAATATTTCTTGCGCTGTGACGGACAATTCGACTGGCTTCGACCTTTCGGCACAACTCGTCAATCAACGAAAGGAAGCACAAGCGCTCCCAGAGCGCGGAATGGGCCTCCGAATCATCAGCGCCTGTACCGATCAGTGCTCGTACCGCCCGACCGATTCTGGGCAATACCGTTTCGAATTTTCCATCCCCGTCGATCACGAACCATGGCTGAGCATGCTATTCTGATCGTTGAGGACGACAGCACCGTACGCGAGTTGCTGAAGTACCGCCTCAACAAGAAGTATGACGTGGCGACGGCAGCGAACGGTGAAGAAGCCCTCGAACAGATCGAACAGAAGACGCCGCACCTGATCATCTCGGACATCATGATGCCGAAGATGGACGGGTTCGCCCTGCAGAAAAAGCTTCAGGACGACAAAAACACGCGGGTCATCCCCTTTATTTTCCTTACGGCGCGGGCCGACGAACCTACACGGCGTCAGGGCGCTCGCACGGGCGTCGATGATTACATCACGAAGCCCTTCGATATGGAGCAGCTCCTGAACCGCATCGAGCGGCTCTTGGAGCGCATGCAGGTTTTTCAGACCCAGCTGGACGCGGAGATCGGCCGAGACTTTTCGAATCGGCTGCTCCCGAAAAGCATGCCGGAGGTGGACGGCTACCGCATCTTCTTCCACTCCGAGGCTCGAGAACAGGGGGGCGGCGATCTCTTCGACTGGACGCAGGTCGACGACGGCACCTACTTCATCACCATCGGCGATGTGATGGGAAAAGGCATCCGCGCCAAGTTCTATGCGTTCAGCTTCCTCAGCTACGTGCGCGCCACGCTACACACCCTGCTGCAGGAATCCACCTCACCGGCGCAGATCATGTCGCGCATCAATGAGATGCTGCTGACGGATGAGGTGCTGGAAGACACGTTCGCATCATTTCTGATCCTGAACTGGGATCCGGCCGATCACACCGTCACGTACGCGAATGCCGGGCACTGCCGGCCCGTACTGATCACACCGGACGGGGCCTCGGTCGCCGAACACAGCGATCTCATCCTCGGCCTCGAGGCCGAGGCCACCTTCCGCGACGAGACGATCGACCTCGCACCGGGTCATGCACTGATGGCCTATACCGATGGCCTCCTGGAGCATCCGGTCGACGGCACGGAGGTTCTCGGCGAGCAGGGCATTCTCGAAATTGCCGAGCCGACGCTCGACACGGACACCCCGATCGACGCCCTTCTAGACGCCGCGCTCGAGCGCGGAGACGACGCCTTCCACGACGACGTGCTCGTTTACTGGATGCAGCGTGAGGCATAACGGCGCGGCCTCCCTGCGCGGCATGGCTATCGGAGACGTCACAGAATCGAAGTGGACGGTCCCCTCTTTTTCCCGCCTGCTCCAGCCCATGAGTCGATCCTCCACGTTCTGGCGCGCCCTCGTGATCGCACTTCTAATGGGCGGCCTCCTCCTCACCGCATGCGACACCGCCGACCTGTCGTCCCTGCCTGACGAGTCGGTCATCGAGTTGATGCAGGGCGTTCAGGAAATGCGAACGTTCGCGGCGGTCGTTGGCGCGGACTCCACTCTTTCCGCGTCACTGGCTGAAGATGGCACCTACACGGTGCTCGTGCCACGGACCGTCGCCCTCTCGACGCTCCAGACGGACACGCTGATCAACGACCCGCAATTACTGGCGCGCGTCGTGGATCGGCATATCATCCAGGGCACGGTTCTCCGGTCCGGCGAGATTACCGACGGTATGTCAGTGACGCCCATTGAGGGCACGCCTCTCACGTTTTCGACGGAAGACGGCCTCCGCGTGAACGGGGCTCGCATCGTGACGACGGACGTGACGGCGTCGAACGGTGTCCTCCACATCCTGGATCGCCCGATTCTCGACCGCTTGAATGCCGCGGAACGCATCCTGATCGAAAGCGACCTGCAGGTCCTGGAAACGAGTTTCGACCTGTCGGACGGCCCGCTTCAGTCGCGTCTGCAGGACGATGATGCGAACCAGACCGTCTTTGCACCGACAAATGACGCCTTCGCTGCTGCTGTGGACTCCAGCGGAGACGGGTCCGTCAGCGAGGCCGAACTCGGCCAGGTGGATCTGGACCGCGTCCTACCCTATCACGTCCTCCCGAGTCGCGTCCTTGCGCAGCAGATTCCGACATCTTCCACGCCGTACGAGACGCTTCTGGGCCCGGATCTACTGGCCGTTCGGAATGGCGAAAGCGGCAGCGTGACGGTCGGCAGCGGCGCGGACCGGCCGACGGCTGCCGTCACGCAAGCCAACCTAAAGGCGCGCAATGGTGTCATCCACGTGATCGACAGCCTCCTGGTCCCGCCGGTAAACGTATCCAGGGTTCGACCGTGATATAAAACGAAAAAGGACCGGCTCCGCCTGCATATCTGTGGCAGGAGGAACCGGTCCGTATGCGTTCGGTCGCTGTGAACGCAACCGGAAGGATGCAGCCATCGCGGTAGTGTCAGGCCGCTTCCTCCAGGCTTTTCGAGTATTCCATCTCGCGGTGTTCTCCCTCCAGCATGGCAAAGCTCACCTTGTCGTAGTACTCCCCTTCCCGGTAGAGGTAATCACGGGCAACGCCCTCCCGCTGAAAGCCCATCCCCTGCACGAGGTCCCTCCAGGCCGTGTTGTACTCAAACGTCTCCGCGCTGACCCGGTGTAGCTCGAGGTGATCAAAGCAGAACTCGAGCAAGAGTGCCATCGACTCACGGCCATAGCCTTTCCCCCAGAACTCCCGGTCGCCGATGGTGATGCCGAGAAGTCCGTGGCGGTTGTGCTCGCTGATCCGTGCGACGTACGCGATCCCGATCAGTGTGCCGTCGGCGTGAATCTCGAAGTCCCGATGGGACATCGACGGATTCTCGCACATCTTCTCGAACCGTTTCTTGAACTGCCCGAACGTTTCTTTTTCGTAGGGGATCTCACTATCGAGCCGGTTTAACTCGGGGTCGTTGTTCCAGCGGAAGTGTGTGTAGATGTTGTCCATCTGCAGCGGAGTAAACCGGACGCGGCCGCGTTCCAGCGGGGCGACATCGCGGGCGGTGACAAGTGTACTCATAGATTTGGAAGCGCTTCCGATCATGGGCGTGTCAGGGGGCGAAATAGCTGTGGCGTCGGCCGACGTGTACCGCTTCGACGGTCCCGCCAACGAGGCGACGATGACCAAAAGCTATCCCCTGTGTAAATGGGACGGGTAAGGCTTTCTGTGGTTCGCACGGTCGCCTCCGTTTGTGTATACAGGGGAAGGTTCGGCGCAGAGGAATGCGCGAACGGACTCGTGGCTCCCCGTGCTTATGCCGCGTTCTCCCCTCGGAGTTTTTCCGACCTACGTGGAAAACGAGGCGGTTTGTCGGCGTCTACTCATTTCGCAACTTGCGTGCCGCCTCCCGCAACACGTCGTAGTCTACCTTCATGCGCCCCTCCACGGCCGCGCCCGGCATGGGGTGAATCGCATCCGGTACTTTGTACCCGGCGAGGGCCCGGCGCAGCTCGACGGACAGGTCCCTCTTCTCCCCGTCCGGTGTCCACTCGACGAAGGCAACCGGTCGCTGACCAAACGTCTCGTCTTCGACGGCTACGACGGCGGCGCGTCTGATCCCCTTGCACCGTGCAAGTTCGGCTTCGATCTCCTCGGGATGGACGTTCTCGCCCCCCGACACAAACATGCGGTCCGCGCGCCCGGTCACATGCAGGCGCTTCTGTTCGTCCAGGAAGCCGACATCCCCCGTATCGAACCAGCCGTCCTCCGTTCGGGCCTCCCGGAGCGGTCCCGCGGCCCCCTCCCCGTCGACGTAGCCCAAAAACAGGGTCTTCCCCCGGACCTGGATTCTCCCATCCGCGATCCGCAGGTCGCGATGCCGGAGCACGTGCCCGGACGTTTCCAGAGTGTCCCGATCGGCCCCGGCGGGTGTCGTGGTGATCTGCGAGGTCATCTCGGTGCTGCCGTAGCTCGTATGCACCGGCCATCCCCGACCGACGGCGCGATCGAGCAGGCCGGGCGGGATGGCACTTCCACCAAGTAGCACAGCCTTGAGGTCGGCAATGGAGCCCGGTGCCCCTTCCAAGAGCCTGCGGAGCTGCGTGGCGACAAGCGACGCGTGCGTCGGTCTAAGCGTCTGGATCGCCTCTGCCACGGAGCATCCGACGTCTGGCAACGCCACGCAGGCCCCGGCCATCGCGCATCGGAAAAGAATCGCCAAGCCGCCGACGTGATACAGGGGGAGCGAAGCAAACCAGCCGTCGCCCGCTGCGACGGGAATGTTTTCCGCCGATCCGCGGGCACTGTAGATATGGTTGCCGAGAGTGTGAACGGCAATCTTCGGCTGCCCGCTGCTCCCGGAGGTCGATACGGCGGTCGCACGTGCATCGAGGGGAAGTCGCGACGGACGCATCGTAGCATCTGCGACCGGCGGACCTGATCCTGCCGGGGATTCGGTGATGGATTCGAAGTGCGCGGCACGGAGCCCGTCGTCGCGCGCCTGTTCCAGGGCCTCTTCCCCCCGGCCGATGAACACGTCAGCACCGGCACGACGTGCCGTCGTCACGCGTTGGGCGATTGGGTCCCGCAGGTTGAGCGGCGCCGCGATCGCCCCGATGCGCCAGATGGCCCATAGAAGGGCGATCGAATGCGGCTCGCGGACGACTTCAACCGCTATGACGGATCCGGGGCGGCATCCTTCGGACAGCAGCCGACCTTCCACAACCCGCGTCCACGCGTCGAGCTCGCCGTACGTCCAGGTATCGGACGGCGTCCGGAGCGCTTCGCGACCGGGGGAAGCGGTTGCGGCGGAAAGGAGCGGATCGTCGACGTGAGACATCGTGCAGCACCAGAAAGGTCAAAAGGATGCATGAGTCGGAGCGCATGTATCACAGGTCCGACGGAAGGGCCTCCCAGAGTGCCGGGATATGGATCGACGGGCCGCCGATGGGAAGGCGAGGATCGACGACATCTTGGCTCAGACGCCGGTAGGTGTCCAGCCCGGCGGGGATCAGCCGAGGCCCGATGGCGGCGGCGAGAGCGGCCAGGCCGGCCAGTCCGATGCCCGATTCGTATGCGGAGCTGACGACCAGATCGACTCCGGCCGATGCCACCTCGCTCGCCAGGTCAAGCGTGCGCAAAAACCCCAGAAGCGACGGCTTAATCACGAAGGCGGTCGCGAACGTCTGTCGGGCCAGTTCGTCAGCGGAGAGCTCGCGGGTCGTCTCATCCAGCGCCACGGGCACGCCCGTTTTGCCGGCCCAGCTTCTTAGCTGTGAGGCGTCCGCAAGCGGTTCTTCGATGTAGGAGATCGGGGTGTCGTTCAGCGCCGCCACAAACTCGTCTGCATCGGCAGAGCTCCAGGCGCGGTTTGCGTCGAGACGGATTTCCACGTCCTCGTCCCAGACACCGTGCAGGTGGCGAACGGCCGCCGCCTCCTCCGCCGGGTCGTGTCGCCCGACCTTGATCTTGACCGCACGGTAGCCGTTCTCCCCCACGTCCAGTTCGGCGCCGGCGGCAACAATCTCATCCGGTGTCCCCGTCAGCAGGGCATTCAGAGGCACGCTGTCGCGGGCCGTTTCGCTTAGGTACGCGGACAGCGGCACACCGGTATGCCGCGCCATGGCCGTCGTGATGGCCTGTTCGAGCCCGAACCGTGCGGACGGGTACTCGCCCGCGATGACGCGCTGGAGATCGCGATGCGATGACGAGACGGGAATCTCGCGGCCCGCCAGATTCGGGATCTGCGCGTCGACGGCTGCCTGTGCCTCGGACACAGATTCACGGCTGAAGTGCGGCAGAGGGGCGATGTCGCCCAGACCCGAAGTGAGGCCTGAGCGATGCCGTATCTCGACTCTTACGAGGCACCCATTCCGAACGCTCACGCTGGAGCCGCCGAGGTCGACAGCGGGTTCGAGCGGGAGGGCGTACGGGTGCAGCGTAATGGTTTCGATGACAGCCATAGGATGAATCGATCCACTCATAGGCGAGGGAGACAGCAAGCGAGTGCATCGTCGCTCATGTCTACACGTTCCAGCCGACGGAGAAAAGGATGGCCCACAGAACGAGCAGGCGGCCCGTGGCACCCAGAAGCGGGTTCAGCGCCTCCGGTTGCGTCGTCGAACGGAGCGTTCGAATGGAACCGAGCCCCGGAGCCAGAATGAGCAGGGTCATCATTGCCCAGGGATGGCTCCCGTTCAACAGGTAGAGGATGACCGGCACGAGGGCGGCCGTTGTCAGACACACGGCGTAGAATGCAACGCCGACAGACCGGCCCAGGCGGACGACAAGCGTTCGTTTCCGAGCCGAGCGATCCCCCTCT
>JAAAOT010000191.1 GCA_009908725.1 Bacteroidota bacterium | reverse complement strand
TCGGCGTCGACCCGGATGAGCTGGGTGTGTCCGCCGGACACGATGAGGCAGAGAAAGGGGCGCGGCGGGGCCGGCGTGCTCAGATCCACCGAGTAGAGGTGCCCCTCCAGATGGTTTACGCCCACGAGCGGGAGATCGCGTCCCCGGGCAAACGCCTTGGCGAAGGTGAGGCCCACCATGAGCGAGCCCGGCAACCCGGGACCGTACGTCACGGCGACCGCATCAAGGTCGTTTGCCGAGCAATCGGCTTCCTCGAGCGCCTGCTTCACGATCGGCACGATGAGTCGCTGGTGGTCGCGCGACGCCAGCTCCGGCACCACCCCTCCGAACTCCGCATGGATGTCGTGCTGGGACGAGATCACGTTGGAGCGAACCACGTCCCCGGACAGAACCGCCGCAGCGGTGTCATCGCAGGAAGTCTCCAGACCCAGGATGGTCATATCAAGGTGCGAATTGCGAAGAGCGAAGGTCGGGGTCGGCGTCGTTGCCGGTCGCCGTACACCATTCCGTACGGGGCGTGGTACGACCCGGAGAAGGGTGCGTTCGGTTCCGCACGTCGTGGTGAACAAATCGAGCAGACTCGGGTATTGGTTTTGAATTGTAGCTGTCCAGCTTCACCGTTCTGAATCCCGCCACACACGAGGTTGCTTATGCGCGTCACGGTTTCGCTCCTATGCCTTGTCGCCGTGCTCTGCCTGGCCCAGCCGGCTGAGGCTCAGCTTCGCGAAACGGCCTTGACCGGGCCGTCCCCGACCCAGCTTTACGATACGGGGAGCAGCTTCTTCAGCAAGCTGTTCGACGCGGAGCATTTCCGCATGTCGCACACGTACGAGATGTCGATGTCGTCCTTCGGCAACCGAAGCGCGTCCATGGGCATGTACACCAACACGATGATGTGGCAGTTTAACTCTGCGTGGGCAGCGCGCGTGGACGTCGGCGTCATGCAGCCCTTCTCGGGCGACATGTACGGCGATCAGTCGCCGCGCGTCATGCTCAGAAACGCAGAGTTAGCGTACCGTCCGTCCGAGAATACGGAGATCCGGTTCCAGTTCCAGCAGAGCCCCTACGGCTCGTACGCCAGTCCCTACGGCGCGTACCGCCCATATGGACACCGGTCGGCCTTAGCCCCGCACTCGTCCAGCCACCTTTTCTGGCGCACCAACTAGCCGCGTCGATCTGACCCCCACTCCGGGATTCGGCGCGGCATGCCCTCGACGGCGTGCCGCGCTTTTTCTTCGCACCCGGGCGTTCCTGACCACTCTTCGCTGTTCATGAATCTGTGGACCGACCGCGTTCGAAACGGCCTGCTTAACACCGTCCTCCTCGTCATGGGACTTGGTGTAGCGGTGCTGCTCTATGCGCTCGTGACGCGAACGACGACGCCGCGCACCAACCCGAGCCGGGTGGCGCAGGCCACTGAGCTCGTCGGCCCGGTCATCCAGGTGGAGGTACGCAACGGGGCCGGCGTGGACCACCTCGCCGCCCAAACCACACGCTTCCTCCGCGACCGCGGGTTCGACGTCGTGGAGGTCGGCAACTACGCGTCCTTCTCTCAGGAGCACTCCGTCGTAGTCGACCGCGTCGGCGACATGGAGTCTGCCCGTAAGGTGGCACGAGCACTCAACATTCCCGAGGAGCGCGTCGAGCAAGACATTCAGACGGACTACTACCTCGACGCGTCTGTTATTCTCGGGAAGGACTACCGCACATTGCGCCCCTTCGAAGGGCAGGCCGCCCCTGAACCGGCGCCCTGACGCCTCACCCCGAACGTTTTCTCATCCACTCGCCTCCTTCTCACGAGTTTACGGACCAATGTCCTGACCGTATGGCTTCTCCCAACCAGATGACGTCCTCCTCTTCTGCCCCTTCCCCATCCCGACGCCGCATCCCCGACAATCCGGGGCACGTGCTCGCCGCCCAGGCGGTCGATGCGATGGCCGATAAGAAAGCGGCCGACATCACCGTGCTGGACCTGCGTGGCGTAAGCGGCATGGCGGATTTCTTTGTCATCGGCACCGGCGGCTCCGACCTACAGATTCGCGCGATCGCGAACGGAGTGATGGACCGGATCCGCGAGGAATGCGACGAGCGCCCTTACAAGAAAGAGGGCCTTGAGTCGCTGCAATGGGTGCTGATCGACTACGTCGACGTCGTCGTCCACGTGTTCAGTAAGGAAAAACGCGAACACTACAACATCGAACGCCTCTGGGGCGAAGCGGACGCTGAGACGGTGCCGCAGGATGGAGACGCCGGAGACATCCAGCTCCTGCAGTCGCTGCTGAGCAAGGATTCCGACGCGTAAGCCTCCGGGCGTCCTCCGTTTCGCCAATCGATCTCCCCTTCGTGCGATGAGTCGACTATTTCTCGTGATTGGCGCCCTCGCCGCGGGTCTCGCCGTGATGGCCGGGGCCTTCGGTGCCCACGGGCTGGAGAACCGCGTGTCTGCGGACCGGCTCGACACCTTCGAGACGGGCGTGAAATACCAGATGTACCACGCACTCGCCCTCTTCATCGTGGCGTGGGCGTCGACCCAGTTCACCGCGTCTGCCGTGTCCTACGCCGGATACTGCTTCCTGGCCGGCATGGTCATCTTCAGCGGCAGCCTCTACCTGCTCGTCCTGACGGACACGCCGTGGCTCGGAGCCATCACTCCGATCGGAGGCCTCGCCTTCATCGCCGGATGGCTGCTCCTGGCCTGGGGGATCTGGTCGAGCACGTGACACGGTGGCCCGGAGTCGGAACGGGCGGATAGATGCACTGAAGTTCCAACCGGCGCCGCCCCTACGGCCTGTACGGACAGGCGTGCAGAGCTTCCCGCCGCGGCTTCATCGGGCGACGACCCGCCCGCAATCACCGGTGATTGCTACGGAGCTCAGAGCTCCTCGTCTTCGAACAAAACGGTGAAACTCGGGAGCAGGTCGTGCTCTTCGGCAAGGGCGAGCAGTGCGCCGGACGCGACCTCCGGGATCTCGTACGTGCCGTACTCAGTGCTTTCCACCGCGAGCCGGTACGCGACGTCCGTCTCGTCTTCCAGGTCGACGTCGGACTCCCACTCGGTCGCTTCTTCGATCAGGAGGGTGCCGTCGTCGGGCATGAACGACGCGATATACATCTCCCGGTTGGCTTCCACGTCGATCAGACTCAGACTGCCCACGAGCCCGTATTCTGCATCGTAGAACAGCGTTTCGGCGATCAGTCGATGGACAAAATTCTCGAGGTCGAACGCTGGCATAGGGTCACCCTTCATGAAATGACGGTTCGATCCAAGGGTATCGCTTCCGTGCGAGGTTGTCAACCCGTGCGGTCCAAGCCGCTTCCCTGACGTCCATTCCTCGCTGTTGAATCATCCCATGGAAATCTACTGCCCGAAATGCGAGTGGGAGCCGCCGGCCAGCGCCCGCTGGTCATGCTCCTGCGGACACTCGTGGAATACATTCGACACACAGGGCCAGTGTCCGGAGTGCGGCAAGGTCTGGAGAGAAACGCAGTGCCTGGACTGCAAGAAATGGTCGCCGCACCACGACTGGTACCACGACTACCCGCCGATCGACCTGGAGGAAATCACGGAGGAGCAAACGGTTGAGGAAGGAGCGTAGGCTCGGCCGAGTGTGGCCGGCTGTCACTCTCCCGGCACAGCCGTTCCTGCCGTCGGTCGCAACGATCCTCAGGCCGCGGCACGAAGGAGTCGCGGGAGGTCGGCTTGGTCCCCGAGCAGGTCAGCGAGCGCCATTCGAGCCGCGCTGCCGTCCAGCCGCTCGACGTCGGCGTCGAACACGGTGGCGAAGTGCTCGATCACCTTCGACAACACCTCCGCGTCGGACACGGTACCGCCCCGTTCACGGTCGAGAGAGGTCACGCCCCGGTCGCTGATCCCGCACGGAACGATGTGGCCGAAGTAGTCCAGGTCCACGTTCACGTTGAAGGCGAACCCGTGCATGGTGACCCAGCGACTGCAGTGCACGCCCATCGCGCAGATCTTGCGCTCGGGGCCGTCGGCGTCGGGCCCGACCCATGTGCCCGTGCGTCCATCGACGCGGCCGCCGTCCACTCCGTAGTCGGCGCAGGTTCGGATAATGACGTCCTCCAGCGAACGGAGGTACCGTCCCAGATCCGTAAAAAAGCGGTCGAGGTCCAGGATCGGGTATCCAACAAGCTGGCCGGGCCCGTGGTAGGTGACGTCGCCACCGCGCTCGATCCGGTGAAACGTCGCGCCCACCTCACGCAGACGGTCCTCCGTCAGCAGCATATTGGCGTCGTCCCCGCTCTTGCCGAGCGTGTAGACGTGGGGGTGCTCCACCAGAAGGAGCACGTGCGGGATCGGTTGGGGGGGATCCGAGCGCTTGGCCTCGACCAGACGCGTCTGAAGCGCCTTCTGCAGCGTCCGCGCCTCGGGGTAGGCCACCCGGCCGAGGTGGCAGGCCAGCACGGTCTGGCGGGAAGGCGGCTCTGTAGAGGCGGACATGACGGGGCGGGCAAGACGATGCAGACAGTGCGGGAAACAGGTATTTCCCGGGCCGGTCTTTGTTCGGTTCACGACGCGCGAGCGAACGGGCACCCGGCCGTGCGGTGCCCCCGCGCCGGATGGATCAGTTCTCCGAGATGTTGATCCGGACGTTGAAGCTGCCGGCGATATTGGTGTACGACGGCCGGCGGCTGTCGCCGTCGAGTTGTTCGTACGTGAGCTGGAACTGCCCGTTGACGCGCTGGCTGAACTGGTATTGAAGCTGGGGCTCGACGGTGAGGAGCGTCGTCTGTTCGGACACGGACACATTGTCTCCGCTGGTCGCTTCGGCCGCGCCGTAGGCAAAGCCCTGGGCGACGGCCTCCGACAGTGCGCGACGGAGCGAGAAGGTCCGCTGATCCGTTACGGCGCGCTTGACGGTGAGGCTGAATGTGATCTGGTTGTTGAGTCGGCCAACGGGTAGGAGCGGGAGCTTGAGCCCGCGCTTCCGCCACGTCGCCGTCAGCGATAGCTCGTTTGCCTGGCTTTCCTCAACGGAAAGGTTCGTCGTGCTGAGCGACGCCCGGTTCTGCCGGTTCCAGTCGATCGTCGTCTGGAAGCCGCCGAGCCAGGTGACGTCCAGCCCGATGAACGGCCGGAAGGTCTCTTCGATCTCGGACCGGGAGGCTTCGAACTCGGGCTGCTCGAAGGACAGGGTCGATCCGGCAATCCCGAAGTCGGTCGTATCCCCGGCCGTCGACAGCGCGTTGTAGGCGGTGGTGTAGGTCCCCGAGTAGCCATGCCGGAGCGTGGCGCTCTGCGCGATGCTGCGGAGCAGCGGCCAGTCCGCGATCCCGGAGTACCGGACGTTCCACCCCGGCAGCGGGAAGGGGACGAAGCCGTTGCCGGCCGCGGTGCCGCTCCCGATGATGTACGCTTCCCGAAAACTTTCGGTCGCGCTCGTATTCGTCAGTGCGACGTCGGCCGCGTTTATGCCTGCCGCGGGATTCTGTACGTTGGCCTCCAGCAGGGCTTTCTGCGACTCGAAGAAGCTGTCGTATGAGCCGAACGTCCAGACCGAGGCACTCCCGGTCCCGGACTGGTTCCGGAAGAACGTGTAGGAGACGCCGTCCTCCCGCGTGCGGAGGTTTTCGGGCGGCTGCGTTCCCGGGAGGCCCTCCGGATCGAACCGTGTGTAGGTCGTCTTCGGCGAATTGCTCCACTTAAGCGTCCAGTCCAGGTCGATCTGTAGTGCCTGGCTCGGCGTGAGCGTGGTCGAGGCGCCGACATTGTTCTGGTTCGACAGAGCGTCCACCACCTGCCGGTCGGTGCCGAGGACGCGCTGACCGATGTCGATGTCGCGGCTCAATCCGAAGCGGTACCCGAGGGACGGCCCCTGCCCGGCGAAGGCATCCAGGAGCCCGTAATCGACCTGCGGGAGCGATGGCTCCTCCGTGGAGCCGGGGGGCAAAATCTCCGTCTCGTTCCCGACACCCGTCGTCTGCACGGATCGGGTGTTCTGGTAGGTAAACCGTATATCCCGAATGTCGAGGAAGGTGAGCGCAACGCGGCGAAGCACACCGACCGGATCGGGCAGCGGCAGGTCGCTCCATGACCGCTGCGGCGCGTCCCCGGATCCATCGTTTTCCTCCGGGGAGTCGCCTTCGCCCCCGCCATTTTCGGTGTCGTTTCCGGTGTTGCCCCCGGACGGCGTGTCGCCGCCATTCCTGTCAGACGGCTCGCCCTCCGCTTCCTGCTCTTCTTCGCCGGTGTCCTCACCGCCACGGGCTTCCCGCTCGCGCCGTTTTTCCTTCTCCCGCTCTCGCTCGCGACGGGCGGCTTCCTTTTCCTGTTGCGCTTTCTGCTGCGCCTCTTTCATCGCGCGGAAGAACCCGAACCGCTCCCAGACGCGGTTCGGCTGAAGGCTGACGCCCGTGTTGAGCGTGGCGCTGTTCGAGGCCGTCGCTCCGACCGGGCTGCCTTCCGGCGCATTCTGCCAGTTAAACGACGCGCTGTAGGTAATGTCGCGCAGGTTGATCCAGTCGAAGGTGTCGCCTTCGAGCAGGCTCGGCCGGAGCGTGGCCGTGAAGTTCTGCGCGTACTGACTCGTCCGGCCGCTCGACCGGCCGTTGATGAGGTCCGACAGGATCTCGCCCTCCGACTTCATGTCCAGCCGGTTCTCGACGAACACGGAGTCGCCAATACTCCCCTCGTCGTAGAGCGGCGATTCCGCGAGAAAGCGCTCCAGGTCACCGGTGGTAGCGAGAAGGACGCCGTCCCGGTCGTAGAGGTTGATCCGTTCGTTCGCACCCACACGGTTGAGTGTTTCCCTCGTGTTCGTCCCGAACGTCAGGTTCAGAAACTGGAACGGGTTGTACTGCAGGTTGAAGGTGCGCGAGTGGTTGAACGTCTGCGTGTCGCGGAATGGGTTCTGCGCTCGGCCGCGAACCGCGTCATCCGGAATATTCGTCCGCTGATCCCGGTTTCGAATCGACTGGAACGTGCGGCTCGCCGTCGCGGAGAAGCGCGTCGACTGCGGCACGTAGTTAAACTGCAGGTCGCCCAGCCGCCCCAGGAGCGGCACGGCGTCCAGGAACCAGAACGGCGCGATGGTTCGCGGCTGGCCGAACGTGAGCTGGTAGGTGGCGTCGCTGTTCCATGACCATTGGTCGTTCACCAGCTGCTCCGGCGATCGGGCCGTCTGCGTGCTGTAGGATCCGCTCAGGCTCAGCGCATCCAGCGTATTGCGCAGGGCCCACGACTCGGAGCCCTGCTTCTGGATGCTCATCGTCATGGACCGGTCCTTCTGCAGCGTCTCCGCACGGGTCCGCACCTCCTCGATCTGCTGCTCCCGCTCCTCGTCGGAGAGCGAAGCGTCGGATTCGATCTGGTCCACAATCTCCTCCACGCGCACATCGTTTCGGATTGGATCGAATCGCGGCGTCTGACGCTCCTCGCCCGCTTCGACGGTCACGGGGATCTGCCAGCCCTGCCGTTCGGGCAGCAGCTTATCGACGTTGAAGCTCGATCGCAGATTCCAGATGCGACGGTCGGACTGCTGCCGCTCGTTGAGGGTGCTCGACAGGCTTCCGAACCCGTCGGTCCGGTTCTCGAAGCTGCCACTGACCTCGGCAACGTCAGCAAGCTGTACGGTCGCATTCGAGGTCACTGCCCAACCGGGACGCTCGTCGTAGCCGGTTACCCGGAGCTCGTTCGTCCAGAGCTCGACGTTTTCGATCTCATCGGTCGTGTTGCCCACGTGCCGGATCCCGATCACCAGCGTGGTAATGCCGGACAGCGCCGGCGTGCCGCGAAT
>JAAAOT010000054.1 GCA_009908725.1 Bacteroidota bacterium | reverse complement strand
CGACAACGCGACGTTCAAGGTGGAGCTGATCCAGCCGGTGGCGCTGGAGGACGGGCTGCGCTTTGCGATCCGCGAGGGCGGGCACACCGTCGGCGCCGGCGTCGTGACGGAAATCCTCGACTAAGAGGTTTAGATTGAATCACGGAGTTCGGAGGCCCAGCTGCAACAAATGCACGCCTGAGCCTTTCGAACTTCATGGTTCACTTACGGGCGTAGCTCAATTGGCAGAGCAGCGGACTCCAAATCCGCCGGTTGAGGGTTCGAGTCCTTCCGCCCGTGCCATTCGTTCTTCCGTCCAAGCGGCGAAGAACATCCATCGCGATTGACTTCGGCATCTTCGGAAATGTGCGCCGGAATGGATGCCATCACCTTCGCCCCGTGGCTGGTCTCGAGGCCGTCACGGGGCGACTCTGACCGACTGAACCTGTATGGGCTGGATTGTAGAGTACCTTCAGAACGTCATCACCGAGATGAAGAAGGTTAACTGGCCGACGAGGGAGGAGCTCATCAACTCCACACTCGTCACGCTGGTGGCCACGATCATCATCTCGGGCTTTATCTTCATCGCCGACCAGGCGATCAGCACGGCGCTTGAGGTCATCTATCAGTAGTTTTCGGGGCCTCGCGCACACCGCGCTCCCCAACCGATTCACGACCTCTCCGACTGATTCACGCAACCGACGGCATGGCGGCAATCAAGAAGTGGTACGTTCTGCGCACTTTCTCGGGACACGAGAAAAAGGTGCGCCGGTACCTGGAAAGCGAAATCGACCGGCTCGATCTCGAAGATGACATCAGTGAGATCCTGATTCCGACCGAAACCGTCTTTGAGATGCGCGGCGGAAAGAAGAAGACGAAGGAGAAGACCTTCTTTCCCGGGTACATCATGATGCACTGCGACCTGACGCCGCGACTTCGCGAGATGGCCGAAGGCTTGCCGTCCGTGATTGGCTTTCTGACCGCCGGAACCGGAGACGACCCGACGCCGCTCCGCCCCGATGAGGTGCAGCGCATCCTCGGCAAGATGGATCGCGCCGAAGAGATGGGCGAGCAGCCGGAGATTCCGTTCAAGGTTGGCGACCCCGTTCAGGTTGTCGACGGCCCGTTCGATAGTTTCAACGGGTTTGTTGAAGAGGTGTATCCGGAGAAGATGAAGGTCAAGGTGATGGTGTCCATCTTCGGCCGGAAGACTCCGGTTGAACTCGACTACCTGCAGGTTGAACATGAAGAATAGCGCACGCGGCTCCCAACGCCTCGATTCGCTCCGCCTTCGTGGGTGATGCACGCCACGCGGGCATTCTTGTGTGCGGGATAATGATGCGCACACGCCGATTCACTACATCACGACATTAGAAAACGCGGGAGTGGCTTCCGCCACGCCGGTACCGCGAAGGTCTACATGGCAAAACAAGTCGAAACCGTCATCAAGCTCCAGATCAAAGCGGGCCAGGCGAACCCTGCGCCGCCAATTGGTCCGGCCCTCGGTCAGCATGGGCTGAACATCATGGAGTTCTGCAAAAAGTTTAACGCAGCCACCCAGGACGACATGGGGACGCTGCTGCCGGTCGAGATCACGGTCTACGCCGACCGGTCATTCGACTTCATCGTAAAGAGCCCGCCCGCGTCGATTCTCCTCAAGCAGACGGCCGGCATCGAAAGTGGCGCCGGCGACCCGCTCCGCGAGAAGGTTGCGACCGTCTCGTGGGAGGACTGCATCGATATTGCGAAGCAGAAGATGGAGGACCTGAACGCGCACACGCCGGAGCAGGGTGCCCGCATGATTGCAGGGACCGCTCGCTCGATGGGCATTACGGTGAAAGGCAAGCCCGAAGCGTAAGCGCGCACACCCCACCGTTTGTGGGGTCCGGTGGCCGGTCGTTCCGGCACCGATTCGAATACTCTTATGATCACGCGGGAGTCCGTCGCCCAGAACCACGGGTGGGGACGCTCGAACCGCAAAACCCCAGATTGACATGGCTAAGAAAGGAAAACGGTATCGTCAGGCAGAGGAGGTCGTCGATCAGCAGGATGGACCCCTGACGCTTCGACAGGCGACGGACATCGTGAAGCAGACGGCGACCGCCAACTTCGATGAATCGGTCGACCTCGACCTTCGTCTCGGCGTAGACCCGCGGCACGCAGACCAGATGGTGCGCGGTTCCGTCGCACTCCCGCACGGCACCGGACGTGAGGTCACCGTGCTCGTGCTCGCAAATGAAGCGAAGCAGGCCGAGGCAGAAGAAGCCGGCGCCGATTATGTCGGATTGGACGAGTACGTCCAGCGGATTCAGGACGACAACTGGCTCGAGTTCGACGTGGTGATCGCTACGCCGGACGTGATGGGTCAGGTCGGCCGTCTCGGTCGCGTTCTCGGTCCGCGCGGCCTCATGCCGAACCCGAAGAGCGGGACGGTGACGATGGATATCGCCGAAACGGTGAAGGAGGTGAAAGCCGGAAAGATCGAGTTTCGCGTTGACAAGCACGGCAACCTCCACACGTCGATCGGGAAGGCCTCGTTCTCCGTCGAAGAGATTTACGAGAACGCGCGTGCCTTTCTGAAAGAGGTGCTTTACCTGCGTCCGGCCTCCTCCAAGGGGCTGTACTTCCGGTCGATCACAATGTCGACCACCATGGGCCCGCCCATCCGCGTGGACCGCAGCTCCGTGCTCTCCGACGCACGGTAGCCTGCCGGACCGCCGCAACCCGGCGGCACCGCCCTGGATCGCATTCGACCGAACCTCCTGAACCACACGATACACCCTCATGCCTCTCACGAGAGCACAGAAAGCGGACATCATCGAGCAGATCGGTGAGAAGCTCGATGGTAGCCCGATCATTTACCTGACCAATTTCTCCGGCCTCAGCGTCGACCAGACAAACGAACTTCGCGGACGCTTCCGCGAAGCCGGCGTCGACTACATGGTCACCAAGAACACGCTGGCGCAGATTGCGCTCGACAAGATCGAGGGCATGGACGCCCTCGCCAAGCACTTCTCCGGCCCGACGGCGGTCGCCTTCAGTGACGACCCGGCCAAGCCGGCGCGCGTCCTCAAAGACTTCCTCGAAGACGAGGACCTGGAGCGCCCCGAACTCAAAGTTGCCTACATTGAAGGCGACATGTACGAGGGGCACGAAGCCCTCGAGGAACTCGCCAAGCTGAAGTCTCGCGAAGAACTCGTGGGCGACGTGGTGGGTCTCCTCCTCGGACCGGTTCAGACCATCGCAGGCAGCCTCCAGGGCCCTGCGAGCACGCTTGCCGGCGCCATCAAGGCGATTGCCGATGGCGAAGGAGAAGGAGAAGGAGAAGGCGACGACGCGTAACCGCGCGCCGCAATTGTACCAATGCATCTGCCGGACCCTGATCGGTAGCCGATCACGGATTCATTCAGGCAGGTCATCGCAGCACACGCAGCACCCACGGACGGGCTCTACCGGCACGTGGTTCGATTTCTTCTAACGAATACCTTAAAACGCGACGCAGTCTCGCGCCCGGACGGGCCGAAGACGTAGACCGTCGCAGGTCCCAACGACTATGGCAGACATTCAAGAACTCGCAGAACAGCTCGTCAATCTCACCATCAAAGAAGCCAGTGAGCTGGCCGACGTGCTCGAGGAAGAGTACGGCATCAAGCCTGCCTCGGCCGGCGTTGCTGTTGCAGCCGGCGGTGCAGCGGGCGGCGACGGAGCCGGCGGTGGTGAAGAGAAGACCGAGTTTGACGTCGTCCTTACAGGCGTCTCCGGCAACAAGATTGCCGTCATTAAAGAGGTCCGTTCCATCACCGGCCTCGGCCTGAAGGAAGCCAAGGCGCTCGTCGACGAAGCCCCGAGCCCGATCAAGGAGGGCATTCCGCGCGACGAAGCCGACGAGCTAAAGACCCAGATCGAAGATGCCGGCGGCGACGTCGAGCTGAAGTAAGCGTTCTGCGCCTTCAGGTGTACCGGCCGCGCAGCCCGCGGCCCGGCTGCATCTCGAAAACGTCGACTCGGGCCGACCTTCCAGATCGGAGGGTTGGCCCGACGCGTTTCTATACAGCATACAGATTGATTCCCCGACCCCTCTTTCGATGAAAAGACTGTGATGGGAAAGGAATCGACGTCTGCCGCGTGTGAGGTGCGATCGTAAAATAAAATCTGGCATGGGAACATCTCCAGAACCCGAAACAAGACCCCGGGCGCGGCGTTGATGCATTGCTAAATAATCTACAAGTCCGACGTGCGGAGTCGGGCTGTCCATTTTGCACCTGTGTATTCCGGAACCACCGACCTGGGACTGGCGGGGCTGATTTGCTTTCGCCCCGTGTGTGACCTCCGCCGTCACCGTCGGCGTCCCGACTCCGGCGTACCACGTGCACCGAGACCACCAGCGTATGTCTCAACGCATATCGCGTCGCGCTTCCCCTACGGAAACGCATCACGCATCGTCGCACCTAGTCGCACCGGCGGGCCCCGGCGTGTTCTCCGATGCGGCGATCAGGTTTGGCACACGGGCGAAGGGAGGAAGCGTCTTCAAGGCGTTGCCCGATGTGATCACCCCCGCCCGTGAGGCACAACCGGGGCCGGTTGGATAACAACAGGCTCTCCCGGCCGTCGACCGGCTCCGCACGATCCGATTCGTTGCGCCGATGCCCTTGCCGTAATCCGCCAGGGCGGCCAGGTCGATCGATTGCGACTCACGGTCCTCCGAAGCATGGACGGGCAGGAGCGTGCGAAACGGGACCTTGTATTCGCGCCGCACACCGCACTGCGGAACGGCCGTGCCCCCGTCGCTGTCGCCGTTCGAAGTGTGTCCGCGAGACGGATACTATCTACAGCCCCGCTCCACGCAGACGGCCCCCGCACCGTCCACACGTTTGCCGGCTCCGCGCCGCGTCCATCCGCACAAACGACGCCGCCCGAGCCCTCGAAACGCCCGCTACACCGAATGCCCACGAGCGTAATGCTTCCCGCGGTGCCCGCCCGGTCTGAAGCTACGCTCGTCCGGACTGAACGTACAACCACGCTCACACCATAGCTTATGCCCACCCTTCTTAACGGTCAAATTGCAACCACCGGTCATCTGGAGGATGCGCCGCCGCGCAAGACGTTCGCGGACATCCCCTCGGTGTGGGACTACCCCGACTTCCTGGACGTTCAGATTCGAGCGTACCACGATTTCGTTCAGGACAACGTCCCCCCGGAAGATCGGTCGGACGATGAGGGCCTGCAGGCCGTCTTCCACGAGCACTTCCCCATTAAGGACAGCCGCGAGCGGTACACGCTCGAGTTTATTTCTTATGAGCTCGACGCGCCGAAGCACACCATCGAGGAGTGCATCGCGCAGGGCCTGACATACTCGGTCCCGCTTAAGGCGACTCTCCGCCTCTCGAGCAAAGAAGAGGATGGCGACGACGAAGCCATCGAAGCGATCGAGCAGGAGGTCTATCTCGGCACCCTGCCCTATATGACCCAGCGAGGCACGTTCATCGTGAACGGCGCTGAGCGGGTCATCGTCTCCCAGCTCCACCGCAGCCCGGGTGTTTTCTTCAGCAAGGACATTCACTCGAACGGAACCGAGCTTTTCAGCGCTCGCGTGATTCCGTTCCGCGGATCCTGGATGGAGTTTTCCACGGACGTCCGCGATGTCCTTTGGTCGTACGTCGACCGGAAGAAGAAGGTACCGGTCACGACCCTCCTCCGCGCTCTCGGCTTTTCCGAGAATGAGGAGATCATCCGCATGTTTGATCTCGCGGATGCGGTGGATGTGCCGGACGAGGAAACCTTCAACGAGTACCTCGACCGCGAACTCGCAACCAGCGTCACGATCGAGAAAACGATCGAGATCGTCGATGAGGACACGGGCGAGGTTGTTGACGAAGAAACCGAGCGGGAGGTCATCCTGCCGGCCGAGCACGAGCTGGAGGAAGGCGACTTTGAGGACCTGGAAGAGCACGGCATCACGCGTCTGTACCTCATCAAGGAGGACGTCGACGATGATGCGCTCGACAAGTCGACGCTCGTTTCGACACTGAAGAAGGACTCGACGCACAACGAGGCCGAAGCGCTGCGGGAGATCTACCAGCAGCTCCGCGGCAGCGAAGCGCCGGACCTGGACACGGCCCGGAACGCCCTGGAACGGCTCTTCTTCTCCGACAAGCGATACGATCTCGGCGAAGTGGGGCGCTACCGCATCAACTCGCGTCTCGAGCTCGACGTCGACGCCGACACGCAGGTACTGACGAAGGAAGACATCGTCGGCATTGTGCGCGAACTCGTGAAGCTGCAGAACGGCGAAAGCACGGCCGACGACATCGACCACCTCGGCAACCGCCGCGTCAAGACGGTCGGCGAGCAGCTCGGCTCCCAGTTCTCTCTTGGTCTTGCGCGTATGGCGCGGACGATCAAGGAGCGCATGAATCTGCGGGATGCCGACAAGTTCACGCCGCAGGATCTGGTGAATGCTCGGACGATCTCGAGCGTGATCAACACGTTCTTCGGGACGAACCAGCTGAGCCAGTTCATGGATCAGACGAACCCGCTGGCGGAGCTGACGCATAAGCGCCGGATGTCGGCGCTCGGACCGGGTGGCCTGACGCGTGAGCGCGCCGGATTCGAGGTTCGTGACGTCCACTACACACACTACGGCCGGCTTTGCCCGATTGAAACGCCGGAGGGGCCGAACATCGGCCTGATCTCGTCGCTGTGCGTCCACGGCGTCATCAACGACTTCGGCTTTATCGAAACGCCGTATCGCGTCGTTGAAGACGGCCGCGTGACCGAAGAGGTCGAGTACCTCTCCGCCGAACAGGAGGACCGAGCCATCATCGCGCAGGCGAACGCGCCGATCGATGAGGACGGAAACTTCCAGACCGACCAGGTGAAGTGCCGTTTCCGCGGCGACTTCCCGATCGTCGAGCCGGACGAGGTCCAGTACATGGACGTCGCTCCGAACCAGATTGTCTCCCCGTCGGCCAGCCTGATCCCGTTCATCTCCCACGATGACGCCAACCGTGCGCTCATGGGAGCGAACATGCAGCGTCAGGCAGTTCCGCTTCTCCGGGCCGACAGCCCGATCGTCGGAACCGGCCTCGAAGGCCGCGTCGCGAAGGACTCGCGCGCCGTTGTCGTTGCCGAAGGCCCCGGCGAGGTCAAATACGTCGACGCTGAGCGCATTGTCGTTCAGTACGACGAAGACCAGAACGAGACCGACCTGACATTTGGCGAGCCGGTGCGTGAGTACAAGCTCACCAAGTTCCGCCGGACGAACCAGGACACGGCGATGAACCAGAAGCCGATTGTCCGTGTCGGGCAGCGTGTCGAGAAAGGCACCGTCATGACCGACGGCTTCGGTACCGAGAAGGGCGAACTCGCCCTCGGCAAGAACGTGCTGTGCGCATTCATGCCGTGGCACGGGTACAACTTCGAGGATGCCATCGTCATCAGCGAGCGCCTCGTCGCGGACGATGTGTACACCTCCGTGCACGTCGAGGAATTCGAGCACGAGGTGCGCGACACGAAGCGCGGGGAAGAAGAGCTGACCCGTGAGATCCCGAACGTCTCCGAGGAGGCCACGAAGGATCTCGATGAGCGAGGCATCATCCGCGTTGGCGCCGAGGTCAACCCCGGCGACATTATCGTCGGTAAGATTACGCCGAAAGGCGAAACGGATCCGACGCCGGAAGAGAAACTGCTTCGCGCCATCTTCGGCGATAAGGCCGGCGACGTGAAAGACGCCTCGCTGAAAGCCAAGCCGGGCATGGACGGCGTCGTCATCGATACCAAGCTCTTCAGCCGGCGCCAGCTCGATCCGGCCTCCAAGAAGATGGAGGAGCGCCGCCTCGAGAACATCGAGAACAACCTCGAGCGTGAGCGTGCCGACCTGAACGAGCGGTTCTGGGACAAATTCTTCAAGCTCGTCGGCGACGTTGAGAGTGCCGGCATTGAGGACCGCGACGGAAATGTCATTCTGTCTGAAGGCGCTACGTTCAAGGAAGAAGCCTTCGACGAGGTCGACCCGCAGAGCCTGTCGACCCGCCTCAAGTTCACGGAGGACGAAGACCTCAACGAGCAGATCGCCTCGCTGCTGCGGAACTACAAGTCGCGTCGTCGCGACATCGAAGGCAAGGCCAAGCGCGAGAAGCACCAGGTCCAGATGGGCGACGAACTGCCCGCGGGCATTGTGCAGATGGCGAAAGTCTACGTCGCACGGAAGCGAAAAATCTCCGTAGGCGACAAGATGGCCGGCCGCCACGGCAACAAGGGCGTCATCGCGAAGGTGGTGCCGCAGGAAGACATGCCGTTCCTTGAAGACGGGACGCCGGTTGATATCTGCCTCAACCCGCTGGGTGTGCCGTCACGGATGAACCTCGGGCAGATCTACGAAACGCTGCTTGGATGGGCCGGCGATAAGCTGGGCATCAAGTACGCGACGCCCATCTTCGACGGCGCGTCGATGGACGACATCGCGGACCAGCTCGAGAAGGCGGGTCTGCCGCGCGACGGAAAGGCACAGTTGTACGACGGCCGGACCGGCGAGGCCTTCGACGAGAAAACGACGGTCGGGCACATCTACATGATGAAGCTCAGCCACCTCGTCGAGGACAAGATGCACGCCCGTTCGATCGGTCCCTACAGCCTCATCACGCAGCAGCCGCTGGGCGGTAAGGCTCAGTTTGGCGGCCAGCGTCTTGGTGAGATGGAGGTCTGGGCGCTTTACGCCTATGGCGCCTCGCACACGCTCCAGGAGATGCTCACGTACAAGTCTGACGACGTTTCGGGGCGTTCCCGCGCGTACGAGTCGATCGTCAAGGGCAAGAACATGCCGTCCGCGGGTGTCCCCGAGAGCTTCAACGTTCTCGTTCGCGAGCTGCAGGGGCTCGGCCTCGAAGTCACGCTCGATTGATTGCGGAGTGCCGTGACCGGTGAGGAGCGAGGGGACCGCCCCTGCTGTTCATCGCACGGTTCCTCTCTGCGTCAACTCCGCATTCCGAATTTCACATTCCGCAATCGAATATGCCGTACGGAAAAACCAAAGAGATCAATAAGGACTTCAGCGAGATCACCGTTAGCCTGGCGTCTCCGGAAGACATTCTGGAGCGCTCCTACGGCGAGGTGATGAAGCCCGAAACCATCAACTATCGGTCGTTTAAGCCGGAGATGGGCGGGCTCTTCTGCGAGAAGATCTTCGGTCCGGTCAAGGACTACGAATGCCACTGTGGCAAGTATAAGCGCATCCGCTACAAGGGCATCATCTGCGACCGGTGTGGCGTCGAGGTGACCCGGAAGGCCGTCCGTCGCGAGCGGATGGGCCACATCACGTTGAGCGTGCCGGTGGTTCACATCTGGTACTTCAAGACGCTGCCGAACAAGATCGGCCACCTGCTCGGTCTGAAGTCGAAGGACCTGGAGAAGGTCATTTACTACGAGAACTACATCGTCATCCAGCCGGGCACGGCCGAGCGCCTGGGGGTGAAGAAAAACCAGCTTCTGACAGAGGAGGAGTACTTCAACATCCTCTATCAGATTCGGGAAGACAACAACCGTCTTCCGGACGATGACGAGGAGAAGTTCATCGCCATGATCGGCGGTGAAGCCGTCGAAACGATGCTGGAGCGTCTCGATCTGGACCGGCTCTCGCAGGAGCTTCGGTTCCAGGTGAAAACCGAGACGAGTCAGCAGCGGAAGGCCAAGGCGCTGAAGCGCATGAACGTCGTCGAGGCGTTTCGCGACGCGAAGACGCGCAAGGAGAACCGCCCGGAGTGGATGGTTCTTCGCGTCATTCCGGTTATTCCGCCGGAGCTGCGTCCCCTCGTCCCGCTGGACGGAGGACGTTTCGCGACGAGCGACCTGAACGACCTGTACCGCCGCGTTATCATCCGCAACAACCGCCTCAAGCGCCTGATCGACATCAAGGCGCCGGAGGTGATTCTGCGGAACGAGAAGCGGATGCTGCAGGAGGCCGTTGACTCGCTGTTCGACAACAGCAGGAAGTCGAACTCCGTGCGCGGCTCGTCGAACCGCCCGCTGAAGTCCCTCAGCGACATGCTGAAAGGGAAGCAGGGACGGTTCCGCCAGAACCTGCTCGGCAAGCGCGTCGATTACTCCGGCCGTTCGGTGATTGTCGTCGGCCCGGAGCTGGAGCTCCATCAGTGCGGTATTCCGAAGGAGATGGCGGTCGAGCTCTTTAAGCCGTTCATCATCCGACGGCTGATCGAGCGTGGCATCGTCAAGACGGTCAAGAGCGCCAAGAAATACGTCGAGCGACGGACGGCGGCTGTCTGGGACATCCTCGAGAAGGTGATCCAGGGTCGCCCCGTGATGCTGAACCGTGCGCCCACGCTTCACCGTCTCGGCATCCAGGCCTTCCAGCCGGTGCTGACGGAGGGCAAGGCCATTCAGCTGCACCCGCTCGTCTGCACGGCGTTCAACGCCGACTTCGACGGAGACCAGATGGCCGTTCACGTGCCGCTCTCGCACGAGGCATGCCTCGAGGCGACGGTGCTGATGCTATCGAGCCACAACATCCTGAGCCCGGCCAACGGCGGTCCGCTTGCCGTGCCGACGCAGGATATGATCCTCGGCCTGTATTACATCACGAAGGCGCGCGACGGGCAGAAGGGCGAAGGCATGCGCTTCTCCACCGTGAACGAAGTGCGCCAGGCGTTCGATCAGGGCATCGTGCATACGCACGCCAAGATCAAGCTCCGTGACCCGGACGGGTCAGGCGAAATGCTGGATACGACGGTTGGTCGCGTCCTCTTCAATGAAGTGGTGCCGGACGGCGTCGGCTTCGTCAACGAGGTTGTGACCAAGAAGAACTCGCGGCCGATTATCTCGCGCGTTCTGAAAGCGACCGGCTTTAAGGAGACCTCGCGGTTCCTCGATGACATCAAGGAGATGGGCTTCGGCCGCTCCACGACATCGGGCATCACGTTCTCGCTCTCGGACATCATCGTTCCGGACGAGAAGCTCGAACTGATCGAGGAGGCCAACAAAGAGGTGGATAAGGCCCGCAATAACTACGCAATGGGCTTTATCACCGACAACGAGCGCTACAACCAGGTGATTGACATCTGGACGCAGACGAACAACCGCGTCTCGGAGGTGCTCTTCAACACGCTGAAGGAAAACCACCAGGGCTTCAACGCCATCTTCATGATGGCCGACTCCGGTGCGCGTGGTTCGAAGGAGCAGATCCGTCAGCTCGGCGGCATGCGTGGCCTGATGGCCAAGCCGCAGAAGAACCTCGGTGAAGGCGGTGGAGAGATTATCGAGAACCCGATTATCTCCAACTTCAAGGAGGGTCTCTCCGTGCAGGAGTACTTCATCAGTACGCACGGTGCGCGGAAGGGACTTGCCGACACGGCCCTGAAGACGGCTGATGCCGGCTACCTCACGCGTCGTCTCGTGGACGTGTCGCAGGACGTGACAATTACGGAGCACGACTGCGGAACGCTTCGCGGCATTAAGGTATCGGCGCTGAAGGACAACGAAGATATCGTCCAGCCGCTCTCCGAGCGCATTGTGGGACGGATGTCGGTGCACGCCGTGTACGATCCACAGACGGACGAGAGGATTCTCGACGCCAACGATCTGATCGATGAGGAGGCGGCGCAGCGTATCGCCGAAACCTCGATCGAAGAGATCGAAATCCGCTCGGTTCTGACCTGCGAATCCCGCCAGGGCGTGTGCACGCTCTGCTACGGCCGTAACCTCGCCACGGGGCGTATGGTCGAAGTGGGCGAATCCGTGGGTGTGGTCGCGGCTCAGTCGATTGGCGAGCCCGGGACGCAGCTTACGCTCCGGACCTTCCATATCGGTGGTGCGGCCAGCCGCATCTCGGCCGAGTCCACGATTCAGGCCGGCCAGAAAGGTGTTGTTGAGTTCGAGAATCTGCGTCACGTGACGTACGAAGACTCCGACGGTCCGAAAGAAATCGTTCTGACGCGTCAGGGCGAAATCCGCGTGATGGATCCCGACGGGTCCGGGCGCGAGCTCACGAGCTACGTCGTTCCGTACGGTGCCGAACTTCTCGTAGAGGACGGCGACGACGTGGAGCAGGGCGACGTCATGGCCAGCTGGGATCCGTACAACAGCGTGATCCTGACGGAGGTCAATGGCGAAATCCGCTTCAACGACGTCATCGAAGGCACGACGTACCGCGAAGAGACGGACGAGCAGACGGGCCACAAAGAGAAGGTCATCATCGAGAGCCGCGAGCGTACGCTGACGCCGGCAATCATGGTGGACATGGCCGACGGCGAAGAGCGCGAGTACAACATGCCGGTCGGGTCGCGCATCCAGGTTGACGACGGCGATCAGGTGCAGGCCGGTGAGGTCATCGCCAAGATCCCGCGTCAGACGGCCAAGACGAGCGACATCACGGGTGGTCTCCCGCGTGTGACGGAGCTCTTTGAAGCCCGGACGCCGAGCGATCTCGCGACCGTGTCCGAGATCGACGGCATCGTCAGCTTCGGCGACCGGAAGCGTGGGTCGCAGGAGGTCATCGTGACCAGCCGGGACGACGACATGCAGAAGACCTACATGGTCTCCATGTCGAAGCATCTGCTGGTTCACGAGAATGACTACGTGCAGGCCGGCGACGCGCTGTCCGATGGACAGATCGCCCCGCACGACATCCTTGCGATCAAGGGTCCGCGTGCCGTGCAGGAGTACCTCTTGAACGAGATTCAGGAGGTCTACCGCCTGCAGGGCGTCGACATCGATGACAAGCACATCGAGGTCGTCATCCGCCAGATGATGAAGCGCGTCAACATCACCGCGCCCGGCGATACCCACTTCCTCGAAGAGGACATCGTCGACCGCCACGAGTTGGCGGCGGTGAATGACGAGCTGTATGACAAGTTCGTCGTGACCGACCCGAGCGAGTCCGGCATCAAGATCGGTGAAGTGATCTCGCGCCGGAAGCTGCGCGAGCTGAACTCCGAACTCAAGCGAGAGGACAAGCCGGAAGTTGAGGTCCGCGAGGCGCGCCCCGCCGTGGGTGAGCCCGTCCTCCTCGGCATCACGAAGGCGGCCCTTTCGACCGATTCCTTCGTTTCCGCCGCTTCGTTCCAGGAGACCACGAAGGTCCTGACGAACGCCGCCATCGAGGCGAAGAAGGATCCGCTCTACGGTCTCAAGGAGAACGTTATTGTGGGGCACCGCATCCCGGCTGGTACCGGTCAGCGGCGCTACCGCGACATCGTTGTCGGGTCGAAGTCGGAGCTCGAAGAGCTTCAGGCGGCGATCGGTGGCAACGGCGAGCCCGCCGGCGACGGCAAGGCCGCTGGAGACGGTGCGCCGAGCACCGAAGCCATCAAGGCATCCTCCGAGGATAGCTAGAGGATGACTCGGTCGCCCTGTGCGCCCGACGCATTATAAAAGCAACGACCGCCCCGGTCTCCATAGTGAGGCCGGGGCGGTTTCGTTTTTTCCACTACGGGCCGCTTGCTGTGTAAAAACGCGTTCGCTCCAGGTCAGTCTGGCGACCGATATCAGGGATCTATCGTTGTCTGGTCCGCCCGATCGAGATTCAGCTCTCGTCGCATGATTCTTGAATATGAAACATGTGCCGCTAAATATGCGGAAACGTACATGCACCGCTACTTCCTGAAGTTTGTCTTCCTCGCCGGCAAGATGGGAAGTACCCCGTGAATCGATCGCCAGCGTTTTGGGCGGTCCCGGACGTACGTCTCACACACCATTCGGGCGAGGCCCCTCCTCAAACCCCTTTCTGTATGATGATGTACGCTACACGCCTAACCCAGCCGCTTGCGTGGCTCAGTGTTCTCTTTCTGCTCTTCCTCGCGCCAGACGCCCATGCCCAGAGCGCGGATGTCGTCGTTGACGATGACGGCCAAGCGGCCCCGGGTACAACGGTAGACTGTGACGCCACCGGTACAGCGAACGTCTACGCGTCGCTAACGGACGCCGTAAACGCCGCGAACACCGACAATACGCTGGCGTCCGTTTACATCTGTCCCGGCACGTACGGGCCGGACGAAGACGTCGTGATCGAGTCGAACCTGCAGATCCAGGGTGCCGGTGCCGACCAGGTGACCGTGCAGTCGACACCGCAGGGTTCGGAGGAGGTCGCCATTCGGATCGTAGACGGTCTCGGCCTGAGCGGCGTTGTGGTTAAAGACTTCCTTATCGTCCAGACAAGCAGCTCTCCGTCGAATGCCGCCACCTTATTTGTAGGGGCCGATGTCGATGGCGTGGAAATTTCTGCACTTACGATCGATCGCCAGGGAAACCTCGCCAATACGTCCTCTGCGATCAGAATCGATGGCACGAACGTCGAGGTTTCGGGATGCGATATCTCCGGTGGCCCAATAGGCTTTTTCGGCGACCCGGCGCACAACTACACGATTGAAAACAACACGCTTCGCGGCGCCGGAAACGAATCCATCTGGATTGTGGACGGAAGTGAGATTACTGTATTGAATAACACCATTGAGGCGACGGCCAACGGCGACGCCGAGGACGACTATACGGCGATAGCCATTTATAACCCGACGACGAGCCTGGACTTTCGAGGGAACGACGTTCGCGAAATCACGCGGACGCCGGTTGTCCTCGGCGCCGGCATTCCGATCATTGATCCGGACACGGGTTCCCCCGTGTCCCTGACAACCGCGACGCAGCTTCAGGACATCGTTCTCGCAAACAATACGCTGGGTCCGGTTACGTACGTTGCGGAGTCTGATGCATCTACGCTCCGGGAAGAGGCAGGAAACGCATCCTCAACGGCATCGAGTGTATTCGGCCTGCGCCGCAGCATCACGGTGTCGGCAGAAGGTGTTGGAGGAAGTAGTGCATACGGGCGAGCCGCGTTCGATCTTGCATCGGAGACGGATGGCGACGTCATCTGGCTGGCGGACGGTGTCACCTACGATGAGAGCATCACGCTGGCGTCGGATCTCGGTTTTGCGTCGACCGGCACGGCCACCGTGGAGGCAATTGACGTCGGCGATGGGCTCGTTCTTGGAACGCCGACGGGTTCGATCCAGGTCGCGAGCAGCCTGACCGTCGGTCTCAACAGTGAAATCGACGGGACGCCGGTCGTCCTCGGGGATCAGGCAACCATGACCGACGGCGGCCTGTCTGCCGGAAGCATTCAGGCGACGCGCACCGTTGGCGCGAGCGGGAGCTCGACGTTCGGAGACATCGGCGCGACGCTTACGGCGAACGGCTCCGTCTCGCCCGGCGAGGTGACCGTCACGCGGACGGACGGTGAGCCGATTACCAAAGGCGTCGGTTCGATCAGCCGGTTCTACGACATCACGGCTGCGACCAACACCGGCCTCGACGTCGATCTCGACCTGGAATATGACGATGGCTCCAACGGCGGAGACGATGAATTGGCCACGTCCTCGGTCACGGACGCGTCCGCGCTGGGTGTCTTCCAGACGGTCGACGATGGCGACACCTGGACCGAAACCTCAAGCGTCACCATCGATGTGTCCAACAACGTGGCTTCGACGTTCGGTCTCTCCGTCCTCGGACGGTTCACACTGGCCGAGAACGGTGGTGCCCTGCCGGTCGAGCTTGCCCAGTTCCGCGCAAATGCGGACGGTCAGGCGGCGGTTCTGACGTGGACGACGACCTCCGAAACGAACAACACCGGCTTTCACATCCAGCAGAAAACCGAGACCGGATATGATCGGGTTGGATTTGTGGACGGTGCCGGGACGACGAATACGTCGACATCGTACCGCTTCCGGGTCGAAGATCTGGAGGTGGGAGATCACACGTTCCGGCTGGAGCAGGTGGACGTGGACGGAACGACCACCTACAGCGACGATCGGCTCGTCACGGTCGGGCTGGAAGGGGCGTTCCGCGTCTCGAACGTCGCGCCGAACCCGCTCTCAGAGCGAGGGACGATCGAAATCACGGTTCGCTCACCGCAGCGTGTCACCGTCGATCTCTTCGACGCTCTCGGACGCCACGTCCGGACGCTCAGTGACGGGGAGATCCGAGCCAATGATCCGAAGCGACTGGTCGTCCGTCCGGACGGGCTCGCGAGCGGACATTACTTCGTGCGTGTACGCGGCGAGGCATTTCAAACGACGCGCCGTGTCGTTGTCGTCCGGTAACAGGACGTTGGCATCGACGCGTGTGTAACGCGAATACAGGGGGCGTGGTCGATCAGACCGCGCCCCTGTTGTGTTACGCGCCGCCTGCTGCGAAGCTGCCCCGGTGGCAGAACGTGGAACGGGGTGCGAACGTACGGCGGTCGAAAGCTGATCACGCGCTCGCGCTTTTCCACAGCACATTGCACCGTGCTGTCATCGTCGAAGCCTATCCTACTGGTCCTCCGTGCCCATTCCACTCCTCGACCTCTTTTCCACCGGTGAGGCGACGATCTTCGCAGCCGGGGCCGTCCTGCTCGCGGCCGTCGCGATTCTGGGAGATGTGCTGCGGACCTCGGGCGTCCCGGCGGTACATTCTCGACGGGTCGTGCATATGCTCGTGGGGCTTACCGTCGCCGGTGCGCCGTTCGTGCTTCCCACGCCGCGGGTCCTCGTGGCCCTCGCCGTCGTCTTCGTCGCGGCAAACGCCGTGATGTGGGCGCGCGGATGGCTCCCCGGCATGCATGAGGCGCGACCGTCGAGTCTCGGCACCGTGCTGTTTCCGCTGTCCGTTCTACCGGCGATCGGGTTAACCTGGCTTGTCGATCCTGGCCGCATTCCGGCGTTTCAGGGTGCGTTTCTTGTGCTGGCCGTTGCAGACCCGGCCGCCGGCTGGCTCGGAGACGAACGGAAGGACAAGTCCGTTGAGGGAAGCCTTGCGTTTGGTCTCGTCGCCCTGGCCGCGTCGATCGTTTGCCTGCTCACCGTCGGCCCCGACGCATCGCTCGGCGCCGTTATCACCGGCGCCGTCGTTATTGCTGCCGCGACCACCGCTGCCGAGGCCGTCGGCCGAAACGGATGGGATAATCTGTTCGTCGTGCTGGCGGCCGTCGGCGCCGCCGTCCCCTGGCTCGAGTCGCCGGCATCCCCGCTCGTGATGTTTGCCGTCCTTGCGGGAATCGTCTTCGCCGGACTCGCCTACGCCGTCCACGCGCTGTCCTGGGACGGCGCCCTGGCCGGCGGATTGCTGGCGGCCTCCTTCGTGGCGTGGGTTCCTCTCGAATGGGCGGGGCCCGCCGTCGTCTTCTTCGTCGGGTCCAGCGCTCTTTCGGTCATTGGTCGTGAGCGAAAAGCGTCCCAAACGGAGCGCGTACAGAAAGCCGGTCCGCGTGACGCTGCGCAGGTGCTCGCCAACGGCGGCGTCGCATGGATCCTGCTCGGACTGACGCTGGCCACGTCGGACCCCCTGATCGGGTTTGGGATCCTGGGCGCATTTGCTGCGGCTGCAGCGGATACGTGGGCGACGGAACTCGGCACGCTGTCTACGGGCCGGCCGGTGTCGCTGCGGACCTGGACGCGCGTCGCACCGGGGACGAGTGGCGCCGTTTCGGGCATCGGCACGCTGGCCTCCGCCGGAGGAGCCGCTTCCGTCGCTGTGACCGCGCTTTTGCTCGGGCTGACCGACGTGGGAGGGATGCTTCTGATCGTCGTCGCGGGCATTGCGGGCGCCTGGACCGACAGCCTCGCCGGTGCCTACCTCCAGGGGATGTACCGAAACCCCGTAACGGGTGTAGCCACCGAACGGCGCCCCCGGCACGCCCGAGAGCCGGAGCGCGGCTATGCGTTCATCGATAACGAAACGGTCAACGCCATCGCCACGGCCACGGGGGCGTGCCTCGCGATTCTCCTGGCAGGCCTCGTTATGTCCTGACGCCACTTTGCACCACGCACTCCGTCGCAGATAGTGGACGAAGATACCGGTGCGCGGCAATTGAAGACAATTTTGGACAAAGCCGCTTGTGCTAGACCGGGCTGAACCGTTTCTTAATATGTCTTCGATCCGTCCTTCTCTGACCCGCCTCATTTTATGGACTGGTACAAAAAACTCCACTGGCAGATCATTATCGGCCTGGTGCTGGGCCTTGTGTACGGCATCTACGCCGCGTCTGCGGGGTTGGGGCAGTTTACGACGGACTGGATCGCTCCCTTCGGGACGATCTTTCTGAACCTCCTGAAATTCATTGCGGTGCCGCTCATCCTCGCGTCGCTCGTGATGGGTGTGACGTCTCTGTCCGATACGTCCAAGCTGTCGCGGATTGGCGGGAAGACGATCGCTTTCTACGTAGGAACGACCACCATCGCGCTGGTCGTCGGCCTCTTTCTGGTCAATACCATCGAGCCCGGCACGTACGTGCCGACCGAGGTGCAGGAGGCACTGACGCAGACCTATGGTGGCGACGCCGAGCAGCGACAGGAGTTTGCGCAACAGGCCCGCGACCGCGGCCCGCTGCAGCCGATCGTGGATATGGTCCCGACCAACTTCTTCGCGGCTGCCAGCGATAATGGCAGCATGCTGCAGATCGTCTTCGTGGCGATTCTTCTCGGCCTCGCATTGCTGCAGATTCCGAAAGACAAAGCGCAGCCGCTCATTGACTTTTTCGATGGACTAAACTCCGTCGTCATTCGCGTTGTCGAGATCACGATGCTGATGGCCCCGGTCGGCGTCTTCGGGCTCATGGCCGACGCGATCACGAGCATCGCCGGGGAAAATCCGGATCAGGTGATCGACGTCGTGGAGGCGCTCGGGGTGTACTGTCTGACCGTCGTTGCGGGCCTCGCCGTCATGGTCTTCATCGTGTATCCGGGACTGCTCCGGCTCTTCACGAAGAAGTCCGTGATCGACTTTTTCCGCGGCATCGCGCCCGCACAGCTCGTCGCGTTTTCGACGTCCTCCAGTGGCGCCACGCTTCCCGTCACGATGGAGGTGGCGGAGAAGAACCTCGGCGTGTCCGAAGAGGTCTCCTCCTTCGTTCTTCCCCTGGGCGCGACCATTAACATGGACGGCACCGCGCTGTATCAGGCCGTCGCCGCCGTGTTCATCGCACAGGTGCTGGGCTTTGATCTCACGATCATGCAGCAGGCGAACATCGTCTTCATCGCCGTGCTCGCGTCCATCGGAACGGCGGCTGTCCCGAGCGCGGGGATCGTCATGCTGGTCGTGATCCTGGAATCCGTCGGCGTGCCGAGTGCGGGCATCGCCCTGATCCTCGGCGTCGACCGCCCGCTGGATATGCTCCGTACCACGAACAACATCACGGGCGACACGATGGTCGCGTCGGTGATTGCGGCGAGTGAAGGAGAACTCAGCGTCGGTGACGGCGACGGCATCGCAGTCGGTGACTCTTCGGTGGTTGTCGAAGAAAGCGCTCTGTAAGACACGCAGGGACGCCCTAACGCGTTAATGATAGACGATCCACACCGTCGGCGAGACGACGAGACGTTCCGACACACGTCCTCGTCCCGGGGATGGAGTCCTCTGGGGGCGTTGTGCAAGCGAGTGATGCGGGGCCTTATTCCGGTTCTGCTGTTGCTTTTCCTCGCGCCGAACGCGGCCCGGGGTGGCGTTCCCGATTCGATCCGCTGGTCGCGTCCCCTCGGCGTCGAAACGGATCGATCCGCTGCGCTCGTGGATGCCTCTCGGCGGCTCATCTTTGACTATCGACTCGAGGCGGCAGCGGACACGCTGGATCTCCTGGCCGATCGACCTGACGGCCGGATGGCCGCAGAACACGGTCGGCTGTGGATGGAGCTGTTGCAGGCGTTTATCACGGAGGCCGACCGCCATTTCCGGCAGTTCGATGCCGCGTCAGATCGTCTCGAGACAACGGTCGATGCTCATGCGGATCGGTTCGGGGTTTCGCCGTGGACCCGTCACGTGGAGGCCGAGCGGCGATGGATGGACGCGATCATAGCGGGCCGCCGCGGCAAATATCTGTCGGCAGCATGGAAAGCCCGGGGCGCGCGGTCGCGGCTTGCGGACCTGGAGGAGGACTACCCGACGTTCGCGGATCCGATGATGAGTCTCGGGCTTACCCGGGTGGCGGTCGCTCGTCTGCCGCGTACGTTTCGGTTCGTACTGCGCATACTCGGCTTCCGCGGCGATGCGGAGGCGGGCCGGCGACAGGTCCGTCGGGCGGCCGCGGAGAGCCGGACCAATCGGTATCCGGCGCACGCTGCCGATGCCGTACTCGACCTCGTGCTGCGTGATCGCCAGGAGGCTGCTCTGGAGCGTCTTCGAGAGCTCCACCGCACGGCACCGGAGAGTCTCATTGCATCGTACCTCCTGACGTTCGCGCTCATCGAGGAGCGAGCCGTGGATGAAGCACGCCCTGTACTGGCGGATGCTCGGGCCCGGATGGGGACCTCTGGATACGAGCGCTTAGGCTATCTCGACTACTTTCACGCGTACCTGCTTTTTGTAGACGGCGATTTTGAGAGGGCGGCCGTGTGGTTCGACCGGTACCTCACACAGCACGCCGGCAGTGCGCTACGTGCCCAGGCGATGCTTTATCAGGGCCTCGCGCTGGAGATAACGGAGGGGTGGCCCCGCGCTCGTTCCGTCTACCGCGGCGTGGAAGCATTTCGTGATTTTGATACCGACCGCTGGGCGGCGCGCTGGGCGGAGGCGCGTTCGGAGAGACCCATGACATCCGCGGACCGGGTGCTCCTAATGGCGCGCATCGCATTCGATGGCGCACGCTACCTCGAGGCGGCCGAGCGGGCGACGTCCGTCATAGCGATGAAGGAGGGAAACGTTATGAACGATCAGCGGGCCGAGGCGGCCTACCGGATCGCCCGGGCGCGCCACCAGCTCGGTCAGGACTCCCTCGCGCTCCGTCACTATGCAAACGCGCTCGAACTGAGGGGAGATGAGCGGTCGAAGTGGGCGCCGTACTCTCTGTACTACTCAGCCCGGATTCATGCGACCCGAGGGGATACGGCCGCCGCTCGCGACCGGCTCGAGCAGGCCATCGACTGGCCCACCCCTTACGACTTCTCGGACGGTCTCGAGCAGATGGCGAGTGCTGCGCTCAACGAACTGGACGCTGGGGCCTGAAGTGCGATTGGCAGAGAGCTCAGCGAATGCTGCTGGCGTGGCGTTCGGGGTGAACAGGTGACTGCGGTCATCGGCGTAGCTTCTCGGTCAGTAGATCGCGCCGAGAATGCGGCGTGGGTCCGGGTAGATCTGACGCGCTTCCTCGCGGTCCGCCGGCGCGACGACGCCGGGCATGTCGTTGTTCATCGGTTCCTCCCGGGAGAGCTGCAGATGCAGGTGCGGCGGCCAGCCCCCGTTTTCGGTCGCCGTACCGAACCAGCCGATGACGTCGCCGGCCTGTACCGGTTGATCGAGGTCCACGTGCCCGAGTGTTTGCTGCGAAAGATGACCGTGAAGGGCCCAGATCCGTTCGCCATCCAGCAGGTGCTCGGTGATCACTGTGGGGCCGTAATTACGCGGGCTGTCGTGATTGACGACGGCATACACCCGGCCGTCCGCGAAGGCTTTTACAGGCGTACCGGCCGGACCCCAAATGTCGATCCCCATGTGAATGCACCGCGTTTCGTCGTACAGATCGGAGTTGTTGTACATGTTCTGTACGCGCCGCTCGTCGTAGCGGCCAATGCCCCATGGTTCGTCAAGGATGCTTTCCGGGTCGTACGCGGTGGTAAAGTCGAAAACCGGAACGTCGGCCGGCAGGTCGACGACGGTATAATCGCGATGCGGCGATGTATCAGACATCATCTAGTTCGCTCGGTGGAGCGGGAAGGCTGAACTTTCCATCGGATCAGGACTTCATCAGCACGTTATTTCCGGTTCTCTGTTCGTGTTCTCGCTCGCTCACCGTGGACGATGTGACTGATTCTACAGACTCTTCCACTTCGCGGTCGACGCAAAGGGGCGAGGCGGGCGCCGAAGACGGGGCTGAATCGAGTGGTCCGCCTTCCGCTATGGGAGAAGAAGAGGCGACGGTCCGGGGCGCGACGCGTCAGTCGTGTTGCATGAACTGCGGGGCTGCACGCTCCGGAACCTACTGTTCGGCGTGCGGGCAGCGGTATCTGGACCGACCGCTGACCTTCAGCCAGCTTGTGCGAACGTTTATCTCGCGTGTGTTCGATCTGGATCAGGGGCTCCTGTATACTATTCGGCGCCTGGCGGTCGATCCTGGCAGCGTGGCGCGAGCCTACGTGAAAGGGAGGCAGAAGCCATACGTCGGTCCCCTGGCCTTTATGGTTGTGGCTACGGCCGTATTTATCGGCTCCTTCGAGATTGTGGCAGACTCGATGCGATCGGTGCTCGAGGCGCAGACCGCGAGAACGGCCGACCCCGCTTTCGTGGACGCGATGGATGAATACATCAAGCCCTACGCGGCTCTGCTATTCACGCTTAGCGTTCTGCCGGTTGCATGGGTTCAGCAGCGCGTCTTCCGGTCAATCGCCGCCTACACCTATGCTGAGACGCTGATCATGGTGCTCTACTGTGCCGGACAGGCGACGCTCTACACCGGCATCCTGCAGCTGGTCGTCCTCCTCGCGTCGCCGTCCGTGACCGGGATCTTGATTGCCCAGGGATCGACGCTTCTGATCTTTCCCATCATCGCTCACGGCGCGTACGGCTTTTACCGGAAGAGCTGGAAAGACGTTGTGCTCACGTTCGTCATCTCGTTTACGGCGTACATGCTCGCCCTGATCGCCGTCACCGCCGCTCTCCTGGTGATCACCGTCTGGCTCCAGGGCGAAGGCATGCTGTAGGCAGGAGGTCGGATGCGCCCGATCCTGACCCCGACCGCGTGGACAGGCTCATTCTATCCGTGCGAAGGGTACGTGGATGTTGATGGCACCGGGAATGATGGAAAAGGTGGCTGGCAGTTGACCGACCGGCTCACCGTCCATTTCCAGAAAGACCGGATCGGTGCCGGCAGGGACGATCGTAATGCGTCTAGCGCGGAGCGGGCGCAGATACGGCAGATCGGCATGCTCTCCCGCGTAGATCTTTCTCGCATCGCGCAGAAGCCGCCGGAACGGGACGTCATCGAGCAACACGACATCGAGGACGCCGTCATCGATTACGGCGTGTGGAGCGATCTGGAGTCCGCCGCCGAAATATCGTGCATTGGCGACGGCGATGTTTCGTACGGTGTGGACGCCCGTGTCGATGCCGTCCGCAATGACGCGAAGGTCGTCATGCTCGTACGCCTGAAGACACTGAATGATGGCTGCAAAGTAGGCAACGGTCCCTCCGATAAAGCGTCGCTGCTCAACTGATCGCACCCTTCGGACCACGAGCCCGCCCAGACCCATGGACGCGATGTTAATGGCGTAGCGAGTACGGGCATCCCCGTGTGCGGTCGTGAAAGAAACGCGCATCAGATCCACCGGGTGGACATCGGCGGACCCGCGTCCGGCGGGACGGTCCGGCAGTTCATGCAGGGTTCGGAGAAAGTCTGACCCTGAGCCTCCACCGAGCGGGAGGAGGGAAGCATCGGGAGCGATGGGCCCGTCCGCATCAAAAAAGCCGTTGACCACCTCGTTGATGGTGCCATCGCCTCCCAGAACGATGATCTGACGGATTCCCTGTCGTAGCGCGCGCCGCGTCAGCCATGTGGCGTGACCGGGCCCCTGCGTCCATGAGATCAACGCCGCCGCCGGCCCCTGAGAGAGGCGCGCTGCAATGCGCCGGGATCGGCGCTGGACGTGCCGAGACCCGGCCGCCGGATTGGCGATGACGTGCGTGGTGGGAGACACGTTCAGATCGTCGCTACGGCTGGGACGGGCGTTCGGCGGTCGGCGGGTCGTTTGCTATCGGCGCTCGATCCGACACACCGGCGACGTACGAGAGGAAGTTATCGAACACGCGCTTGACGTCCTGGGCCTTGCGCACGTTCTCGGCCGTGCAGGTGGCGAGGGCCTGCTGGATGTCCGTCGCCGGCAGGTCTTTCGACTCGATCATCGCCTTGGCCGTGCGGAGGTCGTATTCGGGGTGAAACTGCGTCGTGAACACGTTCTCGTGCCGGAAAGACTGGATGCTCGCCTCATTTCGGGCGAGGACGGTCGCCTCCGGCGGCATTTCGACGACGTGGTCGGAATGGGTCGCGAACACGGTACAGGGGTTCTCGACGCCTTCGAAGAAGGGATCCGAATGGAACTGTTCGACCTCTGTATATCCGAGTTCGTACGCCCCTCCTTCGACGCGGCCACCCAGCACCTCGGCCAGTAGCTGATGGCCCCAGCAGACGCCGAAGATGGGAAGGCCGGACGCGATGGCGCTACGTACCCAGGTAGAGAGACGGGCGATCCATGCCTCGTCGTGATACACAGACGACTGTGACCCCGAGATGACGGCGGCGTCGAACGGGTCAGAGATACCGGTCTGCCGCAGGACGTTGTCACTGTTGATTGGCGGTGGCAGCTCCCCCTTATTCACATCGAACACCGTCAGCGTGGCGTCGATCTCACGCTGGAAGTTTCGCTTGGCATGCGGCGTTCCGAGGGAGGCGTCAAGCAGTGCGATGTGGAGCATCCCTACAATTGGGTTCTGGGTATCCTGTGCGGTACTCGCGCACGTTTTGCCCGGACGGCCGTTCCTCCGGAGACGGGGTCGCTCACCGGATCGTAAAGCAGCGCAATGGCCTCCCGTGGACGCCCGGTGTTATCGACGTGCTAAAACCGGACGCGAAGACCAAGCTGGTTCGTCCCGACAATCGGATCGTAGGAGACCGATCCGTCCTGCAGGTCGTCCGTGTCGGCGACGGTGCATCCGATCAGGTACCCGAGTGCACCGCCGAGCACGACGTCGGAGAGCCAGTGATTGCCGCTGCGAATCCGCTGGACGCCGACGGAGGTCGCCACGCCGTACGCCGGTACCTGAACCCACCACCGATCGTAATCGTGGGCGATGACCGAGGCGATAGCAAACGCGCGGGAGGTATGGCCGGACGGCATCGATTTGGTCGCGTGCGCGCTGCCGAACTTCGCGGCATTGATGTCCCACGGGCTAGCGTTTGCATACGGTCGGGACCGACCGGCAAGCCCTTTGAAGAGGCCGGTGGTGACCTTGGTAAGGGCAAGCGCCTCAACCAGGTTGAAGGACGTCCGGGTGAGCTGTTTTTCCTGCAATGCGATGCCTGTCACCGCGAATGTGCCGATGGCTCCGAGAACGAACCGATCAGGGCCGATGCGGTCGTAGAGGCGTCCCGGGGCAGACGCCGGTGTGGCTAGGGTGGCGAGGTGCGTGTTGGCATCGGCCGGAACGCGTCCGGCCGCGGGGCGATCCAGTCCGGCCATCACGCCCACGACCAGACCGGAGGCACCGACCAGCTGGAGCGTCTGGTCTCGATCGAGTGTGAACGGTGCGCGGACGATGGAGAGGACGTCGGACCGCACATTTTGCCAGGAGGGGATCCACCGATCCGCGTCGGTTTGCAGCACCGGTTCGCCGCTTTCCGACAGGAGAGAGCCGGTGCGAAGGACCCCTCGTTGCCCCGACGCGAGCGACGCGCGAGAGGAGGGACCGAGGGCAGAAGCGCGAAACCGCGAGCTTGGGCCCGGGTCGGCTACGGTCTGCACGTCCGACAGTGCCGACGGCCGCAGTTGCGCGCTCGCGGAGGCGGGCAGAAATCCATGACAGGTGAGGAGTGCGAGGACCGTGCAGAGGATGCAGGAGCCGGAGTACAGGCGTTCGCACTCAAGCGCACGAGGCAGAATGCGGTCAACGCAAGATGGGAAAGAGAACACAGGCGCGCTGGACGTGTCAGGTTTGTGACAACACTACGGTTTCGTAACATACAAACGAAGTGCCGTTGTTGTCCACTGTTCCTTCACAAAAAACCCGGTGGCGCTGAAAGTTGCTTCACGCGCCGCCGGGTGCTGAATTCGCAGACCATGTACCGATGACGCCCGGCGAAGCGAGATCAAATGAAACGGGTTAAATCGAACCCGTCAGTCGGATATTTTCCGGTCCTACGAGGCGCTGCGCTCCCTTCATGAACTCGGAGGTGGGTTCGATCACGAAAGAGCGACTGCGAAGGCGCTCGGGTCCCGTCAATTCCGGGGCCTTCAGGTCGAAGTAGAGTTTGCAGTGCCCGCGATTGTTCTCGCACAGCGCTTTGAGCTGGAGAAGTTCCTCCGGCACCATGGTCTCGGCGTCGACGGTCAGGATCACTTCTTCGACCTTCTGCTCGCGGACCTTCCACATGGGAAGGATGTCTTTCACGAGCACCTTCACCTGACCGCCGCGCATTTCGACGTTCCCCTTCACGAGCACCACCTTGTCGACGTCAAGGTACTGCCCGGCGCGGTCGAGGACCGTAGAAAAGCAGACGAGCTCGCCCTGGCCGGTGAAGTCCTCGATCGTGCCGAAGGCAATTGGTTTCCCGGAGCGCGTGGTGTGCCGGTTGATCTCCGTGACGATACCACAAAACGTGCGGACGGGCCCGCGATCGCGTGCGTACTGGTCCTCGTCGCCGCTATGATTGTCGATCAACTTCTCGATCGCATCGGTATTGCCAAATTGGGCAGATGCGAAAGCGTCGACCTCGGCGCGGTATTCGTCGAGCGGGTGGCCGGATACATAGAAGCCCAGGACGTCGTGCTCCTTTTTGAGGCGGGTGCCGGTCGGCCACGGCTCGGCATCGGGAAGCTTCGGTTCGGTTTCGCTCGACCCGATTTCTCCGTTCCCGAAGAGCGAATTCTGTCCCGCCGCGCGGTCGGCCTGTACCTTCTGGCCGTAGCGGACCGCGCCGTCGACGGCGTTTGCCAGTTGGGCCCGGTGGCCTTCCAGATCATCGAGAGCGCCTGCATCCGCAAGTGCTTCGAGCGTCCGCTTCCCGATGACCGAAAGATCGAGATCCTTGGTCATCGAGTAAACCGTTTCGAACGGCCCATGCTTGTCGCGGGAGGCGATGATCGACTCGATGGCGTTCACGCCGGCGTTCTTGACGGCACCCATTCCGAAGCGAATCTTGCCGTCCTTCGCGTCGAACTTCGTCTGACTGTGGTTGATGGAGGGCGGTAGAACCTCGATGCCCAACCGGCGGGCCTCCTCCAGGACCACGCTCAATTTGTCCGTGTTGCCCATGTCATTCGTCATGGCGGCCGCCAGGAATTCGGCGGGGAAGTGGGCTTTCAGAAACGCCGTCTGGTACGCGACGATGGAATAGGCCGCTGCGTGACTGTTATGTACGATCAGGTCATTGGCTACGAAGTTGTGCGTTCCCTCGATCGTGAGGTCATACACCTCCTCGATCCCTTCTTCTGAGATCTCGGCGACTTCATCCCAGTAGACATCCGCTGTCGACCACTGCGTGAGACTGTCGTCGTTCGTCGCTTCCGCGAGAAGGGAGACGGTGCTTCGTGCATACCCTTTCTTTCGTCGATCTGCGCCGATCAGACGGGGGGACAGACCAACGTCTGTCATGGGGCCTTTCATGGACGTCCCCTGCTGCCCGGCTGCCTGCTTCACAGCGCGGCGCATGTCCGAGAGGACCGATACAGGCACGACATCCTGCGTCATCCGACCGTTGCCGTGTGAGGAAGCGAGGAGGGCGTCGAGGTCGGATCGACGCTTACCGATGAGGTGAGGACCGATGATGTCGGCGAAGCGCTCGATCTGAGTGTTGGATACCCGGACGGCGAATCCCGACCGCTTCCCGCCTCGGTAGTTGAACGCCTTCTCGTAGATCGTAGACTGTATTTTCAGTCGGAGGAGTGCGTGCTGCACATCGTCTGCCAGACGACGCGACGACGTCGCGTACACAACCTGGCCGCCCGCTGCGTCAATCCCGCCATCTCCTGTCCAGAGCCGGCCCATGAACAACGCCAATTGGTCGACCGGGAGCTGGAAAACTGCATCCGGAATGAACTTCTCCACCGCCGTCTTGCCCTTCAGTCCCAGTCGCTCAATGAACGTAACGGCATCTGAGGGTTGGCCGACATCCTCCCGGTGCGCATAGATGGAGGCGGCTGACTTGGACCGATCAACGGTCGCTTCGGTGTTGCCGAAGGATCGAAGCGACGCACAGTAGTCCGCGAGCTCCGTTCCATCCGCCGTGTAGACGTAGAATTCGCTCGAGTGAAACAGATTTCCCTCGCTGATCGCGTACGCGAGTACGATGAGTTCGTAATCCTCCATGTCGGCGGAGGCTTCGAACGGAACGGTTCGTGGCAGAGCCACGCGGTCTCCCTGCTCGAGTTCGTCCAGCGTTTTCCACCCGGTCGGGGTGTAAACCGGGTGGTTGCCCGTTGCCTGAATGGAGCGTCCCGTGCGCGTTTTCATCGTGAACGTCTGAGTCCGGCCGCTGGGGAATGCATCGACCACAGGCCGCTCGACGACCTTCAGCGTCTCTTCCTCGAGCGAGGCGACCCATACGTCCGTTTCGCGACCTTCCACGATGTCGATGACCGGAATCCGGCGCCCGGTCCGGGTATCTACAACCAGCGTATCGCCGGTCACGCATTTGTTGAAGCCATACCCCGAGAACTTGGCCATGAGCTCCCAGACGTGTTCGATCGTCTCGTCGTCCACGTCGCGCGCTTTGGCCCCCTCGACGAACTCGCCCTTCATTTTGTTGACCACCTTCGCCTTCTTCTTCCCCATCCCGCGGCGAAGAATATCGGCCTTACCAAGCGAGAAGCCGCCCATTTCCTGAGCGATCTGCATGACCTGCTCCTGATAGACCGGAATGCCGTACGTCGGCTTCAGGATGTCCTCCAGCATCGGGTGCGGATACTCGACCTCTTCCCGCTCGTGCTTCCGGTCGATGTAGGTCGGGATGTTTTCCATCGGCCCGGGACGGTACAGGGCGTTCATGGCGATCAGGTCGTTGAGCTCCGTCGGCTTCAGCTTGCGCATCCATTCGCGCATCCCCGTCGACTCGAACTGAAAAATGGAGACGGTGTCGCCTCGCTGGAATAACTTGTACGTGTCCTCGTCGTCCAGCGGGATCTCATCGAGGTCGATCGTGACGTCGTAGTTTCGCTCGATCAACTCGATGGCGTCGTTGATGACGGTGAGCGTCTTCAGCCCGAGAAAGTCCATCTTGAGCAGACCAAAGTCCTCGACCCAGTCGCCGTCGTACTGCGTCGTAATGACCTTTTCGCCCTTGGACTTCGAGACGGAGACCGGCACGTAATCGCTTACCTCACCCGGTGCGATGATGACGCCGGCGGCGTGAACGCCGGTGTGCCGAACGGAGCCTTCGAGCACCTCCGCGTAGTTCATCATCTTGCGCACGGACGGGTCGTCCGCGTCCTTCAGGGCCCGGAAGTCGGGGTTTTCTTCGAAGGCGGACTCCAGGCTCACGCCCGGCCCTTCCGGTATCATCTTCGCGATCTCGTCTGCGCGGTCCAGCGACACATCGAGGACACGCGACACGTCCCGGACGACGGTTTTTGCGCCCATCGTCCCGAAGGTGATGATCTGGCAGACGTTCTCCCGCCCGTACTTCTTGACGACGTAGTCGATCACCTTCGAACGCCCGCGGTCGTCGAAGTCGATGTCGATGTCGGGCATCGACACGCGTTCCGGGTTCAGGAAACGTTCGAAGAGCAGGTCGTACTGAAGCGGTTCGACGTTCGTTATGCCGAGGCAGTAGGAGACCGCGGACCCGGCTGCCGACCCGCGCCCGGGACCCACGCGGACGTCCAAGTCGCGCGCGGCTTCGGTGAAGTCCTGCACGATCAGGAAGTATCCGGAATAGCCCATCTCTTTGATGATGCCGAGCTCGTGGTTGAGCCGGTCCACCACGTCCTGGGAGAGGGGATCGCCGTAGCGCTCTTTGGCGCGCTCAAACGTGAGATGGCGGAGGTAGTCGTCCATGCCGTCAAACCCATCCGGGATCGGATAGTGCGGCATGAGCAGGTCGCCCATTTGAAGCTCGAAGTTGCACTTGGCAGCCACCTCGTTCGTGTTCACGAGCGCCTCGCGCTGGAACGACTCCGGGATGCCCGTAAGCGCCTCGGTCATCTCCTCGGCCCCTTTCAGGTAAAACTGGTCGTTCGAGAAGCGCATCCGGTTCGGATCCTTGTAATCCTTCCCGGTCTGAAGGCAGAGGAGGATGTCCTGCGCTTCGGCGTCGCCCTGATCGACGTAGTGCACGTCATTCGTCGCGATAACGTCGACGTCGTATTCGTCCGCCCAGCGAAGGAGCACCTCGTTGCAGGTATGCTGGTCGTCGATGTCGTGATTCTGGATTTCGATGTAGTAGTCATCCTGAAAAATGTCGAGGAAGGCCTCGAAGACCTGTCGTGCGGCGTCCTCTCCGTTCTTCAGGATGGTCTGAAGCACCCACCCCTGCAGGCAGCAGGTGGTCGCGATAAGCCCCTCGTGGTGCTTGCGCATCATGTCCAGATCGATGCGCGGCTTGTAGTAAAAGCCCTCGGTGTAGGACTTGGAAGACAGCTTGATGAGGTTCTGATAGCCCGTCGCGTTTTTCGCGAGAAGGACCTGGTGGTAGCGCGTCCGGTCGGACTTGTCCTCGTGCCCGCTCGGAGTGACGTAGAACTCGCACCCGATGATGGGTTGAACCCCGTGTTTCTGAGCGGTCGTGTAAAACTCCGGAACGCCGTACAGATTTCCGTGATCGGTGATCGCGACGGCCGGGATTTCCTTTTCTTTCGCTCGCTGGATCATCGTGTCGATGCCGGCGGCGCCGTCCAGAAGCGAATACTGCGTATGGCAGTGGAGATGGCAGAAATCCATGCAGGTACGTCAGGGTCGGGTGAAGCAGAAGCGGGGCCGGGGAGGGGCAAGACCGCCCGGGGAAGAGATGTCCGCCCGGCCTTTCCAAGCAAATGATATCCACGGGGGAACGCAAGTGAATAAGGGTTGGGGATTTCGAATTGCGAATTGCGAATTGGGAGTGTCGAGTTGGGAGTGTCGAGTTGGGAGTGTCGAATTGGGAGTGTCGAATTTGGAATTTCGAATTGGGAATTGGGAGTTGCGCGGCGGGGTGGGGGTACCGGCGTTTGGGCGGGATCGCGTGTGATGCGACTCCGATCCGGTAGCTTCACGGACGGGGCGTTGAATCGTTGGGGCGTTGAGCGTTGAGCGTTGAGGCGTTGATCCTGCAATTATTGACGCCTGGTCCACACGGGGCTTCGGATGGAAGTGCCCCCTTTCGTGACCACCTCAACACGTCAACACACGAAAACCTAAACACTGAAGTACCCGAACACCCAAACACTGCCGTCCACGAACACCTCAACACGGTTTTCTGTCGTGCGAGCGGCCTGGATCCCGGAAACGATCCCATGACGCCTGCCAGCGGCGCTTGACGGTCTTACAGCCGGCGCCTACGTTGGCGATTCCGAGTCTCCTTTTCGACATCTGCCGGCGCG
>JAAAOT010000368.1 GCA_009908725.1 Bacteroidota bacterium | reverse complement strand
GCAATAATTCGGCTGCGCGATACAGGTGGAGTGCGAACAGTCCGTTGGACGAAAGCCCGCTCGTGCGACCCGCAGAGCCGCACACCCGCGTGGTTCGGGTCGACGACATCCGCCCTAAACGAAAAAGCCGGAGCTTCGACCGTCAGGTCGGCTCCGGCTTTTCGCATGGGTCCGGCGGCTGGACTGTGAGCGTGGCACCGTATCCGAAGGGGGGAAACCGGATCAATCCACGCCCCACAGCCGCCGGATGTGAGGGGAAAACTCCGCAATCAATGTTTAATTTCTACCGACCGTGATGCGATCGCCGTCGGGTCCATGCCGAAAGGAGTACCAGACGAGCATGGCTTCATCCGTTTCTCCATACGGGCACTCGGCCGCCTTGTATGCATCCCACGCCTCGCGGTAGATTTGCAGGGCGTATTCCCGCATATCCGGGCTGAGCGTATCATCCTGCGACGGGCGTGCGCTGCCGAAGGGGAGCATTTGAGAGTTCAGAATGGACATGGGACGCGTGGCGGTCGGTCAGGTACAGTAACGGAGATTGGAGGGTGTTGCCCGGGCAGTCTGCCCGTCGAATGGAGAGAGCACGCGTGTGTGCTGTTCGCCGAACCGTGTGTGTCTTTCCCCAAAATCGTTCCACTTTCTTGTGGGGCGATGAAGATTCCTGTATTCCCCGGGGTCCGACGGGACCTGGGGGCGAACAGCTCGCCGGCACGAGCGGGGCGCAGGATCCCACGCGGTCCGTTTGCGTGGGAAGGGGCGACTCGCCCGACCGACCCACCCATGCTTCGACGTGTATGTCCGCTTCCCTCGATGTGCTCGCACTCGCCGCCCACCCCGATGACGTGGAGCTGTGCGCGGGAGGCACGGTGTGCCGGCTGACGGCGGCCGGGCACCGGGTCGGGGTCGTCGACTTCACGCGCGGTGAACTCGGGTCTCGGGGCACACCCGAGGGGCGGATGGAAGAGGCGAAGCGCGCGGCGGAAATCTTAGGACTGTCTGCGCGGGAAAACCTGGGTTTGCCCGATGGCGACATCGCCAACACGAAGGCGAACCAGCGCGCCGTGATCGAAGTGATCCGGCAGTATCGTCCTCGTGTGGTGCTCATTAATAGCCTTGAATGTCGCCACCCGGACCACGGCGCTGCCGCCCGCCTGTCGATCGACGCGATGTATTACGCCGGCCTCCGGATGGTCGAGACGACGGGTCCCGACGGACAACCCCAGGAGCCGTGGCGTCCGGCCCATGTAATGCACTACATGCAGGCGATTGAATTCGACCCGACGTTCGTGGTCGACGTAAGCGATGTCTGGGATCAGCGCATCGAAGCCCTTCAGGCCTTCCAGTCTCAGTTTTTCAACCCCGACTACGACCCCGGCGAGGACGAGCCGGAAACGTTCATCTCCAATCCCACCTTTTTCGAGTGGATCGAGGGCCGGGCGCGAACCTACGGGTACAAGGTCGGTGCTACCTTCGGGGAGCCGCTTCTGTATCGCCACGGCCCGGTCGGTGTGGACGACCTGATGAGCGTGCTGCAAAAGGACCAGCCGTATCGATAACCGGCGGTTCCCTCTCCCCGACGGCAAGACCCGCGTGAATTGTTTATGACATGCCGACACCGGGAGGGGGCGAGATCGGCTGAGTCTGGGAAAATCCCGGATTCACAGGTTCTCGCGGGCGTTTGACCGGCCCCGGCGTTGACACCCTCGACAGCCCCACGGTATATTGGCACACTGTCGCCGACACGCGGCGTGGAGAGGCTCGGTCCGATGGGCCGATCCCTGACACCCGAAGCACCGGTTCGGCCTGCCGGGCTCGCATGAATCGATTGCAGACGGTTCGCTGTTGTGCACGTCCCCGACTGGAACGTGCCGGAGCCCGCGTTCGGCACCACCGTCTTTTTCGACCGACGCGCATCACGATTCACCCCGACGCAAGATGGCAAGCACGAGTGAGTTTCGAAACGGCCTGATGATCATCTGGAAAGATGACATCTGGGAGATGATTGACTTTCAGCACGTGAAGCCCGGGAAGGGTGGAGCGTTCGTCCGAACGCGTCTCAAGAACGTGAAGGACGGCCGAGAGCTCGACAACACCTTCCGTGCAGGGGCCAAGGTGGAGGAGGTACGCGTGGAGAAGCGACCGCACCAGTATCTCTACGAGGACGACTACGGCCTTCACTTCATGAATACCGAGACCTACGAGCAGTTTTCGCTGCCGCCGGAACAGGTCGAAGGCATGGAGTACATCAAGGAAGGTGGCGATGTCGACATCCTTTTTCGCGCGGACACGAACGAGCCGATGCGGATGGATATCCCGCAGAAGGTCGAACTCGAAGTGACCGATACGACGCCGGGCGTGAAAGGAGATACTGCACAGGGCGGGTCGAAGCCGGCCACGCTTGAAAGTGGTGCCACGGTCGACGTCCCGCTCTTTATCAACGAAGGCGACGTGGTGCGCGTCAGCACGCAGACCGGAGAGTACGAAACCCGCGTGTCGACGGCGCCCAATGCGCTGTAGTACCGTCACGATCCCGGTCGTCCGGGCCGGTGCAGTACCTTTTTGCAGCCGTGCCGATCTTTCTTCATACCTACCAGACGCATGAAGCTAGACAAGATTCAGCAACTGCTTTCGATCGTGGCCGACAGCGGCGTGTCGGAGATTGAGATCGAAGAAGACGACTTCAAGCTCACGATCCGGCAGAATTCTCCCCAGGTAATCATGCAGCCGTCGCAGTACGCGATGCCGTATGGTCCGCCGCCGTACGCTCCGCAGCAGGGCGGTTTTCAGGGGGGGCAACCCGCGGCGCCGCCTCAGCAGGGCGGAGCACCGCAGGGAGGGGGCATGCAGGGAGGCGGGAGCTCCTCCGCGCCGTCCCCCGCGCCTGCCGCACAGGAAAGCAGTGCTACGGCCACGGGCGCAGCCTCCGGCGATGAGGAAACCGTCGAGGCCGGCAGCGGCGCAAATGAAGAGCTCGTACGCGCCCCGATCGTCGGTACCTTCTACCGCCGTCCTTCGCCCGACTCCGACCCGTACGTCGAGGTCGGCGACAGCGTCGGCGAGGGCGACGTGCTCTGCATCATCGAGGCGATGAAGCTGATGAACGAAATCGAGTGCGAGACCTCCGGAACGGTGAAGGAGATTCTGGTGGAAGACGCCGAGCCGGTCGAGTTCGACCAGCCGCTGTTCGTCATCGAGAAGTAGTCTCCGCACCCTGGCCCGCGGCTCGCCGTCGACGCGACGCGCGGTCGGGGCCCTCGCATCCCCGCCGGACGCCCGAACGCCCGTGTTGCCCACTGCGTGATGCGGAGACGTTCCGGTCCTTCGGCTTCGTTGACGTTGCCCCACGGATATCCACATCACGGTGAGTGAGATCAACAAAGTCCTGATCGCCAACCGCGGAGAAATCGCCCTCCGCATTATTCGTACGTGTCATGAGATGGGCCTCAGCACGGTCGCCGTGTACTCGACGGCCGACCGCGACGCGCTCCACGTCCGTTTTGCCGACGAGGCCGTCTGCATTGGACCGCCCCCCTCCGGAGAGAGCTATCTTCGCCCGGACCGTATCATCGCAGCGGCGGAGGTGACGGGGGCCGACGCCATCCACCCGGGCTACGGCTTTCTCTCCGAAAACGCGGAGTTCAGCCAGATCTGCCGCGACAACGACGTCAAGTTTATCGGTCCCTCCCCCGAGACCATCCGGATGATGGGGGAGAAGTCGCTGGCGAAGCAGACGATGGCCGAAGCCGGCGTGCCGACGGTCCCCGGATCGGACGGCATCGTTGACTCCCTGGAAGAAGCCGAAGAGGTCGCGAAAGAGATCGGCTACCCGGTCATGGTCAAGGCCTCCGCCGGCGGCGGAGGGCGCGGGATGCGCATGGTCTTCGAGCCGGAGAACTTTGCGCAGGCCTACAACAGCGCCCGCTCCGAGGCGGAAGGCGCCTTTGGCAACCCGGACGTGTACCTGGAGAAGGTCGTCGAGAAGCCGCGGCACATCGAAATCCAGCTGCTCGGCGACGGGAAGGGTGGCGTCATGCACTTCGGGGAGCGAGAATGCTCGATTCAGCGGCGCCACCAGAAACTGGTGGAGGAAGCCCCGTCGCCGATCGTCGACGAGGAACTACGGGAAGAGATGGGCGCGGCAGCGATCCGTGGTGCCGAAGCGGTCAACTACGAAGGGGCCGGCACGATTGAGTTTCTCGTCGGCGCCGATCGCAATTTCTATTTCATGGAAATGAACACCCGGATTCAGGTTGAGCATCCGGTGACGGAGGAAGTCACCGACGTCGACCTCGTCGAGTACCAGATCCGGGTTGCGATGGGAGAAACCGTAACGAGCCGTAAGATCCCGATTGACGGCCACGCGATCGAGTGCCGCATCAATGCGGAGAATCCGTATCGCAAGTTCAGCCCCTCGCCCGGCACCATCACCGCGTTTCATCAGCCGGGCGGACACGGCATTCGTGTCGACACGCATGCCTACGCCAGCTACATGATTCCGCCGAACTACGACTCGATGATCGCCAAGCTGATCGTGCGCGGCAAGACGCGCGAGGGGGCGATCAAGAAGATGCAGCGCGCTCTCGACGAGTTCGTAATTGAGGGGATCAAGACGACGATTCCCTTCCATCAGCAGTTGATGAAAGATCCCCGTTTCCAGGCGGGCGAGTTTACCACGCGGTTCCTGGAAGACTTCGAGATGGAGCCTCCGCCCGACGAGTCATAAAGGCCTTCTCGCCTCCCGCGCCCCGGTCTTTCGGCATACGAACCGAGCCGGCGCGCACGTTTCGTACCTGACTTCTTCGACCCACCACACCGAATGACTTTTCCTGACGACCTGTACTACACGGACGACCACGAGTGGCTGCGGATGAACGACGACGGAACCGCAACCATTGGCATCACTGGTTTCGCCCAGAGCGAGCTCGGAGACATTGTGTTTGTCGAAGTCGAACCGGACGGAACGGAGCTCGACGAAGGCGACGTGTTCGGCACCGTTGAAGCTGTTAAGACCGTCTCGGAGCTATACATGCCCGTTGCCGGCACCCTGGTTGCCTTCAACGAGGAACTCGACATCGCTCCGGAAAGCGTGAACGAGGAGCCGTACGGCAAAGGATGGATGGTGAAAGTCGAACTCGCCGACCCGTCCGACGTCGACGACCTCATGGATTCGGAAGCGTACGAAGCGTCTGTTTGAGGGTTGAGGTGTGAGGGCTGAGGTGTGTGGGGATGAAGACTCCCATACAAATCCCCAACGCATCAACGCCGCAACGCATCAACGCCGCAACGCTCCAACGCCCCAACGCTTTACCGCCCCTCGTACATGCACGAGACGATCCTCATCCTAGATTTTGGCTCCCAGTACACCCAGTTGATTGCCCGGCGGGTGCGGGAGGCCGGCGTTTACTCGGAGATCCATCCCTGTACGATTCCGACCGAGGAGGTGGAGGCGATGAACCCGAAGGGGGTGATCCTCTCGGGTGGCCCCTGTTCGGTATATGACGCCGAGGCGCCGCAACTGGACAGCAATCTGCTGTCGCTCACCCGGGACGACGGGTCGCGCGTGCCGGTCCTCGGCATCTGTTACGGCCTGCAGGCCATGGCCCATCTGCTGGGCGGCGACGTGGAGAGTGCAGAACGCCGCGAGTTCGGCCGGGCCGAAATTCAGTTTCCTGATTCTGACGGCGCGTCCGATCTGTTCTCCGGCGTCCCCAGCGGCTCGACCGTCTGGATGAGCCACGGCGATCATCTGACCGCCCTCCCCGCGGGGTACGAGGTGATCGCAAACACGGAGAACGCGCCTGTGGCGGCGGTCCGGAATCTCGAGGACCCCCACTACGGCGTTCAGTTTCATCCGGAGGTCGTGCACACCGACTTCGGTCGGCAGATCCTGGAGAACTTCGCGTACAAGATCTGCGGGTGCGAGGGCGAATGGACTCCGGCTTCGTTTATCGAAGAACGAACGGCCGCCATTCGCGAGAAGGTGGGAGACCGTCACGTCATTCTGGGTCTCTCCGGGGGCGTGGACTCGTCTGTCGCCGCGGCGCTCATTCACCGGGCGATCGGCGATCAGCTCCACTGCATTTTCGTGAACAACGGCCTTCTGCGAAAAGGGGAGTGGGAGCAGGTTCAGTCGACCTTCCGCGGTCATTTTCACATGGACCTGCATGCCGTTGACGCCACGGATCGATTTCTCGAAGCCCTCGATGGGGTCATCGATCCGGAGGAAAAGCGCGTCCTGATCGGCAACACCTTCATCGACGTGTTTGAGGCGCAGACGGATGAGATTGCCGAAGAGCTGGGGCACCGCCCGGACTTCCTGGCGCAGGGAACGCTGTATCCGGACGTCATCGAAAGCGTGTCCTTTAAAGGACCGTCCGCCACGATCAAGACCCATCACAACGTCGGTGGGCTTCCTGAACAGCTGAATTTTGACCTGATCGAGCCGTTCCGCGAGTTGTTCAAGGACGAGGTCCGGGCGATCGGGCGCCTGCTCGATGTCCCGGAAGAGATCGTCGGGCGCCATCCGTTCCCCGGCCCGGGCCTCGCGATTCGAATCCTCGGAGACGTGACCCGGGAGCGCCTAGACTTGCTCCGGGAGGCAGACGCCATCTTTATCAACGAGCTACGCGAGAACGATCTGTACGATGAGGTCTGGCAGGCCTTCGCCGTGCTGCTCCCCGTACAGAGCGTCGGCGTGATGGGGGATGAACGAACCTACGAGAACGTGGTCGCCATCCGTGCGGTGACGAGCGTCGATGGAATGACGGCGGACTGGGCGCACCTACCGCACGATTTCCTGGGGCACGTTGCCAACCGGATCGTCAACGAGGTGCCCGGTATCAACCGGTCGGTGTACGACATCACGTCGAAGCCGCCCGCCACGATTGAGTGGGAATAACGCCCCCGGCGTCCACCGCAGGACGTGCCTACAACGACCTGTCCGGTAGCGGATAATGCATCTCGACGATCCGCACTCTCTCCATCGCGCCTTCCAGCATCGACCAAGAGCGACGGTTTGAACGTGAACGAAAGACGTACTAAAGGCTCGAGCACACGTCGGAGCGCCGGTCCCGACTCCCGGTTCGGCCTTCTACTCGTGATCCTCCTGGTCGCGGCCGCGTGCATCGCCGGCACGGCCCATGCTCAGGAGGAGATCCCGCGCCTGCCGCGGGCGGAACTGGCGTTTGAGGACGCCCGCGCGGCCTTCGAGAGCGGCGACTTCGCGGACGCAGCAGAATCGTTTCAGTCCATCACCGAGTTTCCTCTGAACCGGAAGACGACAGCCGCCTTTCTGATGGCAGCCAAGTCCCGCTACCGGCAGGGGGATTACCGGGCAACGCTCGACCTGATCGAGACGCTGTTGAATCGCTATCCCGAAACGTCGTACCGGGAGGAGGCGATTGATGTGCAGACGAAGGCGGAGGAAGGGCTGCGCACGTTCGGGCGCCGCGCCGACACCCTGCGGGTCGGCATCGTGCTCCCGATGCGCGACCGGGATGCCGACCTGACGCAGGCCTTCTTCACCGGGATGCGCTTGGCCGTCGATGAGCATAACGGGATCCGGCGTCGCTACGTATTGCCCCCGCAGCTTCGCACGTCGGGGAGCGACGATGTCAACGTTTTCGACACCGCCGATCTGTACGGCGACAGTCTCGCGACCGCCGACGGGGCAACGACACTAGCCACATCGCGCGACACGATCCAGGTGGACTCTATCCGGATTGTCACGGAGCAGGTCGGTCAGCCTCCCTACATTGCGAAAATGTACTTCCGCAGTGTCGGGGAGAACCCTGAGTCGGCCGGTGTCGCCGTGGATTCG
>JAAAOT010000377.1 GCA_009908725.1 Bacteroidota bacterium | reverse complement strand
GGCCGGGGATCGTCAGTGCTATTGTGTTCTATCCGTTCGGACCCATCATGCTGAATGACGTACAGACGCTCATCATCGTCGGGATGGCCGGGACAGGATTCGGGTTTGTCTGTATTCTGTGCATCACCTGGGTGATCAGAGGGTTCAACGGGCAAAGTGAGCGAGAACACGGTCCGGATGACGGGGAGGGGAAACGGAAGCGATTGGATCTTGGGTGAGACTGCGGTGAACAACGGCGGCCCGATATGTCACGCATACACAGAGCTTGACTCACGGAAAAGTGGACCGAGAAAGAGCGCTACGAGAGGCAGTCGGATCTCACCTAGCGGGCGCTAGCATCGACCAACCACGGCATCGGCGCACTGCTGCAAGGCCCGGTCGTGAGCGATCATAACCGGGCCTTATCAGTCTGGGTCGGCACCCGCCGCGTGCAGAGCGGACGTTGTCGTCATCGACGACCGGGTGCAGCGAGCGGTATCTCATGCCCAGCATGAATCGGCTCCTCTCCGGAGGCGTCGCCGAATAATCCGAATTTCGCGGACGCGTGCGCGGATAAGTAAGCGGACTCATGCGCCCACCACCACACCGTCGCACGGCCGTGCGACGGTGTGGTGGTGGGCTGAATTCGAAGTAAGCTCCGTATATCCTCAGGAAGCGTCCTTCGCATTACGCCTGCATGATGACGGAACGGCGGCCGTCGATCGGCAATTCGATCTTCTCACGTCGCCTCAACGGACGGCCCCGCGGACTTCGTTCGAACGGGGGCCGCAGTCGTCGCAGCGCGCCTTTGCATATCCGGTTTTCCCACCTCTCAGATCCCGAAGTGCGATGCCTACCATGATCCCCCGAACTCGACTCGACGAGAATGAGGCCAAGATCCGCGAAGACCTGCAGTTCGTTATGGAATGCTTCCGTGAGGTGCTGACGGAGCTTGGAGAAGGCGAAATCGCCGATCGCTTGCCCTGGAGCGACGACGGCGCGCCGACCGGGAAGACCACCCGCCCGAGCCGGACGGCGCAGAGCTACTCGATCGCCTTTCAACTCCTGAGCATGGTCGAGGAAAACGCGGCCGTTCAGATGCGCCGAAAGCTGGAAGGGGAGGGAAACCTGGCGAAGGTGTCCGGCCTATGGCAGCAGAATCTCGAGCGACTGAAGGAACGCGGCCTGTCCGGTGAAGAAATTGCCGACGTGCTGAAGGACGTACGCGTGGAGCCGGTCCTAACGGCCCACCCGACCGAGGCCAAGCGGGCCACCGTGCTGGAGCATCACCGCCGGATGTACCTGCTCCTGGTTGACCGTGAAAACCGGGTCTGGACGCCGTCTGAGCGAAAGGAGTTGCGGGCATCGATGAAGGCGGAGCTCGAGCGCCTGTGGCGGACCGGCGAGATTTACCTGGAAAAGCCGGACCTGGCCTCGGAGCGTCGCAACGTAATCCATTACCTGCGAAACGTCTTCCCGGACGTCCTGCCGGAGCTGGACCGCCGGCTCAAGGTGGCATGGGAGGAGATGGACTTCGACCCCGCGTTGCTGCATCGCCCCGGCGGTCGCCCGAGCCTTCGATTTGGCAACTGGGTCGGCGGAGACCGGGACGGGCACCCGCTCGTCACGTCGGACGTCACCCGCGAAACGCTGGGCGAACTGCGGACGAATGCCCTGCAGTTGCTTGTGGAAAAGCTCACGGAGCTGACGCGACGGCTCAGCCTGTCGGAGTTTCTGCAGGCGCCGCCGGAGCCGCTTCCGGAGAAGGTTGCCGCCATCGCCGAAGATCTCGGGGAAAAGGGACGACGGGCGGTGGAGCGGAATCCCGACGAGCCGTGGCGGCAGTTCGTCAACCTGATGATCGCGCGTCTCCCCCTTGAGGATGGCGCGCGGGCCGAGCATCCGGGCGCGTACGAGACGCCCGACGCGCTGGTCGACGATCTGACGTTTCTGCGCGAACAGCTACTCGCCGTCGACGCAGACCGCATCGCACGGCGGGACCTGGACCCCGTGCTGCGTACGGTTCAGACGTTCGGGTTTCACCTGGCGGCGCTGGACATCCGGCAAAACAGCCAGTTTCACGACGAAGCCGTTGCACAGCTCATGTCTGCCGCCGGACTGGACGGCGAGCAGTTTCTCGAGTGGAATGAAGAGCAACGTCTCGATTTTCTGAACCGTGAGCTGTCCTCTCCGCGTCCGTTGACACACCCGGACATGGAGCTGGGCGAACAGGCCCAGGCCGTGCTGGACGCCTATCGCGAGGTGTCGCAGTACATCAAGGACTACGGGCCGGAGGGGATCGGTGCCCTCATCATCAGCATGACGCGGAGCCTGTCCGATCTTCTCGTGGTCTATCTGCTCGCGCGCGAGACCGGGCTGACGATACAGACCGAAGACGGGGTCGTGTGCAGACTGCCCGTTGTGCCGCTCTTCGAAACCATCGACGACCTTCACAACGCGCCCGGCATCCTGGAGGATTTCCTGTCGCACCCGATGACGCAGCGGAGCCTGGCGTACCTGCAGGAGGAGCGCAGCACGAGCCAGCCGGTGCAGCAGGTCATGATCGGGTACAGTGACAGCAACAAGGACGGCGGCATCGTGTCGAGCCTCTGGAATCTGTACCGCGGACAGGATGCCCTCGCCGATGTGGGCCGCGAGCACGGCGTGCGCGTCCGCTTCTTCCACGGGCGCGGCGGGACGATCAGCCGCGGCGCCGGGCCGACGCACCGGTTCATCAACGCGCTTCCGCATTCCTCGCTGCAGGGGGACCTGCGACTCACCGAGCAGGGCGAGACCATCGCGCAGAAGTACGCGAACCGATTGAATGCCGCCTACCACCTCGAGCTGCTGATCGCGGGGACCACAGGCGCCACATGCCGCCAGCGCTACAGCCAGAAGAAGGGCCATCCGCTGGAGGCAACGCTCGACCGTATGGCGGAAAAGAGTCGCGCGGCCTATCAGCAACTCATTCATACGGACGGCTTCGTGCCGTTCTTCCGTAAGGCGACGCCGATCGATGCGATCGAGGCCAGCCGCATCGGGTCGCGTCCGGCGCGCCGGACGGGCAAGCAGACGATCGCCGACCTGCGTGCGATCCCGTGGGTCTTTAGCTGGAGTCAGGCTCGCTTCTACCTGTCGGGCTGGTACGGGACGGGGACGGCGCTGCAGTGGCTTCAGGAAGAGCACCCCGACGCGTTCGACGATGTGAAGCAGCAGAACTTCATCTGGTCGCCACTGCACTACATCATCAGCAACGTCGCGACGAGCCTGGCCACGGCCAATCCGGAGATCATGCGGCAGTACGCCGGCCTCGTGGAAGACGACGACCTGCGCGAGCGGGTCATGTCTCAGATTGAGGCGGAATACGACCGGACGCGGCGCATGATGGAGCGCATCTACTCCGGTCCTCTCGCGGAGAAGCGGCCCAACGTCCAGCAATACCTGGACCTCCGTCAGGAGGGGCTTCTGACGCTTCACCGTCAGCAGATCGACCTGCTGAAGCACTGGCGTGACGGCTCGGGCTCCGACAACGACAGGGTTCTGCTCAAGCTGCTCCTTACGGTGAACGCGATTGCGAACGGGCTCGGTACGACGGGGTGATGGAGAAAGTGCGGTGCGGGCTCGTGTGCCGGAAAGAGATAGAACCGGACGGATGTTACTTTCCCGCTGGATGAAGCGGCTGTGCAGATGAAGGATGCGGGCGTGAACCGTCGGGGCGAACTTTGTAGAAAGGGTTTGCGTCTAAGATAGAGGTAAGGAAACTGATCGCGGCACAATAGCGAGGGCTCACCATGACACAGATCACGCGCTCCACCTTTCGAGGTCTCCGCCGGCTGGCGGGTGTCCTCGCCTTTCTCGTAGCTGCGACGAGCCTGACGGGGTGTTACACGCAACTCGCCACGGTGGATGACCGCCGCGACGGAGAAGTGTACGCCGATGAGTATCGCCGCGATTACGATCGTCGATATGATCGGTATGACCGGTACGATCGCCACGATCGCTTCCGCGTCCGTCATTACCGGCACCTGAGGCTGTACGACCCGATCTTTGTTGATCCGTTTTACGATCCTTTCCTGTACGACCCGTTCGTATCCGGAGTCGGCGTCTCTGTTACGTTCCGCTTCGGTAACTACGGCTTCTACGACCCATTCTTTTATGGCCACCGCCCGTTTTACGGTCGGCACTTCGCCTACTCTCGCTTCCGGTATCATCGTCCCTTTGGCTTCGGGAGCCCGTACCGGTGGTATCGCCCGTCGGACTTCTACTACAGCGGGTATTACGACGGATACTACGACTACCAGCGCCGCCGCGACAGCTATACCGTACCGCGCAACACAAACGCGAGGCGTGTGGGTCGAACCGCCACCTCCGGTCGTGTGACGGATAACAGGGTCCGCAGTGCCAGCGTCGGTCGGAGTGCCACGTCGGGCCGGGCCCGTACGTCTGCTGCGAGTGACCAGCAGCGCGCGGCGACCGGCCGATCCGCCAGCAGCGGCCGCGTGGGTCGCAGCGCTCGAAGCGGATCCGATCAGGGCTCGTCGGCCACGACGACCCGGACGCGATCCGGAAGCAGTGGTCGCGTCGGCCGTACCAGCACCCGCTCGGGCGACGACCGAGGCGCCGCGAGAACCGGGCGCTCCGGTGATTCCTCCCGCACGGGACGATCGGCGACGCGCAGCCGCGGCGGCAACGACAACGGGGACGCTCGATCCTCCCGCTCCCGGGGCGGGTCGGACTCACGTGCTCGCACCGGACGCTCGGGCGATTCCTCCCGCACGGGACGATCGGCAACGCGCAGCCGTAGCGGCAATGATAACGGGGATGCCCGTTCCTCTCGCGCCCGAAGCGGATCGGACTCGCGTGCTCGCACCGGACGGTCCGGCCGTGCAGGCGACGATGGGTCGCGCTCGGCACGGTCTCGGGATGACGGTAACCAGCGTATCCGCTCGGTCGGCACGACCCGCACCGGAACCGGACGCGTCGGCCGCAGCGCAAACTCTACCCCGCGCCGCTACGACACGCCCCGGAGCCGGGCCGGTGAATCCTCCGAGGGCTACACGCGCCGCAGCAACACCTACGACCGTTCGCGGACATACGATCGCACTCGCACCTACGACCGCTCGCGTGACCGCTCCTACGATACGAATCGCGGAGCCGAGCGCTCACGGACCTACGATCGGACGCGACGGTCGCGAACATACGACCGGTCCACGCGCTCTCGCTCGTCGGACCGCTCCGCCCGGACCCGCGCCCCGCGACGCTCGAACGATGCCGTGAAGAGCCGCTCCTCCCGAACGAGAAGCCGCTCGGCACGCACCCCGCGTAGCCGCAGCCGGGCCACCAACTCGCGTAGCAGAGCGACGAACTCACGTAGCAGAGCTACGAATTCACGTAGCCGAGCTACGAATTCACGCAGCAGCCGCTCCCGCAGCCGAGCGACATCGCGCTCATCGCGGAGCCGGAGTGAGGCCAGGTCAAGCCGGTCCCGGTCTCGCAGCCGTGCGACCACTGATCGCAGTCGCCGCTCCTCCGACCGTTCATCGAGCCGCCGCTCGTCGCGCCGGGACAACGACAACTAGCGCGCCGGTCAACAACAGCTCCGCCCCTGCGGCGGCCGCGTCTTCACTCCTTCCGGGCCCGTGTACTCGTGCCACGGGCCCTTTCTATGCGCTTGCGATTCAAGCCCCCTTTCCCGTAAACCACCGGTTTGAATAGACTTATGAAAACCGACGCAACGTACTCCGACCGTACACGGGTCCTTCGATCCGTCCGCCGATGGGCGTGGTGCACGGCTGTCATGCTGCTGTTTTTCCCGCTCTGGTCGGCAACGCCGGCCGAGGCGCAGGTTCGCGATCCCGGCCTGCTGAATGCGAATACCGACGTCCCGGATGCCGACGACATCTTCCGCCTCTCGGAGCGCCTCCCGGGAATAACGGCCCGTTCGATCGGGCTCGCCGGTGCCGGTGTGGCAGGGCGGGGCGACATCAGCGCGCTCTACACCAATCCGGCCGGGCTGGGATGGGCGGAGTCGTCGCAGGCCGGCGGCGGCTTCAGCATTCTCACGTCTCGTACCGACGCTACGTATCAGCCGCCCGGCGCTGGGTCAGGCCTGAACCTGGAGTCGAGCACGCCTAACACGACGCTCTCCAACTTTAGCGCCCTGTATAAGGTACCGACCGAACGTGGTGCGCTCACATTTGCGGCGTCGTACCACCGGTCTGCCGACTTTACAGAGGAGATGGAGTACGAGGGCGAGGCGGTCGGAACGTCGGTCACCGGCTCGCTGCTTCCGAACATTCAGAATGTTAGCTTCCCGACCGGTGAAATCGACTTTTTCGAGTCCCCTCGGGCGTTCGTCGCCTTTGAAGGCGGCGCCATCGAGTTCTTCGAGGGCCTCCGGCAGAACGGCGAGTATCCGTTTCAGCCGGCCGTTTTTCCGGGAACGCGCATCCGGCAGATCGGCGAGGTGGACCGCTCCGGTAGCATCAACGAGCTGAACTTCGGCGCTGCGTTCGAGGCGGCGGAGAACGTCATGGTCGGTGGCGGGGCGAACATCATCTTCGGCTCGTACGAGTTTCGCCAGGAGCTCGTGGAGATCGACCAGGGCGGGAATGACAACTACGAGGTGATCCGCGGCGGCACCACCTACACCGGGCTCGACCAGATCCTTTACCGGGATGGCTACCAGGATGACCTGGTCGGCTTTAATCTGCGCTTCGGCGTATCCGCGAAGGTGGCGGAGGAGCTAACGTTCGGCGTCGCGTTTGAGTCGCCCACGTGGTCGTCCGTCGACCGTACGTACACGCTCGCCGCGGTGCAGACCACCTTCGATCAGGGCGGCGTGCTGTCCTACGGGATTAACGACACGTTTCAGTCGCAGGGCCGCGGTGGCCTGGATTACGAGACGCGCACGCCGCTCCGGTTGAGTGCCGGCCTGGACTATGACGACGACAACCTGCTCGTCAGCGCGGATGTCGAGTTCGTCGACTGGTCTCAGCTGGACGTGGACGAAGCGACAACCGGCCCCGTGTTTAATGTGACGCCGATCCAGGACGCGATTGAGGACAACTACTCGTACGTCTTTAATCTGCGGGGCGGAGCCGAGTACCGTCTCGACCAGGGCCTGTCCATTCGTGCCGGAGCCGCCTATCGTCCGGATCCGCGGGAGGGGCGTGCACTCGCGGGGACGACCGCTCGCGACCGGCTCTACCTGGCCGGCGGACTCGGCTACGCGGTCAGCGACCAGTTCCGGATTGACCTCGGCTGGATGCAGGAGCGCGTGGACGACCCGTTCAGCCCGTACAATGCGGCGGACCTCGGAACGCTTGGCAACGTCCCGCAGCCGCTGAACGACGCGACGTACCTTCCGCCGATCGTACAGCAGGACGTGTCCCGAAACCTCTTCATGCTCGGGATGACGATCAACTTTTAGCGCGTTGTCCGTCCTCACGAAGTCACGTCAATGACCCGCGTCGTACAGTATCGGCCTCAGACCGGTACCGCGGCGCGGGTTTTTCGTGTCGGAACGGATTTACCGGGACGACGGGCTTGACTCGCTCTCTGCATTCGCCTGCTGCTCCCGTTTGCGCTCGCGCTCGTCCAGCATCCGGTGGTAGTCGCGGGCGGCGCGGTTGTGCTCGCGAAGCGTCCGGCTGAAGCGGTGTCCTCCGGTGCCGTCCGCAGCGAAGAAGTAGTAGTCGTGATCCTTCGGATATGCGACAGCGCGAAGCGTCGACGGTGCCGGATTGGTGATAGGACCTGGCGGCAGACCGGCGTTCTGGTATGTGTTGTACGGATGGTTGATCTCCAGGTGGCGGTACAGGACGCGTCGCGTTCGCTCTCCCTGGGTGTCGATTAATACGTACTGGATGGTCGGGTCCGCCTGCAGCTTCCACTGGTCATCGAGACGGTTCAGGTACACGCCCGCGATCGTTGGCTTCTCTTCGTCGAAGTACGCTTCCCACTCAACGATCGACGCGAGCGTCAGCACGTCGTGCTTGCTCAGGCCTGCGTCGGCCGCGGCGTTCGCCAGTTCGCGCTCGTAGTATGCGTCAAACTCCCGCTTGACACGACGAACGACCTCCGGTGCCGGGGTTTGCCAGTAGAACTCGTACGTCTCCGGCAGCATGTAGCCGAAGAGGTGCTCGGGAGAGGTGCGGAGCTCCTGTGCGAGACTCGTATCCCGCAGGGCTGTGAGGAAGTCGTCGCTGGAAAACTCCAGGTTACGACCCAGCACGCCCGCTACGATCGGAGGCTGGCGGCCGGGCGGGATGGTCACGCGCACGGGGGTCTGCAGCCCCTTGCGGATTGTCTCGAGCATGTCGTAGGACGAGGCGCCGGCCTCGAAGGCGTAATGGCCCGGCTTGATCTGCGCGTCCCAGCCGGTGGTCTGTGCGACCAGGCGGAAGGAAGATGCGGACCGGAGAAGACCGGCGGAGGCGAGGGAGTCCACGGCCGCGTCGAAGTCCCGCTGCGGGATCGTCACCGTTCGTTCCCCTTCGAACGAGGGCGTGTTGGGGCCGAAGACAACCCAGGCGCCGACCCCCGCTGTCAAGGCGACAAGCAGAACGACGCCCGCAACGGCGTAGAGTATGCGCTTCCGGACGGTCATTCAGACGAAACGAAGGTGCGTGTAGAGAGGTGATAATGCATAACCTGTAAACGCAAGATTCGGGCCTCGCGTTCAGTTCATGACGATGGATTGTGGATTGTGAATGCTGGATGGGATAAAGGGCGAACGTGGGTGCCTATCCTCATCGTTCACGAATAATCCAATCACCCGCGCACCACCCACAACAAACCGTTTGTCATCCCGGTAGACCTGGCTCGACCAGGAGTACGTCTTCTCGTTCGACGCGGACGGCACCGGGGGCTGCGCCTTTCGGGCTGCGGACGTACTTGCGGCGGGTCATCATGACCGGGACGAGGGCGCTCCCCCGGGCCTTGCTGTAGTACGCGGCGATGGCGGCAGCGACGTGCTTGCGCCGCCGTCCCGGTTCGGCGTCCCGGTTCGGGAGGTGTAGCACCGTGTGCGAGCCCGGCACACCGCGGGCATGCAGCCAAAGATCGTACTTCTGGGCGACGTGGAACGTGAGCTCGTCGTTCTGGCGCGCGTTTTTCCCGACCCACACCTCGAACCCGTCGCCCAGGTCGAAGCGGCGGAAGGGGAATGTGTTGACGTCCGCATCCGGTCGGTCGACGAAGGGGGCAACGTCTGACTCGCGCTCTTTGCGAAAGGTCTTGATGCCGTCGAGGGTGTCGATCGCTTTGATCTCGTCGTGCAGCGCCCGCGCCTTCTCTGCGCGCTCCACCGTTTCATCGAGCCGCGCCTCCGCCTCCTCGCGGGAGCGGCGCGTCCGGCGTGCCCGGGCGTAGTAGTACTCGGCGTTGTCGACGACGGACTTGGCCGGATCGAGCGGGATGGTGACGGGTTCGCCGTCCTCGAACAGGTCCGGCAGCGTCACCTCCTCATCGCCCGGGTCGACAGCGTCCTGCTGCGCCATCAAGAGGTGCCCCCAGCGCTCATAACGGTCGGCCCGGCTCTCGTTGGAAAGCTCCTCCAGCATCCGGTCTGCACTCTCACGGTAGTGCTCCGCTGCGTCCTTGAGCGCTTTCTCCAGCGGATCGTAGAGCCGGTGAAAGTGGCGCTCTGCCAGGCGCCGCTTGACGAATGACGCGACCGCGAGGTCGACCGTGTCGAAGCCCTCCGATTCCGTCCCCTCCACGTCCAGGTGTTGCATCTGTGCAAGCGCGAAGGCGTCCGGAAACTGTCCGCCTCCGTAGATGACGGGAGCCGGATCGTCGAACTCGGAAATCAACGTCTGCGATGCCTCGAACAACGCGCGCCGCTCTGCCTCCGTTGTTTCTCCAGGATCCTCGGTCTCGACGCCTGCCCGGAAGACCGTCTCCTGTGCCGGGAGCCGCCCGAAGAGGGGGACGGCCGACTGGATCGCCTGTCGCGTCGAGTTGCGATTCGGGCGCCATCGGCCCTCGAAATCCGCAAACGATTCCGGCATCGGAGCCGCCCGGGGCGCCGGCGCGTCTTCGCCGGAATATTTCTCATCGTTCTGGAAGGCCTCGACCACCCGGTCCTCTCCGTCGACCAGAAACGCGTTGGCACGAGCGCCAAAGAGCTGCCACTGAAACCGGTAGCCCCCCTCGAGGTCGAGGTACAGCATGCGATCCCGGTCCGCGATCCGCATATCGACAACGTCCCGGTCGAATGCCTCACGGAACAGCGTTGCGACGTTCCGCCGGGCCTTCGAGTAACGGTCCGTCCGGAAGATGAAAATGAACGGCCGCTGAACCGAGCTCCGAAGCATCCACTCTGCGTCCGGTCCCGTCATCGCCAGGGTGAGTTCGTTCTTCGACTGCGAGTAGGCGTCGATGATCGTGGTGCCGGGGAGGTCGTCTCGCCATTCACGGACGAGCGCGCGCAGGGTGAAGTAGCTGTCGACCACAGGGGCGGAGGACTCGGGAAGGCAGAGCGTACGAGGGATCCACTTCGCACGCCCGATGCACTGATTCGTTCGCCCGCGTCGTTCGTCAGTGTCAATCTCAGCGGATGCGCCACACCGGGATTTCTGCGCCCACCGTTACCACGGGTCCGGAGTAGCCGACGTTGAAGGGGAGATCGTCGTCGTCACTTCCGATAGATGCATGGCGGTATCCGGCTTCCATGCGAAGGAAGGCCGGTCCGACCGGGTAGCGCACGCCGGCCGATCCCGTGACCGAGTAGCCGGTGCCGCGGGCCTCGAGTTCGGCGACCCCTTCACCGGTCTGCTCGCCGAAGGTGAGGCGGATGCGTTCTGTGACCGTGTAGCGTCCCAGGCTCCCGCCGGCACGAGCATTCACGAACGGCTGCAGTCGATGAGATCGCCGAAACAGGTAGCCGGTCGAGGACTCGAACGTCCAGAGCGACGTTTCCGACGTGACATCCAGCGTTCCCCCGACGTCACCGTAGAGAGCCGATGCTCGCGTCCGGGCGTATTGCACTTGGAGACCGGAGGTCCAGCCACCGATATAAAGCGTGGCACCGCCTCCCGTCACCACGTTGCCGGGATAGGTTTGCTGAACGGGAATGTTGATGCCCCGATCCCGATAGCTTCCGACGATCGCCCGGAAGAAGTCGGTCGCTTTGTTCATGGAGAACGACGTGTAGCCGGCCTCGGCGTGCACCGAGAGGGTCATATCCGAGGCGCCGTCCACTGACTGTGCCGCTGCAGGCATCGCCGCGAACGTCAGGAAGGCGAAAAGAGCCGAAACTCGAAGGCGGGAGATAAAAGTCATGGCAGGGACGAGAAACGGGGATGTGCAGGTCGGTCAGGTCAGTTTGCGAGCGGGATGCGCCAGAGCCACCCGAGCGGTCGGTCCGCGGTCAGAGCGAAGATTTCGCTCCGGTCGGCACTGAGGATCAGGCGATCAATGGGTGTCGCGAAGTCCCACTCGCGAACGACCATCTGAGCAGTTGCGTCGACTTCCAGAAGGCGTCCGGAACGGCCGTATCGAGCGTGCGAGCTCACACCGAGGAAGAGGCGACCGGCGTCGACTACCACCCGGTCGACGAGATCGCCCTGAGGGACCGGAAATTCGGTGACGGTAGAGAGCGTCAGCGATGTGCCGGTAATTGTGCGAAAGCGGCTTTCCATGACGGAAATGAGGTAGGCGGAGTCGCCACTCGCCGTTGGATACACGTTCCAGCACGACATACCGTCGAACGGGTACGTGACTTCTCCGATGATGTCGCCGCTTGCCGGGTTGTAGCGGCGCAGCACGCATGAATCGGCGGCGCCGTCCACGTGCTGCGTCAGAAGGTCGGCGCCGGCTCGATGCACCGTCGGGCTGGGAGGCGGATTCGTGAGGCCGGTCACGAGCGCACCATCATCGGTGCTGTAGACGCTATATTCGCCGTTCGTCTGAGCGACGACGGTACCGTCCGGCCCCAGGCGCAGCCCGAATGCATCTTCAGGGAACGTGGACAGGCGGCGGAGGAAGGCCGGCTGGTCCGTCGCGGAGAACGCGAGGAGTTCGGTGGTTGCAATACCGCTGGCCGGGTCGGCGGCGAAGACGTACACCTCGCTCCGGTCCTGCCGGATGCCGACGACGTCTGCTGTGCCTGCCAGCGAGGGATCCTGCAGGTGTTCGACCAGATCGACGGACGTCAGCGTCGTTCCGTGACTCGCATCCTGCACATACAGCCGGGTGCCGTCGCTGCTGTATATGATGTCAAGGGACGGGTGACTTGTGCTGGAATAGGCCAGACGGTCGTAGACCTCCGCCACGATGTCCGTCGCGTCGCCGTATTGCGTGTTTGTTTCAGCAGGGTCCGTCAGCTGAGCACGGTTCGATGCGTACACCCGGTAGGTGGACGTGAATCCGTACACCGTGGGTAGGCCGGCGTCTTCGTAGCTCCCGACGGATGCGTCGAAGAGCGTGTCCAGTCCCGTCGTCTGCGGACCGAACATCGACCCGCCATTCGGATCGTCGGACCACGTGTCCTCACGCACGACGACGTACGCGTAGAAATTCGGGTCCGTGTTCGGCGTCCATTCAAGGTCCACATCGGAGCCTGCCCAGGTGCCCCGTAGATTCTCGACGGCCGTCGGCGGCCGCTGATCGAAGACGACCGGTGTAACGAGGGTCGTCGAAGGGGCCCCGCCAAGTCCGAGCAGACCTCCGTTCCCATCGGTCCGGTAGATCACCAATCCTAAGGCGGCCGGGCCGTCGGGGAATTCCGTCGTGGGTGCGCTTAGCAGGAATGGTGCCTGTGAGGTCTCGTCGACGGGTTGGCCGTCTACGGTTAGAACGACGCGCTCGATCGACCCAGAGAGCGTATCGAGATCAGCGGTCAGGTCGACGCGCCCGGCAAGATGTTGTCCGCTGCGAATAGAGGAAAAGTCAACGGCTGCGACGACCGGCAACTGGACGTCCTCGTCGATGAAGCGATCCGGTTCCTGTATGAAGTCGCATCCTGCGGTACCCAGCCAGAGAACCATGATGGTGGCCCCGACCGCGAGTAACGAGCCTGTTCTAAAGAGGTAGACCATAAGACGATAGGGGTGAGGTGCATCGTAACCCAAAAATGAAAATCGCCCCGGAGTCTACACGTTTACTTTAATTATCAAAACAAAATTTCTGCAAAGGTCGTGGTGGAGGCGCCGAAGTGACTGAACGTCGTTCATTTTGGTCTTCCGTACGCGTCATCGCGTACAGCGTTATCCGTATTCAAGCAACCAGGAGGTGAAGGTGATTGACGAATTTGACCGGCGTTTTCCGGCGCTTCAATCTATGGAAGATATTATCGGTTCGGCTTCTGCGGAGGTCGTGCTTGAGCCGGGGCATTTCATCTGCATGGAGGGGGACGCTTGCCATAGCCTTCCGCTGGTGATGAATGGCACGGCGCGCGTCTACAAGATGAGCGAGGGCGGGCGCGAAATCACGCTTTACCGCGTGCAACCCGGTGAAAGCTGCATTTTGACCACATCATGCATCCTGGGCGACAGGTTGTTTCCTGCATTTGCCGTGGCTGAGACGTCCGTCGAGGCCCGCCTGGTGCCTGCGACGATGGTTCAAGCGTGGATGGAAGAGCACGCGGACTGGCGAGCGTACGTTTTCGACCTGATGGCTGGACGCTTAGGGGCGGTGATCGCGACGCTCGAGGAGGTCGCCTTTCGCTCGCTCGACGCCCGCCTCGCGACGGCCCTGCTGGAACGTGTCGAGGAGCGGCCGCATGGGGCGATGGTTCGATCCACGCATGAAAAAATTGCCGCCGATTTGGGGACGGCACGGGAGGTTGTGAGCCGGCTTCTGAAAGACCTTGAACACGACGGAGCCGTGGCTCTGCACCGTGGGAGCATTGAGATCAAAGACCGGACAAGTCTGCTTGAGAAGAGTCGGTTGTAGACCGCGGACGCGGAAAAACCACGGTCTGCTACCCGGCGTCAAACGAAAACGAGGTGTGCACGTGGTCATTTGTGATGCAGGTCACAGACCAGACCCCGACGCTGACGTACATTGTCGACTGAACTGAATATCCCGCTCACTGGAAGCACAGACGATTATGAAGAAGAACATGGGCATCATCGACCGGATCCTCCGCATCAGCATCGCCCTCATCATCGGTGTGCTGTATTTCACCGGACAGATCTCCGGACTCGCCGCCACGATCCTCGGCGTAATCGCTGTTGCGTTCATCCTGACGAGCTTCGTCGGCTCGTGCCCGGCGTACTTACCGTTTGGTTTGTCTACCCTACGGAAGGATCCGTCGTCCTAACCTCCACGTCGTGCGCTCATCCGCTGACCGGTTGAGCGGAGAGGACGCGTTCGCCGGCCGGCGGGCGCAGGTTGTAGTGATTGCTCATGCTCGCGCCGTATGCACCTGCAGTGCCGATGACGAGAACGTCGCCCGGGTGCGTGTCGGGGAGGCGCCGGCTTCGACCGAGGACATCGCCCGTTTCACAGATCGGCCCGACGACGTCGGCGGTGACGGCCGGGGCTTCGTCCAGTCGCGACAGGTTGGCGATCTTGTGGTATGAGCCGTAGAGGGCCGGCCGAATGAGGCTATTCATGCCGGTTCCGAGCCCGACGTAGTGCACGGGTCCCTTCGACTTCGTCTGGGTCACAGGGGCGAGCAGTACGCCTGCCTGTGCCACCAGGAACCGGCCCGGCTCCATCCATAGGTCGTAATCGTGCTGCGTTTTGAAATCCCTGAGGCGTTTATCCAGCACGTCGAGGTCGAGCGGCTGGGCATTGGGGCGCTCCGGCACGCCGAGGCCGCCCCCGACGTTCAGGGTGCGGACGTCCGGAAAGTCGGCGGCCAGCGACGCGAGGAATCCGGCAATGTCGGGCCAGGTGCCGGCGTCGGTGATGCCGCTCCCGACGTGCACATGCAGGCCGCGAACGGTGCAGTCGCAGCGGTCGGCGAGGCGGCGAAGGCGCGGCAGCTCGTCCGGGACGATCCCGAACTTCGACTGCGCACCCGCCGTGCGGACGTGCCGGTGGTGCCCATGCCCGCGTCCCGGGTCGACTCGAACGAAGAGATCCTGTCCGGCGAAGACGTCGGGATGGCGCTGGATGGGCTCGACGTTGTCCAGCGTCACGTGAACGCCCTGGTCGAAGGCGGCCGCGTACTCGTCGATCGCGGCAAAATTCGGCTGGAACAGGATCCGGTCGGGCGACAGGCCGGGCAGGACCTCGCGGACTCGTTCCACCTCGCCCGGGGAGACGCACTCAAACGCGATGCCTTCGTCCGCCAGAATTTCGAGGACGCGGGGATGCGGATTCGCCTTGACCGCGTAGTACGTCCGGTCGATTGCGTTGAGGCGGCGAACGTGCCGGGCGTTTGCGCGCAGCGTTACTTCGTCGTAGACGTATACTGGATCCGACCGGTCTTCCATGAATGCAAGCAGGTCATCCCGCCGTTCTCGCCACCAGGCGTCGTCGGTGGTGGAGGGCTGCGTTTCGAAGAGCTCCTGCCAGCTCGGCCCGAACGTGGCGTCCGCGGCCCGCGTCGCGAACAGCTGACCGTGGAGCTGGCGGACCAGTCGCTCGGACTGTTCCTCATCCACGACGAAACCGAAGTTCAGATCGGACGCGGCCTGCGAGACCAGGTGCACTTTCTGTTCGTCGAAGACCTCGAATGCCGGCCCGAGCTCGTGCAGCATCGACCGGATGTGGCGCCCGACCAGGCTCACGACGGCGCAGGGCCCGATGATTTCGGGTTCGCAGTACGCACTCAGGTCATGCATCAGACGGTCCAGCACGTCCGGGTCCAGTGCATTGGCCATGGGATCGAGCGTCACGGTCACGTTCGCCTCCGATGTCGCCACGAGGTCGACCGACAGCCCGTGGTGCTTAAAGATCTGAAAGACATCGGCGAGAAAGCCGACCTGCTGCCACATGCCCAGCGTTTCCATCGAGACGACGGTCACCCCGTCCTTCGATGAAATCGCCTTCACCTCGGGGCCGTCGTCCGGCACGTCGTCGGAGATCACGGTCCCCTCCAGGTCCGGCGTGTCGGTCGACCGGACGTGTAGCGGGATGCCGTAGCGACGGACGGGGGAAAGGCAGCGCGGATGAAGCACCGTCGCGCCCATGGTCGCGAGTTCCTGCGCCTCCGCATAGGTCAGGCGGCGGAGAAGGCGCGCGGAGGGGATGTCACGGGGATTGGACGTGAACATACCGGGGACGTCCGTCCAGATCTCCAGCCGTTCCGCTTCCAGCTTCGCGGCGAAGTAGGCGGCCGAGGTGTCGGACCCGCCACGCCCGAGGAGGACGGTTTCCCCGACGGGGTTGCTAGCGATGAATCCCTGCGTGATGAACACGCCGGCGTCCTGCCCGGCGAGGTGGTTTTGAAGAACGCGGTCCGGGTAGGCCGCGCAGGTGGCCGACAGGTAGCGTCGCGCCGGGGCGACGTGGGCCTCGTCCTCGGCACGCAAGACCTCGCGTGCATCCATCCAGTGAGTCGACAGACCCGCCGATGCAAGATATGCGCTTCCGAGCCGCGTGGACATGAGCTCACCCATCGCCATAATCTCGGCTTGCTGCTGCGGGTAGGCCCGGCCGGTCCTGGCGATCTCGTCGGCCCGGTTCTCCAGCGTGGTGAACGTTTCCGCGAGAAGACTCGCGCCGTCCAGTCCGAGGTCGTCGGCCAGGTCGAGGTGCTGGCGGCGGATTCTGTCGAGAAGCGTTGTCGCGGGCACGTCCGTCTCCGGGTCCGCCAGGGCTTCGAGACGGTCGGATATGCCGGATAGGGCAGAGCAGACGAGGAGCGGGCGAAACCCGCTGTCACGGTGGCTGCGAGCGATGCGGGCGATGGTTTCCCAGCGGCTCCGCGTCGAAACGCTGGTGCCGCCAAACTTCAGGACGATCCAGGAGGGGGCGTCAGGCATGAACCGGGGTCGGTCGTAGGAAAACGGTGCTGGCGTTTTCCATACCCTCCTTCCCGCGTCACGGGTCCGTCGACCCGAGCACGGGGCCGTGCTTGTGTCGAATTTGTCAGAATGCTGAACGGCGCCAGCGTCTTGCGCCGTTTTGAGGGTCGGTTAACCTCGTTGGGGTCGAACCCGCCGCGTGAAATGGTTGCGAATGGTGTGAGCGAGTCCCGGCGCATCGGTGTGCTCGAAGACCGCTGAGAGGCCGGAGCGGTGACCGATGAGGCCGGCCGACGCGGCTGCCGGGTCGCTGACCACCACCCAGCGAGCGTCGTCCTGGGGAAGCAGTCCGTGAAAGGTCTCTTCAACGTACTGAATGGCGGCAATGACCGCGCTTCGTGCGTCTGCCGTCCATGTCCCGGCAAACTGAACCGGGATGTGGGACCCGCTCGGGGACTGCAATCTAGGCCAGGCGGATCTGGACCCCGACAGGCGAAGGTCCGGCAGAATACGATCGCCGTCATTCGCGGCGGGGTCAGTCTTGCGTGATGCATCGTGGGTTTCCATAAACACCGTCTTGAAGTAGAAGGGAGTCCATGCGAAATGCTACAGCAACAAAAATCGCCCGCCCGGAGCCCGGAGACGGCCCTCTCTCCAGTAGCCGCCTCTCGTGACCCCGTGCCGGGCGATGGTACGGACGCGAAGCCCGAAGTGCGCGAGCTAACGCAGTAAGCCGGCGTCCGCAGTTTCAAGGGTCAGGCTGTTGATATCGGTTGTATCTGCCTCCGTCGAGTCGGTCTCTACGGTGTCCGACTCGGTGGTGTCGACGCGAACCGTGCGCAGATTCGCCTGCGAGGTCAGCGTGTCAGATTCGGTCGTGTCTTCTTCCGTGGTGTCGCGGGACGGCCGCTCGGAGGGTTTCGGTACGTCGCCCGCGTCGCGGGTCGAACGATCCATGGTCGCGGGCGCTGCCGTGTCATCCTCCGGCATCAGGACCGTATCGATGCCATGAGACACCCCGTTCGAAGCCGTCATGTCGGTCGCCGTGATCGACGCATCGCCGATCGTTGATCCGTCGGACCCGACCGTGAGCGTGTCGCCGGTCACAACCCGGACGGCGGAGAGGCCAGCAAGCGTTTCAGCGGAAACCTCATCGACGACGATGTGCTGGCGTAGAATTCGAACCAGCTCGTCTCGGCTCATCGCGTCCAGGTCGGCATCCACGGCCTGGAAGGCCTCATCCGTCGGAGCGAAGAGGGTGTACGGACCGCCGGTGCCGAGCGCTTTCGCGAGGCCGGTCGACTCCATCGCGCCGACGAAGGTCGAGTACTCGCCCCGGTCGCGGAGCATGTCCACCAGCGCAGTTCCGGAGGTGCCGGTTGTCGCTCGGTCCGCATCCGCGTCATTCATGTTCGATGCCGGGGCCGGGCGCGTCGTGTCCGGCTGCGTCTGGCTACCGCCGGATTGCGCCTGGGCCATCACTGGAAGCAGCCCGAGTGCCGCGACCATGGCGGCAATAAGCGAGACGGTAAAGAGCGATGGGTGCGATGACGTGCGAGTGGAAGCAGGCATGAGAGGTCAGGGTGATCTGGGAAAGCGAGAAGTGAGGCGCCGTCGAGCGCACCTCGTCTGATGTCGATACCTGCAACCGGACGACTTCCGGAATTGCTCTTAGGATGGACGAATGGTTTGCCGAGATTCGGCTGAGGCTTTCCTTCGTTTCTCCAGGTAATGATCATAAAAAATGCGACCCGAATCGCCGTCTGGGCGATCAGGGCCGCATCATCATGAAGTTTATTATCCTAAGAAAAAACGAGCACGCGTTAGAGTAGCAAAATATGACGTGCTTCGCGTGGGTCAGATGTGCAGTTTGCGGTTAATCGTCCGTCGTCACGTCGAGGTACACGATATCGCTTTCGCGCTCGTCGTGGCGGGCCAGGAGGATCCATCGCGCATTGCCGGAGACGGCCAGCGCCGGATGCTCCGGAACGTGGGCCAGCGTGTGAAGCGGGATGCCTCGTCCGCCACCGGGTGGGTACCGGTAGACCGTAACGCCGTCCGTTCCGCGATCAAGGGCGACGACGCCGACGTCCGTGACGCGCCAGTTGGCGTATTCGCGCGGCGCGAAATCCGGCACGACTTGCTCGGCCGTCGCGGATGTGTCGATGAGTGGCGCTGCGGGTGAGGCTTGTGTCGCCAGAGTGTCGGACGCCGTCTCCGGAATCGGGTACCGCCAGATGCCCAGTGTGTCGGGCCGCACGACCAGTAGCGACGAGCCGTCAGGGTGCTCCTGGGCGGCCAGTCCCGGAAAGGCAGTGACCCGGCGGACGGTGCCATCCGAAACGCGAACACGCCAGATCGACCACGCACTGTCGCGCGATGAGCTGAAGTAAACAAAGGTGCCATCGCGGCTCCAGTGGGGCATACGGTCGACGCTATCGGACGACGTCAGTCGCGTGACCGGGCCGCCGTCCGCGTCCACGACGAAGAGACTCGGCCGACCGTTCTCGCGAGCTACGAAGCAGATCTGCTCGCCGGAGGGCGACCACCGTGGTGTGCTTACCGCGGTGGAGCGCATGGACGTCAACTGCGCAGGCTCCTCCCCAGTCTGCGCCACGGTCCAGACCTGCGGACTGCCGGAGCGCCGGGACACGAAAGCCACGTGCTTGCCGTCCGGCGAAATATCCGGGTGCGAGTCCCACTGGGTCGACGACACAAGCGGTTCGGCCGACGTCCCCCGCAGCGACCAGATGTTGGTATGAAGCGTCTGCCGTGCGTAGGCGATGCGCGAGATGTCCCGCGCGATCGACGGGTGCAGGATGTCGACGCCCTCCCCGGCATCGGTCAGCCAGGACGGGTCATCGCCGTTCGTCGGCACGCGCCAGAGTGCCGAGACCCCGCCCCGCTTGGATGCCATGACGAGCTCGTCGCCGGTCAGCCAGGCGAGTCCCGTTATGACCGACCCGTCTTCGGTAATGCGCTCGGTGCTCGTATCGGCGATCGAGAGAACGTGCGCATCCTGCGTCTGCGTCGAGAGGCTGCGGGTGAAGGCGACGCGACGTCCGTCCGGAGAAATCGCCGGGTGCCGATCCCCGAGGCTCTGCGACGGCGGATCGGTCAGCTGGATAAGCGTATCCCGATCGAGAGGCGCGAGAAACAGGGCATACGGCCGGAAGGGACCGATCTGCGCGGAAATGACAAGGTGGTTGGACGACGTGTCCGGGGACCAGGTGACGCGGTCGATATCACGGACACCCAGGTCCGCGATCTGCCGGGCGCTGCCTCCGATGGAGGGGACGACGAAGACGCCGTTGCGACCCTCGCTCTCGCGGGCGAACGCGAGGAACCGGCGATTGGGGGACCAGGCGGGCGACCAGTCGCGCGGGCCGTTCGTCAACTGAAGCGGGGTTTCCGCACCGGTTTGCCGCAGGAAAAGAGCCGTCGGTTCGCCGTTTCGCTTCCAGGAAAAGACCGTCCGCTCGCCGTCGGAGGAAAGGGCGGGGTAGAGCTCTTGCCCGGGGAAGCTGGTGAGCGGCGTCGGTTGCGGCGGCGGGCCGGTCGGCGGCACCGTCAGAAAGAGCCGCCAGGCAATCACCCCGCTCGCCCCCACGATAAGAAGCAGGACCACCCAGAATTGCGGAGACGTGAGAATCGACGCCGACCCGGAAATGGGCGGTCGGATCGACGCATCGTCATCGTTTCCGTCATCCTCCGACGCCGGCGCGATTGCTCCGATATCGGCATCATCTGTACTGTCGGTCGCGCAAGCGGCCTCTTCGAAGTCGCTCTCGTTGCTCGCCTCGGGTTCCTCCGCCGGTTCTTCCGCCGGTTCCTCTTCCAGGATCTCGACGGGCGCGATCAGGCGATACCCCGTTTTCCGGATCGTCTCGATGTAGGTTGGATTCCGGGAGTCGTCCCCCAGCGTTTTCCGAAGTTCGGAAATGCATCGCGACAGGACATCCGGCGTGACGACCGTGTCCGCCCAGACGACGTCGAGAAACTCCTGTTTGGTGACCGTTTCGCCCTTCTTCGACGCGAGAAGGCAGAGGACGTCCATCACCTTCGGCTCCAGGCGGTGTTCTTCGCCGTCCCGCTCAAGCTGGTTCGGGAGCGGCTCGACGGTCCAGTCCCCGACGCAAAATCGGCGCCCGGGATAGGGAGCATCCGGAGATTGAGCACTCATGAGCTTATCGTACTACGGAGCAGGAGCGAGCCGGGGCCGGCGGGGAGAGAGAGGCGAAGGACCAACGGTTCCGCATGCGCCAACCCGTGCGTGTTTCTGTCAGTTCCTCTGTATCGAGCCGTGCTCGTCAGGTTCATCACGAATCGTTTTCTGACCGGAACGCCGATCGCATCCGGTATCCGGTCCCGACCATCGCCCGGGTCCGCCGGGACGCCTCGTCGCCCCATTTTCGTGGCCCGTTGGAGGTCCCCGATCCGCGGAATCGATAAAAAGATATTTTCATTCGTTTAAATGGCAGGTTCAGAAATATATGCTTTATATCGGTTTAAGTGTGTAATTGTCTGGAACGTTTGTGTACTATGACTGTCTGAGAGAAGCCCGTCCGTCTCCGGCGGTGGGCCGATCTCCGGCGGAGTGGCCGGTTAGCGGCTGGCATATTCGTGGGGAAATGTACGCGCACCAACGATCTGCTTTTTCCTACCGGCTGTATTCGGTCCCCATGCGCCATGACGGGGGGTTGAATCAGGGCGACAGGAACCGCTTCGTCCACGAGACAGGCAGGGGAGGCGACCGGGCCCCGTTTCAACCGGTGAATCCAGCGTAGCCCAGAGACTCGATGCAACGTCGTACGTACGCGATCGGATTTTTCGTCATGATCCTGCTGGTCGGTGTCGGCTGGTGGACGGGCTCCGAGGATGTGTCCTCGATGCCGCTCCTCACGACCCCGGACGTCGGCCCCTTCCGGGTGGAGGTAACGACCACGGGAGAGCTGCAGGCGAAAAACTCGGTGCAGATCCAGGGCCCGGCAGCGGCGCGACGGGTCGGAATTTACGAGATCGAGATCGCCCGACTCGTCGACGAGGGGACGGAAGTGGACTCCGGCGCGTTCGTGGCCGAGCTCGACCGCACGCCCCTCGAGGAAAAAACCGAGGAGGCGAGGCTGAACCTCCAGAAGTCGCGGTCGAAGTTCGAGCAGGCGCAGCTCGACACGACGCTCACGCTGAGTGAGGCACGCGACGGGATCATCGACCTCCGGTTCGACATGGAGGAAGCGGAGTTGAACAAGGAGCAGTCCCAGTACGAGGCGCCGTCCGTCCAGCGCCGGGCAGAGATCGAATATGAGCGCGCCGTCCGGGAGTATGAGAAGGCGCAGGTTAACTACCGGACGAAGGTCCGCCGCGCAGAGGCCACGATGCGCGAGGTGCAGGCCGAGCTCCAGGAGGATCAGCGCCAGATGAAACAGTTGCAGGATTTGCGGGATGCGTTCACGATTAACGCGCCCCGGAGCGGGATGGTGGTCTACCACCGGGACTGGAAAGGCGACAAGGTGACGGAGGGCAACAGCATCCGCTTTCACGACCCGGTCGTGGCGACGCTGCCCGACCTTTCGGTGATGGAGTCGGTCACGTTTGTAAATGAGGTGGATGTTCAGAAGCTGAAGCCCGGTCAACCGGTCACGATCGGCCTCGATGCGGATCCGGAACGCAAGCTTTCAGGCACGGTGACGAACGTCGCCAACATCGGGCAGCAGCGACCGAACAGCGATGCGAAGGTGTTTGAGGTTGTCGTTGAGGTTGCCGAGCCGGACACCACCCTTCGCCCGGCGATGACGACCAGTAATACCGTTCTGGTGGCCGAGCGCGAGGAAGTCATGCACGTCCCGATCGAGACGCTGCATTCGCAGGGGGACTCGTTGACGTACGTCTTCCGAAGCGGCGACGGGAGCATTGTCCGGCAGGAGGTGGCAGTCGGACTGGTGAACGACAATCGCGCCATCGTCGAGCGAGGGCTCGGGCTGGAGGACGAGATCTTTCTGTCGATTCCGCCGGACACCTCCGGGATCGCGCTACGTCGTCTCGTCATGCCGCCATCGGACGCGCCTGCCGCGCTGCCGCAGACGTCGGCGTCCACCGATGACGGTTCGACCGACCTGATCGGCGATCGCTGATCCCTTCCGATACGAACCGGGTGTCCCTCTCTGAATTACCGTCTGCCGAACGGACCTGCTGTGCTGGACAAACTCACGTACAACGTCGTCAACGCGATCGAGGCGATTGCGCAGAACAAGCTGCGCGCCTTCCTGACGTCGCTCGGCATCATCTTCGGCGTCGGCTCCGTGATCGCGATGCTCGCGATCGGTCACGGTGCGGAGCAGGAGATCTTGCGACAGATCCGCATCCTCGGCGCGTCGAACGTGATCGTGACGCCGTCGGTGGAGCAGGAGGAGGGGGAGGTGCGTGCCGATGATCGCGACGAGGACGGAGGACGGCCGTATTCGCCGGGGCTCACCCTCGCAGACGCCCGCAGCATCGCCGATATCATTCCGGGCGTACAGGGCGTGAGCCCCGAGACCGTCTACGAAACGACGGCCATCCAGTCGGGCATCCGCCGCACCACGAAGGTGGTGGGCGTCACCGAGGCTTATTTTGTCGAACATACCGGAGTCGCGGAGGGGACGTCGTTCACGCGTCGCCATGTGCGCGACGCCATGCCGGTGGCCGTGATCGGGCACCAGGTCAAAGCCCGGTTTTTCCCCAAGAAAGAAGCCGTCGGAGGACGCATCAAGGTCGGGTCGGTGTGGCTCACCGTCATCGGCGTGATGGAGCCGCGCGGGCTCTCGGCCGAGAGTCTGGAGTCGCTCGGGCTTCGCGACTTCGACAACGACATCTACACGCCGCTGTCGACCCTTCTGACGCGCTACGAGGATCGGTCCCGCCTGAGCCGGCGCGACATCGAGGCCGCGTCGCGAGATGCCAACTCCACGCAAACAGCACGTCGCCGCGGGTACCGGGTCGAACAGCGGGAAATCGGCGATCAGGTCGACCGCCTCGTGATTCGAACGGCCGGATCCGAGTTCGTGGAGCCGGTTGCCGGCGTGGTCGATCGAATGCTAAAGCGTCGACACAACGGGGTCGTCGACTATCAGGTTATCGTACCGGAGCAGCTCCTTGCCCAGGAGCGTCGGACGCAAACCGTTTTCAACATCGTGCTGGCCGCGATCGCTTCGATTTCCCTCATTGTGGGCGGGATCGGCATCATGAACATTATGCTGGCCTCGGTCATGGAGCGAATCCGGGAGATCGGGGTTCGGCGTGCCGTCGGCGCCACCCGGCAGGACGTCACAGTACAGTTTATCGTGGAGGCGTTGTCCATCTCGACGATCGGCGGCGTGGTTGGCATCCTTCTCGGGGTGGGGATCAGCGCCGGCATCGAGGCCGCCACAGACATTCCGACCATCATCACACTGCAGGCGGTCTTGCTTGCGTTCGTCGTCTCCGTCGGCGTCGGTCTCCTCTTCGGCTACTTGCCGGCGAAGCGGGCGGCGGAGCGGGACCCCGTTGTCGCCCTCCGGCATGAGTAGTTCTCGCCCTGTCTTTCAGCCGTTTGAACCTGCGCGTTTCCCCCGACTGCATGCGATCGTCCGTCGTCTTCGTTCTGTGCCTGCTGCTTCCCTCGCTTCCCCTTCGAGCGCAGGAAGCGTCGCTTCCACCGGATTCCTCTCCCGCATCGCCGGACTCCGTACTGTCGCTCGAAGCGGCCGTCGCCCGCGCCCAGGCGCAGAGTCCGGGGGCGGCGTCGGCGCGGCTGTCGTTTCGGGCGGAGGAGGCGCGCGTTCGAGCCACGCAGGCAGCGTTCCTGCCGTCGCTGGCCGTAACCGGCAGCGCACCGGGACTGGAGCGCTCCATCACGGACGTCGTGCAGGACGACGGGTCCATCCGATACGTGGAACAGAGCCGGACCTTTTCACGGGCCAATCTGAGCGTCGCACAGGTTCTGCCGTGGACCGGCACGGAGATCAACGTGCAGTCCGGGCTCAGCCGGATCGATCAGTTCGGCGATCGCGCGGACGTTCAGCAGTGGCAGACGGCTCCGGTTTCGATCGGCCTGGAGCAGCCGCTCTTTCAGTATAACAACGACCGGTGGGCGCGGCGCCTCGCGCCAATGCGGTACGACGTGGCACGCAAGTCGCTGGATGAAGGGCTTGCGGACGTGGCCGTGACGGCGGTAGACCGGTATTTTTCCGTCTACATTGCGCAGATCAACGCCCGGATCGCGGAATTCAACGTCGCGGTCAATGACACGATCTACACGCTCTCACGGGGCCGGTATGAGATCGGGCGCATCGCCGAGAACGAGCTGTTGCAGACCGAGCTTGCTCTTCTTAACGCCCGAACGGCGCGGCAGGAGGCAAGGATCGAGCTGGAGGAGGCGCGTCAGGCGCTTCGTCGGACGCTCGGTACGGAGGGCCGGACGCCGCTCACGGCTCGGCCCCCGACGACGCTGCCGCCGATCCGGTGGGAGCCGGAACAGGCCGTCGAACAGGCCCGGGCCCGGCACCCGGACTTCGCGGCTCTCAAGCGCCGAATGACGCAGGCGAGAAGCGAGGTGGCGGCGGCGAAGGGTCAGACGGGATTCTCGGCGACGCTGGTGGCACGGTACGGGCTGAATCAGTCGGCGCCCACACTGAACAATGCATACCGTAACCCGCTCGATCAGCAGCAATTCGGGATCAGCTTCCGCATGCCGCTCTACCGCTGGGGGGAGGGGAGCGAGCAGGTAGACGCCGCAGAGGCAGAGCGAGAACGTACCCGCGTCGAGGTTCAGCAGGAACGTCGCGCCCTGGAGGACGAAGTCTATTTCCAGGTCCTCCGCGTCCAGCAGCTACGGCAACAGGTGAAAACGGCCGAAACCGCAGACGAAGTGGCGAGACGGCGCTTCGAGGTGGCCCGAAACCGGTACACGGTCGGCAAGATCAGCATCACTGACCTGTTCAACGCGCAGCGGGAAAAGGACCAGGCGCAGCGTGCCTACGCTCGGACCCTGCGCAACTTCTGGGTCGAATATTATACTCTGAGGCAACTCACGCTGACGGATTTGTGATGTGTGAGTCTTGGGTGGTGGGTCTTGGGTGGTGGGTCGTAAGTTGAATTTCGGATTGGGAATTTGGGATTAGGAATTTCGGATTGGGGATGTGGATTGGGGTGTGGATTGGCGATTCGGGCTGTTCGATCTTTACATGCGGATCAAGGGTTGCAGGCTGAGTGCCGGGCAAACCCTGAACACTGAACGTTGAACCCTGAACCTGAAATCTACCCCCACGTCCATGCTCCGTGTCTCGCTCTATGTGCTCGCCGGCCTGCTTGTCATTGCGGTGATCGGCTTTTTCTTCGTTGCCGCGCCGGTTGTAGATGCCCGGTACAACGACACGAGCAGCGAGCCGCCGTTTGAGGCGTCCGACGAGGCGGAGGCGCTGCACGACCGGCTGATGGTCGCCGACCTGCACAACGACTTCCTGTTGTGGAGTCGAGATCTTCTGAAAACCTACGAGCGCGGTCATTCCGACCTTGAGCGGTTACAAAAAGGCCGCGTCGGGTTGCAGACGTTCTCCGTCGTGACCAAGGTGCCGTTCGGCCGCACCTATGCGGGGACGCCGTCCGACTCCGACCAGATCACCTATCTCGTTGCCGCCCAGCGCTGGCCGATCCGAACCTGGACGAGTCTGCTGGAGCGTGCGCTCTACCAGGCGGAGCGACTGCACGGGTACGCCGACCGATCCAACGGGCAGCTGACGGTCCTACGTACGCAGGCCGATCTGGAGAATGCTATGATGGCGCGGGTCGACGAGCCGGACCGGGTGGCCGGACTGCTGGCAATCGAGGGGCTCCACGCGCTCGAGGGAGACGTCGATAACGTCGACGTGCTGATCGACGCCGGCTACCGGATGATGGGACTGCTCCACCTTCACGATAATGCCGTCGGCGGGTCGTCGACCGGTCTTGAAAAGGGAGGGCTGACGCCGTTCGGTCGCAGAGTCGTTCAGCGGCTTAATGAACGGGGGGTGATCATCGATCTTGCCCATGCCTCCTCGGCTGTGATCGACGAGGTGCTCGCAATGTCCGACCGGCCGCTTGTGGTTTCGCACACGGGGGTTCGTGCGACGTGCGACACGCCGCGCAACCTTTCGGACGGCCAGATTCGGGCCATCGCCGACCGGGACGGTGTCATCGGTGTCGGGACGTGGCCGACCGTGGTCTGCAGCACCGAGCCCGCTGCGATTGCCGACGCCATGCGGCACGTGGCCGATCTGGTCGGGATCGAGCACGTCGCCCTCGGCAGCGACTTCGACGGAACCGTCACGCCCCCCTTTGATGCCGGCGGGCTCGCGGTTCTTACCGAGGCCCTTATAAACGAAGGGTTCAGCGAGCGCGAGATTCGCCAGATCATGAGCGGCAACGTGGTGCGCCTGCTCCGGCGCACATTGCCCGCGTCCGCGACCGCCCGACCCACCTCTTGATCCTGTCGTGTCGAATCCTGTGCGTCTTGCGTGCTGATCCGCGCATGCGGCGGGCGCCCCCCTCAACGGAACGGCAGAAAACGGGCCGATCGCACCTTTTCTGTGGCAACGGGGGGGTTCCAAATGTAGATGCGCCAGAACCGACGGGATTCATCCTCCACAGGTCGACCCGTCAACCGGATCCCCCAATCAGCCGCCGGGTTCATCCCTGCTCCATCGAACCGGTTATTATCGCCGCACCGTCAGGGTGAGATGGGCGGAATCGCCGGAAGAATCTTCACGTTTCTTTGATTGTGAAGGTCTCGTTTTGTAAATATAAGCCGCGCTGAAATCAGATCGAGCCGAGCCACGCCCGTTGCCCCACGCGGTTGGCGGTCGGACCGGTGGCGCCCGTGTCTATCAGCCGTTGCAGTGAGATGTTGCCCTCTACGATGGCGGACCGGCAGGAAGCGCTTTTTTCAAGCACCTGATTCGCTGATTGAACCCTCGATACAAGCAAAAATGAACGCACGAGTGAGTTTGCCCCCTTTCGTTCCCCCATGGCTCGCGGCGCTACTGCTGCTCGTATGGCTTGTAGGGGTTCCCGATATCGTGATGGCTCAGCAGACAGGGATTCAGGGCGTCGTTCGCGATGCCGCTGACCGATCACCGCTTGTCGGCGCCAACGTGGCGGTTCGTGCGGAAGGGTCGGCCGAGATCGTCCGTGGTATGGCGACGGACCCGGACGGGAGCTACTCAGTTTCCCGGCTTTCTCCCGGACGATATATGGTTGAGTTTCGCTTCGTCGGGTACCAGTCGCAGGAGCTGCCGGTGACGGTGAACGATGGAGAGATGGCCGAGCTCAATGTGGAGCTCAAGATACAGACGGCCAGCCTCGACCAGGTCGTCGTGTCGGCCTCGCGTCGTCAGGAGAAAATCCTGGATGCGCCGGCATCGATCTCTGTCCTTTCCCCTGAGGAAATCGAAGCGACGGTTTCGACATCGTCGGTTGAAGTGCTACGGGCCACGCCCGGCGTTGACATGGCCCAGACCGGCATTGACCGCCGCGAGGTGGTGCTTCGCGGATTCAACGAAGCCTTCAGCGGATCCGCCTTCGTTCTCACCGATTACCGGCAGGCCGCGGTGCCGTCCCTCGGCGTGAACGTGCACAGCATCATGCCGAACATGTCGATCGACGTGGAGCGCGTAGAGGTCGTGCGCGGGCCGGGGTCGGCGCTGTACGGACCGGGTGTGGACAGCGGCGTGATCCACTACTTCACCAAGGACCCGTTCAATTATCCCGGCACGACCGTCGCGGTGTCCGGCGGCTCCCGACAGTTTTTTGGCGGACAGCTTCGCCACGCCGGCACGTTTAGCGACAGCTGGGGCTACAAGGTGACGGGCCAGTACGCCCGCGCCGACGACTGGGAGCTCGACCCGAATACGCCGGATGGCCAACGCGAGATCGGCCGCTATCGGGTTTATCAGGATACGACGGACGCTGAACTTGAGGGCCGCACGTTTGAGACGGGTGACTTTGATGGCGATGGGGTCAATGAAGCCCGTCTCCGCCGCGAAAACCAGTACAGCAAGTTCAATGTGAACGGCTTGCTGCAGTATCAGCCTTCGAACAACACGACGATTTCCCTGAACGCCGGGTACGCCGAGCTGACGGGAGCTGTACAGTCCGGCATCGGCACGCTTCAGGCCGAAGGATTCGGGTACATGTACGGGCAGCTGCGCCTGCAGTCCGGCGGCCTCTTCGCTCAGTCCTTCGTAAACGTAAACGAGGGCGGCCCCGAGACCTTCGTGTACGGCGGCGGAAATCTCGTGCGCGATCAAAGCATTCAGTACAACAACCAGGTGCAGTACGACTTCAACGCACCGTCGATCAGCACCCAGTTCATCATCGGTGCGGACGGCGACATCACCGTGCCGCGAACGAATGGCCAGATCGTCGGCCGTAACGAGGACGACGACCTGATCCAGGAGTACGGCGCCTACACGCAGACGACGACGGATCTGAGCGAGAAGTTTGCGCTCACGCTTGCCGCCCGTGCGGACTACAACAACGTGGTGGAGGAGGTGCAGCTTTCGCCCCGTTTTGCTCTCGTATATAAGGTGACGCCGTCCAACACCTTCCGCGGAAGCTACAACCGCTCCTTCTCGTCTCCCGGCACGAACTCGCTCTTCCTCGATGTGGAAGCGCAGCGACAGGCTCTGCCCGGCGGCTTCAACCTCGTGTTCCGTGGCCTCGGAGCGGCGGACGGCTACTCGTTTGAGAATTTCCGTCGATCGAACGAGATTCGATATTCGTTCCCGGTCGCCGGCTTCTTCGGTCTCGACGTGAACCTGAATAACCTTCCGCTGCTTCCGTACTACGCGGCTGTTGCTCAGGGGTCGATCAATCCGAATACCGGGCAGTTTACGGACGGCGTCCAGCAGTCGCTCTCGGGGGCCGTACCGGGCGGACTGTCGCAGCAACAACTCACCCTCCTGTCCTCGCTGTTCGGCTACATTGCCCAGGATCAGAACCGGACGACGCTTCTCGGCGGTCGCGTCGTGAACGAGAACGGCAACGCCGTCGCGTTCGGTATTCCGGATGACAGTGAGCAGGGATACTCTGAGGTCGACGGACCGGTCGATATTGCGCCCATCGAACAGACCACGACGCAGACGTTCGAGATCGGCTACAAAGGCGTGATTTCAGACCGCCTCATCATTCAAATTGACGGATACTACGAGACGAAGCGTGACTTCGTCGGTCCGCTGGTTGTCGAAAGCCCGCTTGCCTATCTGCAGGCGCAGGGACTGACCGCAGACGTCGCGGGCGAGCTTGGAGATGTGTTTGGAAGCACAAGCGACGCGACCGTCCAGAGCCTGCTCAATGACCTGGCGAACAGTGGGCTGGATCCGACCACGGTCGCCGGCCTCCTCGGCGGCGTCGTTGGAAACGGCCTCGGAGATACGCCAACCGGTGTCATTCAGCCCGACGAGCAGGTACTGCCCAATGGGGGCGGACCGAACGAGGTCGGCGGCTTCCTGAGCTACCGCAACTTCGGTGAAGTGTCGTACTACGGCGCCGACATCTCGCTCACGCTCCAGGCGACGGACGCGCTGTCGATCTTTGCCAACACGTCGATTCTGAGCGACGACTTCTTCGACAACGAGGAACTGGAAGAGACGAACACGTCGCTGAGCCTCGCGCTGAATGCCCCGGCGTTCAAGGCGAAGGGTGGCTTCGACTATCGCTTCACGAACGGCTTTTCGTTCGGCATGACCGGTAACTACGTCGAAGGCTTCCCGGTTGAGACCGGTCCGTACGTGGGCGAGGTGGACTCGTACTTCATCCTCGACGCCCGCGTGGGATACAAGCTGACGTCCATCCCGGGTCTTCGTGTTGACGTCACCGGGAAGAACGTGCTCAACAACGAGCACCGGCAGTTCGCCGGCGCCCCGGAACTCGGCGTAGCTGTCTTCGGACGCATGCAGTATACGTTCTAGTCCGAAGCTCAAACTAATGCGAAGGGCGAAACTATAACTAATGCGAAGGGCGAAGCTCTAAGTGCGAAGTGGTTGCCAGGTCCGGTCGGGGGTATCCCGGTCGGGCCTGGCGTTTTTTCGTTGGTACGTTCGGTTGCGACCTTAGGGCGTTGATGAGTTGGGGTGGGGAATGGGAATTGGGATTTGGAATTACGAATTGGGAATTACGAATTGGGAATTTGGAATTAGGGATTTAGGATGGGGAATTTGCCGGGTGACGATCTAATGCGCCGGGGACCTGGCGGGTCGCGAACGGGTCGCCTACGTACGATCCCGCCTCTGCGCGTCGCACGCGTCCCATCTACCACATACCGCCGACGAAAAACCACCGCGACCCCGGAGGCTGCTGTTGATGTGGCGCCACAACGATGACGAGCTTCGCCCTTCCGACTTACCCTTTCGCCCTTCACCCTTCGCCCTTC
>JAAAOT010000176.1 GCA_009908725.1 Bacteroidota bacterium | reverse complement strand
GATCAGCATGTAGCCCCACGTTGGCACGATGGCGTCTGTCGAGCAATACACGGCGACGTGCTGATCGTCGTACTGGGACCAGTCGTGCTCGCGGACGCTTTCCCGGAAGGGTTTCTCCTTGAGCATGAGTCCTTTCACGAGAAAGGGGCTGATGTCCAGTTCCGCAACGGTGCGGTCATCCCAGAGATTGTCCAGGTTAAAGACCGCAATCTCGCTTTCGGCGACGCGGTTCGTGATCGGTTCCATGGTTTTGGCGTTGATACGTTGGTGCGTTGGTGCGTTGACACGTTAATACCTTAACACGTCAACACATTATTGCATTAACACGATTCGCCTCTTGCGAATGAAACGGCGTCCCGTGGGGTACGAGGATCGGTTATGGCCCCTAGCCCAATGTGGGTTGCGCCTTCAGTCGCTTTGCGGTTTCGATCAGGGTGTCGGCTGCGCGGTCGATTTCCTCGGTCGTGGTTCGCCGGCCGAGGCTGAGGCGGACCGTGGAGCGGGCGTCGGCATCGGAGAGGCCGTGGGCTTTCAGGACGTGGCTGGGGCGGTTGGAGTGGGACGCGCACGCGCTGCCGGTGGAGCAGGCGACGCCGCGCATGGCGAGCAGAAGATCCTCCGCCGAAACGCCTGGAAGGGTGAGGCTGGTTGTGTTGGGGAGGCGCGGTGCGGTGCGGCCGTTGATCGATGCGTTGTCCAGCGCGTCCATTACCGCGGCTTCCAGCCGATCCCGCATCCGGCGCATGCTATTGGCGTCGTCTTCTTGCTCGTCGACGGCGATCTCGAACGCTTTCCCCATCCCGACGATGGCCGGCACGTTCAGGGTGCCGCCCCGCTGCCCGTTCTCCTGTCCGCCGCCGTGGACCAGCGGCTGCCAGCGAACGCGCGGCCGGCGATCCCGGGCGTACAGGACGCCGATCCCTTTGGGCCCGTACGCTTTGTGCCCTGATGCCACGAGCAGGTCGGCCGGCTCTGCGGTCATGGGGATCTTGCCCACGGCCTGCGTTGCGTCCACGAGAAATAGCGCGCCGTGCTCACGGACGACCCGGGAAATCTCTTCAACCGGCTGGATCACGCCTGTTTCGTTGTTCGCCCACATCACGGCAACCAGCACGGTGTCGTCTCGCAGCGCGTTGCTGACGGCCTCGGCCGATACCTGCCCCGACGCATCGACCGGGAGTCGGGTGACCTCCGCTCCCTCACCTTCAGCCGCGTCGCATGTGTCCAGGACGGCCTTGTGCTCCGTCTCGACCGTGACGATGTGTTTGCCCTTGCGGGCATACGTGGACAGCACGCCCTTGATGGCCGCGTTGATCGCCTCGGTGGCCCCGCTGGTGAAGGTGATGGTGGAGGGGGCGACGTCCAGTGCCTGCGCAACCTGCTCACGGGCGACCTCGACGGCCTCATCGGCGGCCCATCCGAACGAGTGGCCGCCGCTGGAGGCATTTCCGAATCGGTCGGTGAAGTATGGAAGCATCCGTTCCATCACCCGTTCGTCGACGGGCGTCGTGGCGTTATGGTCGAGGTAGACCGGGGTCGACATAAAGGGCTAATCGTCGCGGAAGGATGCAGTAGCTCAGGGCGTATAGTCAACCTTTGCCCGGAACGTGAGTTTCTCAGCGAGCTGTGCGCACACGCCGGGTCCCCGGTGCTTGCTCCGCGGTATGAAGCCGATTCATGAAAGGGCCGTGGTTCACATCGGCGCCGGCGTTTTGTACTCTACCGACGACCACTGCTCCCGAGACCGCCGCCGCGACCGAATGATCGAGTTTCTCGTAGACACGCCGATTCTGCTCCTGGTGCTCGTATCCGCGCTCGGGTACCTGGTGGGGCAGGTTGAGGTAAAAGGCAGTCGTCTCGGGGTTGCGGCGGTCCTGTTCGTAGGTCTCGCGTTCGGTGCGGTCGATCCGCGGCTGGCGTTACCGGACTTCATGACGCTCCTCGGGCTCATTCTTTTCGTCTACGCGATCGGTCTGAGCAGCGGCCCCGGTTTCGTTTCCGCGTTGCGTCGAGAAGGCATTCGTGACAACACGTTCGTGGTCGGTCTTCTGGGGGCCGCAGCGCTCTTGACGGCCGGTGTGGGCATCCTCCTTGGACTGTCGAATACCGTCACCTCCGGTCTTTTCGCCGGAAGTCTGACCAACACGCCTGCGCTGGCCGCCCTGCTAGAGCGCATCGAGGCGAAGGCCCCCGCCGGCCTGGCGGAGACGATGCTGACGGAGCCGGTCGTCGGGTACTCGATCGCCTACCCGGTCGGGATCGCCGGGGTGATCCTGGCGATCGTGATCGCGCAAAAGCTGTGGAGTATCGATTACGAGGCGGAATCGGGTGCGGTTGCCGGTGCGAAAACCACGGGTGAGGACCTACAGAGCGTATCGATTCTCGTAACGAACCGGAGCATCGCCGGGACGACCGTGCGGGCTCTCATGGAGACCCACGACTGGGACGTCATCTTCGGCCGCATTCGCCACACGGGAGCAGGGCAGGATCTGGTCGAAGCGGATACGGTGGTCCACCCGGGTAGCGTCATCAGCGTGGTGGGGACGACGGAAAACATCGCACCGGTGGTCGATGTGCTTGGCGAACCGGCGCGCGAACGACTGGAGAAACGGCGGCACGAGTACGACTTCCGGCGCATCTTCGTGTCGAATCCCGACGTGACGGGCCGCCCTCTGCGCGACCTCCGGTTTCTTCAGCAGGTAGGAGCGATCGTGACGCGGGTGCGGCGCGGCGACGTCGAGTGGCTCGCTGACGCCGACACGGTGCTCGAGCCCGGCGATCGGGTGCGTGTCGTGGCGCGGCCGGAGGACATGTCGCTCATCAACGAACGCTTCGGGGATTCTTACAAAGCGCTGAGCGAGGTCAACCTGTTCACGCTCAGCGCCGGCATCATGGCGGGGATGCTGATCGGTCTCATACCGATTCCGCTTCCGGGCGGTCTCGAGTTCAAACTCGGACTCGCGGGCGGACCGCTGATTGCCGGCCTCATCCTCGGTAACGCGGGCCGGACGGGGCCGCTCGTCTGGTACCTTCCGTACAACGCGAACCTGTTGCTCCGGCAACTCGGACTCGTGCTGTTCTTCGCCGGTGTGGGCACCAAAGCGGGGTATGCCTTCTTCAACACCCTTCTCGCCGGGGGGACGGGTCTCCTCATCTTCGGCGCCGGAGCCGTGATCACATGCCTGACCGCATACACGGCGCTCTGGATCGGCTACCGCCTGCTCGGGATCCCGATGGGCCTGCTGGTCGGGATGCTCGCCGGCCTTCACACGCAACCGGCCGTGCTGAGCTACGCCGTCCAGCAGACGGGGAGCGATCTGCCGAACCTCGGCTACGCAACGACCTTTCCGATGGCGACGATAGCCAAGATCCTGTTCGCCCAGCTCCTGCTGTTGCTGATGTAAACCACCGGTTCATCATGTGCGGGTGCACTGCGATGCGCCCGTCCGGTATCGTGTGTCATCAAGGTCATCCCATCCCTCATTCTCCAGACCCCATGAATACTTCCTGGTCCGATCGATTTTCTGCGTTTCTCGACGACCGCATGGCGGAAGCGGATGCCGCGCACGACCGGGCGCACATCCTCCGGGTGGTCCGGAGCGCGCGTCGGCTCGCGGAAGAGGAGGGGGCCGACCTTGACGTGGTGATCCCGGCTGCCTGGCTCCACGACTGCGTGGTTGTCGAGAAAGACGACCCGCGTCGTGGGCAGGCGTCGCGGCGCGCGGCGGAGGTGGCGGTGCAGTTTCTGTCCCGGACCGGCTACCCGGAGGAGGCACACGACGCGATTCGCCACGCCATCGAAGCGCACAGCTACTCGGCCGCGATCGAACCGACGACGATCGAGGCGTGCGTCGTGCAGGACGCCGATCGCCTCGACGCGCTCGGGGCAATCGGGATCGCCCGGTGCATGATGGTCGGAGGGGCTCTCGGAAACCGCCTCTATCACACGGTCGACCCGTTTTGCGAGAACCGGCCACCGGATGACGCAACCTACACGATCGACCACTTCTACGAAAAGCTGCTCGGCCTTCCGGGGACGATGCAAACCCGGGCCGGTCGCGCGGAGGCCGAACGTCGCGCTGACGTCATGCGCGGTTACCTTGACAACCTTGGCGAGGAAATACTGTAGTCGGCCCCTTCAGTTGGAGGGCTGAATAGGTTGCTTGTTGCTGGCCGGCGGCTGGTTGTGCTGGGCACATCGCTCGCGCTACGTGTATTAGCAGGTTGACCTCCTCCTCTGCCATTTGTCGATGCCGGAATGCCCGCTCCTCTCCATTTGTATCGCCTCGCTCCGACGGTTCTCGTTCTCGTCCTCCTGGTTGGTATCGCGGCTGGATGCTCGTCAGCGCCTGCGCCGGAGAAGGTAGACCCGACGATCGACGAGCTAATTGAGATTGCCCTCGAAACGCCCGCGTATGGTGGGGTACGTGTGGTACAAGGTGATCCAGAGCAGGCGTCGGCGTGGACGGTTTTCCTCCTCGACGAAAGCGAGGAGGCCGCCGCCCGATTCGTGTTGTGGAATGTTCTCGGGCCTCGTGCGGGCCTTGTAGATATCGAAATCAGACCGAAACAGAAGTTGGTTGAGCCCGACATCGTGGACCGAGTAGGCGATACGCTACTTGCGATCGATGGCGTGAACGGGGCCGGATATACAGGCCCCGGTCATCTGGTCGTCTACGTGACGAAGGTTCCAGCCATCTCGCGGGTGCAGAATGTACTGCCTAGCCTGGACGTGCCATCTGCAGCGGTGATCATCCAGGCGACGGGCGTACCGGTGTTCTATGAGTCGAGACAAGGCGTTAGTCCACGATAGCGCCTGAGATCTGGCCCCGCTACGGAAACCGTCCGGTACTGAAGTCCGAAGCCAGAACATAAAAACAGGCGTCCCTTCGGTCGAAGAGACGCCTGTCAGGGCCGGTCCGTGCGCGCGGTGCCTGCTCCAGAGACCCGGTCGCATGAGGCCGGCAAGTCGACGGGAGCAGCACAAACGAGTGAACTGCCCCGGTTCGAAACCCAATATGTGGGACCGAAACGGCGGAGGGGAACGAACGATCACGTGGATACGCCTGAGCGGCGCGACCAAAGCCTCCTCGTTTCGACCACAGACCGAGTATAAGAAGTAATTTAGACCAGTTCTAGATAGAGAGGCAGTTTGAATGAGAAGTTGACGCGAAGAACGGAGTCGGTGGCGGTTCCATGACGGGTTGACGTCCGCCGGTTGGAGAGTAGAGGCCGTGACTGGCGTTTAGAAACAGGTGTAGTGCTTTACGTATGAATGTCTTCGGCACCCGCATTCGGCCCGCCCTCTACCACGGCGACAGCATGTCCGACCTGCAAATCTCCATCGTTTCGACGGACGAAGAATGGGCGGACGCCCGGGCCGTCCGGCAGTCGGTCTTTGTTGAAGAGCAAGACTGTCCGCCGGAGGAGGAGTGGGATGCGTTCGATTCAGACAGCCGCCATCTGATCGGCGCGCTTGGAGACGACGTCGTAGCCACGGCACGGTGGCGGGAGGTGACACACGAGGGTCGCGTGATGGCGAAGCTCGAGCGATTTGCCGTTCTCCCGGCGGAACGCGGGCGCGGGATCGGTCGCGCGATGGTCCAGGCCGCGATCGATGATGCCGCGGCTACCGGGTACGACGCGTTCATCCTGCATGCACAGTCGCATCTCGAAGCCTTTTACGCGTCCTTTGGCTTCGAATCCACCGGGCGTCGCTTTCACGAGGTGGGCATTCCGCACGTCGAAATGGTCCGGGTCGACGGCTGACTGGATGGCGTCCATGTGGCGACGAAAGAGACGTCCTACGCCGGTGGACGCAACACATGTGCTGGACGGATGGCCGCAATGAAAAACGGCGCCGCCTCCAGAGGGGAAGCGGCGCCGCGTATTGCAAACCGTGCGTTCAACCTACTCGGACTTTGCCGGATCGGCTTTGACGACCGACGGGTTGATGCGGACTACGAGGTCCGACTCGGCGCGAAGGGTTTCGACTTCATCCTGGAAGGCCTGGCGCTGCTTCTGCTGCGCAAGCGCCTGGCGGACGCGCGACGTGTCGGCGGGTTCGCCCCGGTCGAGAAGGCGGATCACGTGAAAGCCAAACTGCGTGCGGACCGGCTCGTCCGTGACGTCCGTCGAGTCCTCGAGAGCGAGCGCTGCGTCGGCGAAGGGTGCGGCGAGACGCTGGCGTGACGCGGGCGGGAGACGACCGCCATCGCTTGCGGAGGGTCCGTCGCTGTTGCGCATGGCGAGCGAGTCAAACGAGACGCCCGCTTCTACGCTGTCGATGAGTGCCTCGGCCACCTGACGGGCCGAATCGACGGTTGCCTCTGCTGCCGTATCGCTCACCTGAATGAGGATGTGCTGCGCCTCGAAGCGACGGTTACGCTCGCTGACCGCCTGAATGCTATCCTGCGAGGGCGGGTCGGCGTCTTCCATAATCTGCTGACGCTGCTCCTGCATCACCAGCTGCGTGGCGATCATGTCGCGGAGGCGCTCCCGCGAGAGGTTGTCCGACGCAAGGGCGTTATCGAACGCCTCTTCGTCGACGTTCCCATCTTCGTCCGTGAAGCGCTGCATGGTGGACTGGAAGCGCTGCTCGACGGCGGCGGAGTCGGCGGAGTTGCCGGCGGCCTTCGCAGCACCGGTGACCACGTGCTGTGTGATCAACTGGTCGAGGACGCTGGAGTGGACGAGCGAGTCGCTGATCATGGCACGCCGCTGTGGCGGAACGCTCTGCGTCGCCATTCGCGTGTGGCTCATGAAGCGCGATGTCTGCACGGTGTCCGTCCCGTACTCGGATTCAAGGATGACCGCGATCGTCGTGTCGGAAATCTCCTCCCCGATCGTGTAAACGGGGCCGCTATCCTCTTCGGCCGCCTCATCGGTGCTCGAGGAGCCGTTGCCACATCCGGCCCAGGTGAAGAGGGCGATGACGAGGACACCTGCCAGCAGCATCTGATGGCGAGGTTTTCGGAGAGGTAAATACATATTGCAAGGATCCATTCAGAGGGAGGCGATCGCGCGTCGACATCTGATTACAGGTCAGTAACCCTGAGTCAGACCGCTTGAGTGCACGCCACCGGAAACAATGTGTTTCTAACGTGACGCGAAATCGAGCCGGGAAACAGGTCTGCAAGCATGTTGGAAACTGTGTGAACGGGAAACCTGCATCCGCTCATGAGATATCAGCGTGTGCATAATCGAGACGCGACCCCGCGCTCGAACGACACGAACTGCCGCGTTCGTCTAGGGGTCTAGGACGCTGGCCTCTCACGCCGGTAACACGGGTTCGAATCCCGTACGCGGTACACATTATGACGAGCCTTTCGAGGCGCTGGCCTTCCTCCTCCCTCCCCCCGGGCCAGTGCCTCATTTTTTGTACGTGCCGGAAAGCCGGCCCAGATACGAAAAACGGCGACGCCCCGATCAGGGGACGTCGCCGTTTCCATTTGATGCTGCCGCGTGTCGAGGGCGGTCGGCCTTATTCGTCGTCCGGGCTGCCGTTGGACGTAATGTTTTTCAGATTGCCGGGATTCAGCACGTTGTCCACGACGCCGTAGTCGGCGGCTTCCTCGGCGCTCATCCAGTAGTTACGATCGGCGTCCTTCTCGATCTGATCGACGTCCTTCTTCGTGTGATGCGCAAGGATGTCGTAGAGGCGCGACTTCAGCCACATGATCTCCTTGGCCTGAATCTCGATGTCGGACGCCTGTCCTTCGGCTCCGCCGAGTGGCTGGTGGATCATGACTCGCGAGTTGGGAAGGGCCGCGCGGCTGCCGTCCTGTCCCGCCGCGAGTAGCACCGATCCCATCGAGGCCGCAAGGCCGACGCAGATCGTGGCCACCGGCGAGCTGACGTACTGCATTGTGTCGTACACGCCCAGGCC
>JAAAOT010000068.1 GCA_009908725.1 Bacteroidota bacterium | reverse complement strand
TACCGTGCTACAGAATGTACTGGCTGAGGTCGCGGCTGGCGGCGATCGAGCTCAATCGCTCGCGTACCATGTCTTCGTCGACGACCACGGACGATCCCGGCTTCAACTGATCCGGGACGTCGAACAGGACGTCTTCGAGAAGTGTCGTGAGAACGGTGTGCAGACGTCGCGCACCGATGTTTTCGACCTCCGTATTCACCTCGGCGGCGATCCTGGCGATTTCGCGAACGCCTTCGTCCTCGAACGTGATCTCAACGTCTTCCGACGCGAGAAGCGCCCGGTACTGCTTAATCAGCGCGTTCTTCGGCTTCGTAAGGATCTCGTAGAAGTCGTCCTCATCCAGGTTGTTCAGTTCCACCCGGATCGGAAAGCGGCCCTGAAGCTCCGGAATGAGATCGCTCGGCTTCGACACGTGGAAGGCGCCGCTGGCGATAAAGAGGACGTGGTCGGTCTTGACCATGCCATGCTTCGTCGTCACCGTCGACCCTTCGACGATGGGGAGGAGGTCGCGCTGGACGCCCTGGCGTGAGACGCCCTGTCCGGCCCCGCCGCTGCCGTCGCTGGTCCGGGTGCCGGAAGCGACCTTGTCGATTTCGTCGATAAACACGATGCCCGATTGCTGGACGCGCTCCAGGGCGTCCTCCTTCACCTGGTCCATGTCGATCAGTTTCTGCGCCTCCTCCTCCTGTAGGATGTCGCGCGCCTCTTCGACCGGGACACGGCGCTTCTTGCGCTGCTGTCCGCCCATGTTGCCGAGCAGGTCCTGCAGGTTAACGCCCATTTCTTCCATTCCCATCGGGCCGAACACCTGCATCATGGGCGACTGATCGGACGTCACCTCGATCTCGATCTCACGGTCGTCCAGGTCGCCTCGCTTCAGTTTGTCGCGGAATTTTTCCCTCGTCCGCTCGCGGAGGCTGACCTCGGAATCGTCGGCATCTGAGGTCTCTGCATCCTGTGTTTCGGCCTCGTCTTCTCCACGCTGCAGCACGAACCCGGGACCGTTGATCGACTGTCCACCGGAGGAGGAGCCCTGCGACGCGCCTTCTTCCGGGGGGATCAGAATATCGAGGATCCGCTCCTCCGCGCGTTCACGGGCCCGGTCCTGCACGTCTTTCTGGTGCTCCTCGCGAACGAGGTTGACGGCAATATCCGTCAGGTCGCGGATCATGCTGTCGACGTCCCGGCCGACGTAGCCCACCTCGGTGAACTTCGAGGCTTCCACCTTGATGAACGGGGCGCGGGCGAGTTTGGCGAGGCGACGTGCGATTTCGGTCTTACCGACGCCGGTCGGCCCGATCATGATGATGTTGTTCGGCATGATCTCCTCTCGCATATCGTCCGGCGCGTTCTGTCGGCGCCAGCGATTGCGGAGGGCGATGGCGACGTTTTTCTTCGCCTCGTCCTGGCCGATGATGTATTTGTTCAGTTCCTCGACGATCTGACGTGGAGTCAGCTCGTCATCGAATGGGCTGGTGGATGGCATAAAGGGTGGTCCGTCGGTCAACAGCGTCGTGAGATCGGGCATGCATGCAGAAGGGGAGACCATCGGCCTCCCCCTCTGAGCATGCGGGCAGAACGAAAAGGCAAGAGGCGCCGAGGGCAGCTAGCTTGGTTCCTCGTCGTACGTCTCCTCGTCATTGACATCGTCGGTCACGCCGACGTCGTCTGCGTCCGAGGTTTCGTCGTGCGTGTCCTCGTCCTCGTAGGCGCCGCCCTCGTAATCTTCGTCGTACTCGTCGTATGAGTCGTAGTCGTTGTACGAGTCGGACGCCCCGTTATATCCGGTGGACTGCTGGCTGTAGAAGTCGTCCTGGATCTCCTGAACGTCCGGGTGATCCTGGTTGAGAATGAGAACGGTGTAGTCGTACGGGTAGCCGTCGCGTTTCTCGAGTCGGACGGCCCCGGCGGCCTCCAGTTCGCTGACGAGCGACTTTGGATCGTGCTGCTCGCCGAGCACGTCGCTCAATTTGCGCAGGAGCGGGGTGAGGTAGACCTCTTCGTACTGGCCGAAGTGCTCCTCCGTCACCTCCACGGTTCGGCGCGCCATCGGGTTATCGATCGACCGATAGCGTCGCTTGGCCGCGGCACCGGTGGTCTGCTCCTGCCGCGACGAAGCGGAACGGCGGCTTCCGCCGGACCGCGAGCGAGAGGCGGACCGACCGCGGCTGTCACTGACGGTGAGATCGTCCCGCGAGGACTGACTCAGCAGGTTTCGCGCGTCGAGGTAGGCGTCGTCTTCACCCAGGGACGGCGTCGAGCCGGCCGGAGGCGGCGTGACCGCAGCCACGAGTGCGCGCCGACCCGAATTGCGAATCGACCGAACCAGCGGCACGAACGAACGATCGCCGGTGATGATGACGATCGTTCCAACGTCCCCGCGCTCGGCGAGGAGGGAGGTGGCATCGATGCAGAGAGTGAGCTCGGACGCATTGACCTGCGGTTCCGAAGGCGTCAGTACGGGGTCAATGCCCTCCGAATACAGGCGATCCTGCACGTGAAGTCCACCGCCATCCGCGAGGTTGACAAAATCAGCGTACGCGGTCGCGAGAATCGTCGGCGTATCGTCTCCCTCCTCCAGGTAACGCCTCACTTCATTGAAGATCTCAAAAGTGTAATCCGCGGCCGAACCGCCGCGGCTGCTCAGGTCGCGAAGTGTGTGGTACAGGTTGTCGTAATCAACGAAAATCGCGGCACGGTCGGAGGTCCCCGCATTAAGGCCGCGGGATGATTGTCTGTATCCCATCGTATCTATTTTTTTATCGGATAAGGGTCATTAATGGAATTCGGCTCAACAAACTACAGAGGCCGAATTCGTGGACCCGGCGTACAGGTCGATACCGCCGGGAAGGGCTTCACTCGTGTGCGTCAAAGAACGCGGTTGTGTCCCGTGGGGCCGGAACGGTGGAGACAAGCGGACGCGGTCTATGCGTCCTCCTCGATCTCCATGATGGTCAGATTGTGATTCGTGTAAATGCAGATGTCAGCGGCTATGTTAAGCCCCTGCTCGATAATTTCCCGCGCGCTGAGGTCGCTCGCGTGCTCCTTAAGCGCCCGGGTGGCTGCGAGGGCAAAGGGGCCGCCAGAACCGATAGCAAGAATGTCGTCGTCGGGTTCGATCACATCTCCGCCGCCGCTGATCAGGAGCATGCGTTCGGCCGAGGCCACCGCAAGCAGGGCCTCGAGCTTCCGGAGATATCGGTCGGTGCGCCAGTCTTTGGCAAGTTCCACGGCCGAGCGCGTCAGATTGCCGCCGTATTCCTGCAGCTTCTCTTCGAAGCGTTCGAACAGCGTAAATGCATCCGCCGTCGACCCTGCAAAGCCTGCGAGGATCTTATCGTTGTAAAGCGAGCGCACCTTTTCGGCCTTGTGCTTCATCACCGTTTCGCCCATGGTCGCCTGACCGTCGGAGCCGAGAGCGATGGTACCGTTGTGGCGTACGCCGAGAACGGTGGTGGCGTGAAGCGAGGACTGATCGGCCATAAGCAGGAGGCAGGATTCGTCGGAATCGAAAGTGGATCGTGGAGAAACGGCACACGTGTTGTGCCGCCGCATCGGGCCTCCTTTACGACGAAGCGGGACGCCGGTTCGGCCACAATCTTCCGAGGGCGAAAATCTCCGTGAAAGACGGCTCGCCCGGACGACCCTGTCGGTTTACAGACGCGCGAGGGCGTTTACGATCCGGTCCTGCGCCCGGCGAACGGTGCTGCCACGGGTCGTATGGTTGATGCACATGATCGAGAAAATAAGCGGGGTTCCGTCACGCCGCGTCACAAAGCCGCTCAATGCGCTTACGTTCGAGAGCGTGCCGGTTTTGGCCCGTACATTTCGGCCGGCCGACGCATTCCCCCGAAACCGGTATTCGAGCGTTCCATCGCGGCCGCCGAGGGGAAGGCTCTCGAGAAAAGAGCGTCTGACGGCCCGGTTCGGATGATTCCACATGTACTGGAGCAGCTTAACAGTGGCCTCCGCACTGACCAGGTTGTGGCGCGAAAGTCCGGAGCCGTCGGCAACCTTGACCCGACTCGTATCCACGCCCGCCTCTGCGGCGACCGACTTGACGACGACAGCGCCTTTCTCTGCCGAGCCCGGGTCCAGATGGGATGCATCGGGGGCGGCGTGAACAGCGAGCGTACGCAGGATCTGCTCGGCGTACAGGTTGTCGCTGTCCTCGTTGATGGTGGCGACAAGTTCGCTCATGGGAGGGGACGTGTAGGATGCAACCGGTGAGAACGCCGCAGTGGTGTAGTCGGGCTTGATGGCCATGTCGTCCACGTCGACGGGCGACCCAGTTACAGCAATGCCCTCGTCGATCAGTACCTCTCGCAGGACATGCGTGAGAAAAAGCGTCGGGTTGGTGATGGTGAGTTCTTCCCGCTCCAGGCCGCCGGGCGGTACCGTCGTCCCCACCTGGATTGTATTCGTACCGGGAAGGCGCCGGTAGTCCTCGTCCTTCCGCGTGCCCGGTGCGGAGGTCACGCTCCGGTTGACGACGTTCACGTACCCGGTATTCATCGGCGTCCACGAGAGGCGGGCCGGCATGCCTTCGTCCTGTCCGCGGACGGTCAGGTCGATCACGTTGCGGTGGTAAACCAGTCCGCCAATCTCGGCCGCGTAATAGTACGGCGTGTCGTCCCAGCTCCACCCTTTCCCGAGCGCCTGGTCGTCAAAGATATCGTCGTCTCCTACGATGTCGCCCTCGATCCGTCGAATGCCGGCAGCCCGGAGCGAGTCCGCCCACTGGCGGAATACGGCCGTCGGGTCGGGTTTCGTGTCGCCGAGCGTCGGGTCGCCGGCTCCCCGGACGACGAGAGGCCCCTGAAGCACGCCGCCCTCCACTGGTCCGCCGCGGTAGACGGTGGTCGTGTACCGAAAGTCGGGACCCAGCCGATCGAGCGCAGCTGCCGCGGTAAGCAGCTTCATGTTTGAGGCGGGCGTGGCGTTGGTCGACCCGTTCCTGGCATGCAGGACCTTACCGGTTTCGGCTTCGGCAACGACGACGCCCCAGAGCGAGCCGTTGAACTCCGGTCGGGAGAGCGCGGAGGAGACGGCCGACCCGACGGACTCCGCCGTGTGTTCAGCATTCTGTACCGGCTGACCGACGGCCGCTGGCGCGAGGAGAGGGAGGAGAAGCGCGACAACAAGCACAGCGAGCGGTCCATTCGTCCAGGGCATCGTCGCGGCAGGGGAAGAGATGGAGTAGCGCTTCACGGCCGGTGGGGGCTTGGTGCGAGGAACAGGATCCGCAGACGGAGGGGCGGTACACGGTTCCGCGGGGCGGGTGGTTCATCCGGCCAGAGAACGAGAGCGGTCGGAGGGCCGGTCACGCAAAGGGCGCACACCGACGGGCAGCATGGCAATCAGGGGATCGAGGCCGCTTCGAGGCTGTCTTTCTCAGGCGTCGGGATTGTGCGGATCACAAAGGCATGGTTCACGCGGTACAGCTCCACGGCAGGACGCAGCGAGATGCTGAATTCGTTCCGTCCGGGCCGGACGGTCACCGAGTCGATCGTCCCGATCCGCTGTCCGGGAGGGAAGATGTCGCTGTGGCTGCTTGTGACCACCTCCTGGCCGAGCTCAACCGGTTCGGTTTTTACGACGTGCTGAAGGCGCAGGCGATCGAGTCGATCCCCTTCCCAGCGAACGATACCTTCCGCTCCGATCGGTAGAATCGTTGCCGGGACCCGGAAATCGGTGTTGAGGAAGGGCATTGCACGGGCGTAGTGCTCGCTGACGAGCACCACCTTTCCGACGATTCCTGCCTCATGAATCACGGGCATGCCGGCCGTCACGCTGTCAGCGCGACCGACATCGAGCGTGATCCAGTTGCGCTGGCGCGTGATGTCCTTGGTAACGATGCGGGCCGGAACCATACTTGCGCGGGTGGAATCGCGCAGGCTCAGCAGGCGGCGCAGCTCCTCGTTCTGCGTCCGCACAGCCCGTGAACGGGCGACCTCGCTGGAGAGCTCAATGTTTCGCTGTCGCAGAGCGTCGTTCTCTTCGACGGCACGCACGTAGCGACCCATCCATGCAAAGCCGCTCTCGATGCGCGCCGTCCATTCCATTGTCTCCGCGCGAACGGCCCGTACCAGCGGTTCATTCTGCGTCGCCATGACGACGACGGAGGCGAGCAGCAGTGCGATGAGCAGCAGCCAGTCGCGAAGCTGTTCCCAGAGGTTCATCGGTACGGAGGCGTAAAGGACGTAGGCGACATCCTCAGGCGGGGAGGGCCACCGCGATGCACTAGATTAGAACCCGCTTGTATTTTTCAAGGTTCTCCAGGACCTCTCCCGTCCCTCGAACGACGGCGGTCAGCGGGTCCTCGGCGATGTAGACCGGCAGTTCCACGCGCTCCCGTAGCATCACGTCCAGTCCGTGCAGCATCGCGCCGCCTCCCGTGAGCATGATGCCACGCTCAAGCACGTCGGCACCCAGCTCCGGCGGTGTGCGCTCGAGGCAGCGTAGAACAGCCGCCCCGATCTGGTCCAGGTTATCGCGCAGCGCCTCCCGGACGTTCACCGATGAAATGGTGCGGAGCTTCGGGATACCGCTCACGAGGTCGCGGCCCTTGACGGAGATCTCCATCTCCGGATCCAGCTCGATTGCACTTCCGATCTCACACTTGATCCGTTCTGCCGTCCGCGACCCGATCAGCAGATTGTGGTTTCGCTTGAAGTACTGAACGATGGCGTTGTCGAGCTCTACGCCGCCCACGCGGATCGACTCGTCGATGACGATTCCGGACAGGGCGATCACGGCAATCTCCGTCGTTCCGCCCCCAATATCCACGACCATGTTGCCCACGGCCTCGTCGATGTCGAGGCCGATCCCGATCGCGGCGGCCATCGGCTCCGATACCAGGCGCACGTGTTTCGCGCCGGCGCGCTCGCCCGAATCTTCCACGGCCCGCTCCTCCACCTGCGTGATGCCGCTGGGGACGCATACGACCATATTGCGGACGCGGGTCAGCCAGTTCTTTCGGACCTTCCGGAGCATACCTTCAATCATCTGCTCCGCCACCTTGAAGTCGGCGATCACGCCGTCTTTCAACGGCCAGATCGTTTCGATCTCGGTATGGGTGCGCTCGTGCATCTGCAGCGCCTCGTAGCCGATCTCGCGCACCTCGCCGGTCTTGTGGTCCACGGCGACGATGCTCGGCTCGTTCAGGACGATGCCTTCGCCCCGGATGTGAATGAGCGTGTTGGCCGTCCCGAGGTCGATGGCGACGTCCTGCGAAAAGTTGAAAAACATCTATGCACGTACCGTCATGTGTGCGACAAAAATGGAGGGTGCCCGCAGCGGTCTGCCTCGCGGGATGCGGCCATGCAGTCCGCACGAGGGGGAGTTGGTCCTGTTGCCCGGAAACTCTGTGGGGGAGGATACGGCTGCTGTTACTATAATGAAACCCCCGACGCCATCCGGATGGCTGCCACGTGGAGGTCCGGAAAGCGGACAACGGGATTCACGCGCCCCGTCCTCCGGAAACGCCCGCGGGAAGCCGATCGATCCGACGATCGACCGGTGGTTGACGACTGCCCTGCTCTGTATATGCCACGAATGGCGCACACGACGCCGGGATACGATCGTGGGTCGTGGACGTGGTGGTCGACGAGGGCGGCTCAGTGGCGGAAGTGGCGGTGGCCGGTGAAGACCATGGCGACGTCATGCCGGTTGGCGGCCTCGATCACCTCGTCGTCGCGGATGGATCCGCCGGGCTGGATGGCCGCTCGCGCGCCGGCTTCGGCGGCCGCTTCAAGTCCGTCAGCGAAGGGGAAAAATGCATCGGAAGCTACCACGGAGCCACTCAAGTCAAGTTCCGACTTTTTCGCCTTCATGACAGCGAGTTCGGAGGCATCGACGCGGCTCATCTGTCCCGCGCCAATGCCGAGCGTAGCGCCGTCTCGGGCGTACACGATGGCGTTGCTCTTAACGTGTTTGCAGACGCGCCAGGCGAAGTCAAGGTCGCGCGCTTCCCGGTCGGTCGGCGACCGATCGGTGGCCACCGTCCAGCGGTCGCTCTGGACCTCGTAAGGCGGGAGAACGGCGTCGCGGGTTTGAACCAGCAGACCGCCGACGACGCTCCGAACGTCCTGACGGCGATCGCCGCGTGCTGCGCCGACGTGCTTGATCAACCGCCGCCGGTCGTTTTCCTGGAGCCGCTCCATCGCTTCCGGTGAAAACGACGGCGCGATGATGATCTCGGTAAAGATCTCATCGATCGCTTCGGCGGTTTCGGCGTCGAGGGTCCGGTTGGTGACGACGATGCCGCCGAAGGGAGACTGCCGGTCCGTTGCAAACGCGCGATTCCACGCGGAAAGAAGCGAGTCGGCTGTGGCGACGCCGCACGGGTTCGTGTGCTTCAAGATCGCCACGGTCGGACCGGCGTCCCGGAATTCGTCGATCAGGCCGCAGGCCGCGCTTAGGTCCATCCAGTTGTTGAATGAAAGCGCCTTTCCGTGCAGCGGTTCGACGAACGGAGCCGTATCGCCGTACAGGCCGCCTTCCTGGTGCGGGTTCTCGCCGTAGCGAAGCACCGAGGCTCTCGGAAGCGACTCGGTGTAGGTGTCGGGCAGCACGTCCTCGCCGGCGTCCGCATCGGGGATGTCGGGCGAAGCGCTCATGTAGGCGTGGATGGCAGCGTCGTACTCTGCCGTGTGCCCGAATGCCTCGCGGGCGAGCGCACGTCGCGTGCTCAGCGACAGGCGCCCATCGGTTTCCTCGAGTTCGCTGACAAGGGCGTCGTACTGGTCAGGAGCCGTTGCGACGGCTACGAAGTCGTGGTTTTTAGCCGCTGCACGCACCATGGTCGGACCGCCGATATCCACATTTTCCATCGCCGTCGCCAGATCCGCGTCCTTCTGCCGAACCGCATCCTGAAATGGATACAGGTTGCAGACGACGAGGTCGATCGGCTCGATGCCCTCTGCCTCCAGGTCGTCCCGGTCGTCCGGGTCGTTTCGCCGCGCCAGGATGCCGCCGTGGATGGCCGGGTGGAGCGACTTGACGCGCCCGTCCAGAATCTTCGGCGAGCCCGTCACGGCATGCACATCGGTGACGGCGACGCCGGCCTCACGCAGGGTCCGCGCTGTGCCGCCGGTCGATATGATCTCCACGCCCATGGCGTCGAGGCGGCGTCCGAAGTCGGCAACGCCCGTTTTGTCGAAGACCGAGATCAAAGCACGCCGAACAGGGAGGAGATCATCCGGTGCGGGAAGGTCTTTGGCGGAGATCATGAGTGTGGAATCGGAGGTAGGGTGGAGGAGAGATTGATCAGGACGCCGGCTCGGCGTCCGGTGGTGCGTCGAGGATGCGGACGGAGCGACCGTCGACCTGAACACGGCCGGCGGAAAAGAGACGGAGCGCGCGGGGATAGATGGCGTGCTCGACGGCGAGAACCCGGCGTGCGACGTCGTCGGGGGTATCGTCGGGGTAGACGGGGACCGGCTGCTGCAGGACGATGGGCCCGTGGTCATACTCTTCATCGACGACGTGAACCGTGGCGCCGGTCCAGTGGACGCCATAGTCGACAACGGCCCGGTGGACGTTCATTCCGTACATCCCTTTCCCTCCGAACGCGGGCAGCAGCGCCGGGTGGATGTTCAGCATGCGGTGTCGGTACGCCTCGACGACGGCCGGAGGGATTTTACGGAGATACCCGGCAAGGGCGATGAACGTCACGCCGTGGTCGTCGAGCACCTCGAGAAGACGACGGGAGAAGGTCTGGGCCTCGATCGGGTCCGGATCGACGATAGCTGTCGGGATGCCGTAATCCGCTGCTCGATCGAGCGCCCCCGCGGCTTCGTGGTTGCTTACGCAGAGCACGATCTCCGCGTCCAGAGTTCCCTCCTCGACCGCATCGATCATCGACTGGAAGTTGCTGCCTCCGCCAGAAGCGAAGACAGCGAGACGGAAGGGGTCCACAGGGCCGGAAGCGGGCACAGGCGAAAGCGGTCGTCGGGTAGACACGATGCGCCTGAGTAATGTCCGGTCACGCACGGGGGGATGCAACCGCTCCACAGTAATTTGTTACGGGCGTGGAGCGCTTCGTTGCGACCGGGGAAGAGATGCACATATACGTTAGTCGTCATCCCCGTCGCCGCCACCCCCGCTGAGGACAGCCGCGAGTACCCCGAGGACGACCACTCCGACGCCGCCGGCGACCCATTTCACCCAATTGCGCCCGTTATCACGGTCCCGGGCAACCTGCCGCCGCTCCTCACGTGCGTTTTGAACGAGCTGTACGAAGTCAGGGCGGTCCTGCGTCGGGTCCGGGCGATAGTCGGGCGCGGTGGTTAACAGGTCGTTGACCGCCCGCCGGGCGCCGGCTTCATCACCCTCTCCGAGATATGAGAACGCCAGGAGCCGGTACATCTTCACGAGGGTTGTATCCGACAGGGTTGTCTGCGCTTCATCCAGACAGGTTTGCAATAGTCGGATCGCGGGATCGAATTCCGCGGCGAGGTAGCTTTCCTGCGCCTGCCTGTACTCGGTTTCGCACTGATCGTTGGATGGGGATTCCTGCGCGGTGGCGGAATCCACGGGAGCGAACAGCAGCATCGCGGCGGACAGAATCGCTATCAGCAACGACGCGATGCGACCGAAGCCTGCGGATAGACCCGGCATCGGAAGGCGAAACGGGAGGACGGGACGGGAAGTGCGCGGCATAACGACAAACTGAACCGGGGGAGAGGAACGGTACTCAGCATTCACATAGCGGCCCCGCGGAAACCGATTGGTGGGTGCGGGACACGATAGCCTACGAAATGAAGCGCGTGAATGCACGCGTCTCCACAGAATTCTCGTTCCCTGCTCCCGGCAGCGTGACAGATACTGGCTGTGGATAACGGACGGCGAGGGGTCGACTGCACGGGCCGTGGCGCGGGCCGCGGCGGGCTCGGAGTGCCCGTACACCAATGGAAATGCCTGTATGCGAAGTCGACGGCGTGCCGAACAGGAGCCACCGGACTCACATCGACGATTGTGCCGACGGCTCGACGGCCTGCAGCGTAAAGGTGATGCGTCCACCGGCATCGGTGTCGATGTCGACGATGCGTTCGGCTTCGAGGTACCCGTCCTTTCGTACCTGGATCCGGTGGCGACCGACGCGGAGTTCGAGTTGCTGCGGAGCGTACCCGGAGGGAGTCCCGTCGACGAGGATCTCTGCGTTCGGGAGTGACTGCCCCTGATCGTTCTGCGCCACGATGCGAACCTCAACGCGCTTGGTGAAGTCGACGTCACGCTGGAAGGTTTCCCCCGGGCGCAGGTCCACGACACGGACCCATTCGGCAGAGCGATACCGTGCGACGATGCGGTGGCGGCCCGGGGAAAGGGAATCCGACCATTCGGTCACGCGCTCGATACTGCGTTGCTGCCCGTCGACGGTGACGGTCGCGAACGGGTTGAAACGGAGGGCGACGGTGCTCGCGACGACCTGAAGCGTGGCACTGATATTCGTTGCGCGTCCCGAGCGCACCTCTGTTCGGGACGTGAAGGGATGATACCCCGGCTTCTCAATCTGGACGGTTGCTTCGCCGGTTCGGGCGCTCACCTCCACCGGTGTTACCCCGACCTCACGGTCGTTTACGCGGACGAGCGCCCCGGCGGGGGAGGACCGCACCTCCACGCGACCGGTTGCCACATCCTCCAGCGACGTTCGCGGGCGGGATTCGGAGAGAACGAGGTCGATTGCGTGTGAACCATCCGCGGTAAAGGTGGTCTCCGCCGTCGCGAAATCCTGTCGCTCCGCACGGACCGTCACCGATCCACTGGGAATCTCCATGGCTTCGACCGGGCTCTCGCCGATGCTGTCCCCGTTTACGGTCAACTGCGCCGCCGGTGTGGTCCGGATGGCGAGCTTCGCCATACTATCCGGCGGCGTCGGGGAGGAGTGCGCTGGGGCCGGCTCGACATTCAGCAGTTGCGAGACACCCAGGACGACGGAGGCCAGTACGAGGGCGGCGACGGCGGCGCCTGCGGCCCAGGCACGCGTCGAGGGACCGTCTTCAACCGCGGTTTCCGTTCGGGGGTGGAGGGCCGCGGGGGTGGACACGCGCGACGGAGCATCCAGCGGCGCAAGCGCCTCGATCGCATCACTCGCGCTGGCATATCGCTGGTCTGCCTCTTTCTCGAGGAGACGGCAAATTACCTGATCGATTCGCGGCGGGAGATCCTCCACGTGCTTCGAGGGCGGCTCGAACGGCTCCTGCACGATGGCCCGCTGAATGGAGTAGTAGCTGCCGGACCGGCTAAAGGGCAGCCGGCCGGTGAGCATCTCGTACGCAATCAACCCGACGGAAAAAAGGTCGCTTCGTTCATCAACGTGCTTCAGGCCTTCCACCTGCTCGGGCGACATGTACGCAACCGTGCCCGCGGTTTCGTGCGTCGCTGTCAGGTCCGTGTCCGCCGTCCGGATTTTTGCGAGGCCGAAGTCCGTGATCTTTACGCGCCCGTCGCCGGTCAGCAGAATATTCGACGGCTTCAAGTCGCGGTGGAGAACGCCGGACGAATGCGCATGCTCGACGGCTCCCAGGATCTGCCGCAGGATGCTGACCGCCTCCGGCCACTCCAAGGCGCCGGCCTCCCGAAGTACCTTGCGTAGGGGCGGTCCGTCCACGTATTCCATCGCGATGAACGTCGCACGGGTCGATTCCCGCAGCGCGAGAACACGAACGATCCCCGGCGCGTCGAGGCGAGCGAGCGCCTTGGCTTCCGAGCGAAAGCGGCCCAGAAATGTCGGATCTTCCGCCAGGTGCGGGGCGATCACTTTCAGCGCGACTTCCTTCTCCAGACCGGTATCAACGGCACGGTACACCGTACCCATCCCGCCGCGACCGATGACCTCGGCGATGCGGTAGCCGTCAATGGTATCTCCGACCTGGATCATAAATCCTTGCTGGTGAACGTATGCTTCCAACCGGGCCGTGGGGAGGCCCTGAATCAATCAGCCGATTTTAAAGATACTTGAGGGCGGCGTCAATCATACGCCGCGTCATCGAGCCGTACGGAGGATAGATGTACCGCATCAGCTTCGACCCGTACGAGCGCCGGAGCACGGAGCGTGCGTGCGAGAACTCCTGGAACGCATATTTGCCGTGACCCATCCCGATGCCGCTGTGGCCGTTCCCGCCGAACGGCATGTGCGGATTCATGTAGTGCAGCAGCACCTCATTGATGCACGTGCCGCCTGCGTGCGTGCGATCGAGAATCGCGGTTTCGTTGTCGTCGTCGGTCGTGAAGAGGTAGAGAGCGAGCGGGTTAGGTCGTTCGTTGATCCGGTCGATGGCGGTGCCGAGATCGCGAAAAGGTAGAACGGGAAGGACCGGGCCAAAGATTTCTTCCTCCATGATGCGCGCGCCATCCGGGACGTGAGCGAGTACCGTGGGCGCAATGTAGCGCGACTCGGCATCCGTCTGTCCGCCAACAACCGCCCGTGCGCCGGCCTGCATCGCGTCGGTCAGAAGCGACTGCACGCGGGAAAAGTGCTTCTGATTGACGAGGCGAGCGTAGTCCGGCGACTCGCGGCGGGCGTCATCGGTGTCGCCGTAGTACCTGGAGATGTAGTGGCTGATGCGTTCGAGAAACGCTTCGTAGAGCGATTCGTGGACGAGCGCGTAGTCCGGGGCAATGCACGTCTGACCGGTGTTGGTGAATTTGCCCCAGGCGATCTTCGCCGCGGCATCGTCCACATCGGCCGTCGCGTCCACGATGGCGGGAGACTTGCCGCCGAGTTCCAGCGTTACGGACGAGAGGTGTTCTGCGGCGGACCGCATGACGATACGTCCGACCTCCGGGCTTCCGGTGAAGTAAAAGTGATCGAACGGCAGGTCCAGCAGGGCCTGTGACGTCTCCACGGCTCCCTCGACCAGAGCCACCTCGCGCGGGTCGAACAGCCCGTCGATCATCTCGCGCATGACCCGGCTGCTGTTCGACGTGTACTCCGACGGCTTCACGATGACGGAGTTGCCCGCCGCAATGGCGGCAATTAGCGGTCCGAGCGTCAGGTTAAACGGGTAGTTCCACGGGGAGATGATGAGCGCCACGCCCTTCGGCTCGTAGCGAACCTCCGACGACGTGCCGGTCAGGAGGGGAGGCGTCGGGGCCGACTCGGACGCCATCCAGTCGTCGATATGCGTGAGCGCAAAGTTGGCCTCATCGATCACCGACTTGACCTCCGTGAGATCCACCTCTTCCGGGGATTTCTGAAAGTCGGCGTAGAGAGCATCTCGGATCTCTTGCCGGCGATTCCGGACGCCATCCCGGATCCGGCGAATGCGGGCGCGTCGTTCGTCCGCAGTCGTGTTGCGGACGGTCAGGTGATGCTCTTTCTGCTTCTGAAAGAGCTCGGTTAGCCGGTCGGGATGGTTCTCGGCGGGCGCCGATGCATCGCGGCTCGCTACCGATGGAGTGGAGACAGCCATGACGGTACGGAGTGGGTCACGAGGGGATGATCCGGATCATCGATCGAACCTTTTTCGCCACGGGATGATCCGTCATCACGGCGGGCGATTCCCCCGGTGGTTCTACATAATCGTCGCTCAGACCGCCAAACATGGCGATTCGCCGGGCATTCAACAGGATACAACGATTTCTCCTCACACACGGCTCGACCGCCAATGAACGCTCTTCTGATCGTGGACGTGCAGAATGACTTTTGCCCCGGTGGTGCTCTCGCAGTGCCGGAGGGTGACGAGGTGGTACCCATCATCAACGACCTGTCGGACGCCTTCGATCATGTGATTCAGACGCAGGACTGGCATCCGGCAGGGCACCAGTCATTCGCGTCATCGCATCCAGGCCACGATCCGATGGATGAGATCGAGGTCGAATACGGGCAGCAAACGCTGTGGCCGGACCACTGCGTTCAGGGGACAGACGGTGCGGAGTTTCATCCGGACCTGAATACGACCCGTAGCGAACTCATCATTCGAAAGGGATTTCGTCCTGAGATCGACTCCTATTCTGCGTTTTTCGAAAACGACAACGAGACGCCGACGGGTCTGACCGGATACCTCCGGGAGCGGGACATCGACACGCTTTTCGTCGTCGGACTCGCGACGGACTTCTGCGTCAAGTGGTCTGCCCTGGACGGTCGAAAGCAGGGGTTTGACGTTTACGTCGTCGAAGAAGCCACGCGCGGCATTGACGCCAACGGATCCGTGGCCGCCGCCTGGGAGGAAATGAACGACGCCGGCGTACAGATTATTTCCGCCGACGCCGCGAAAACGCTCGCGTGACCATCGGTCTATCCGTCGTGGAGACGGATGAGCGCCCGGAGGATGTCGGTCGTCGTATCCTCCACTTCTACGCGTGTCGACACGCGCAGGTGGTGGGCGTCCCACAACGCGGACGGCGCCTCATATCGACGGTCAATTTTTCCCATCACATCGGGCCGAGCATCCGAGATGGTGCTTTCCGAATTGCGCCGATTCAGTCGCCTCCGGCGGGTCGCTTCATCGGCCGTAAGCTCGACAAACGCGTACGGCAGGTTGGCCTTACGGAGGGCGTCTCGCAGCGCCGTCCGACGGTCTGCGCTGCTGAACGTTGCATCTACAACCACGCCGTGTCCGGTCGATCGGACGGTGTCGATCGCCTCATCGGTGAGCTGCCCGTAGACCCGCTCGGTCATTTCGCTTCCGTACACGTCGTCCCGGGCCGGCTCCGGTGTCCGTTCGTAGAGGGGGACGCCCGCCCGTTCTTTCCGGATGCGGTCGGAACTGATGTGGCTCCACCCGAGAGCGCGGGCACACGCGGCGGCCTGGGTGCTCTTGCCGCTACCCGTCCGCCCCATCACGACGACCACCATGGGATGCGGGCCGGCCGCGGCGTATCGCAGGGCCCAGCGGTAGTGCTCCCGTGCCCGTTCCGTGCTAGCGGTCCGTTCTTCCTCCGGGACTTCAGCTTCGGCGGCCGTCATGCCCTCGACTTTCCCGCGGACGTAGGCACGGTAGACCTTGTAAAACCGCACGACGTCCAGTAGCTCGGCGTCGTCGAGGCGGTCTGCCATCTGCCGGACGAAGTAGCGCGACAGATCCCGGTACCCGTGGCCGTCGAGGTCCATGGCCAGAAAAGCGATATCGTTCGCCACGTCCAGGTGCCGAAACCGGTCGTTGAACTCGATACAGTCGTAGATGCAGACGCCCTTATCGGACAGGTGGACGTGCTCCAGCCGGAGGTCGCCGTGCCCGTTGATGAAGTGCCCTCCTGTGCGGCGGCGATTGAGGAGGGCGGCGTGTGCGTCGTAGAAGCGGTCGGTGTAGTCCCGAAGGACGCGATACGCCGCGTGGGGAAGGAGCGTCCCTATGTGATCCTGCGTCTGCTCGAAGTTTTCGTCCGTGTTCACGCGAAGATGGTCTACCCAGCCCTGTTCGGCGATATCGGGACGCGTGTCCAGGCCGTCGTAAAACGTCGCGAGGGTGGACGCGACGCGGTCAATTTGGTCCCGTGTGAGCGTCCCCTCCTCCGCGTGTTGGTGCAAAAACCCGTCATGCGGCAGGTAGCGCATCTTCACGGCCGTCTCCACGACAGCTCCGTCGTCGGATTCAAGCCGGTAGCCGTCCGCCGTGTTGGCGAGCGGGACGACGCCAAGGTACGTTTCGTCGCAGAGCCGCCGGTTGAGCCGGACCTCCGCTTCGCATGCGTCCCGGCGACGATCGAGCGTTGTAAAATCCAGAAAGCCGAAATCGACCGGTTTCTTGATCTTGTACACAAACGGCGGAACCAGCGCAACGACGGAGATATGGGTCTGCGTGAGCTTGATCGACTCGGGATCTTGAGGGTAGGTCGCGGGGTCCTTCAGCAGGGAACAGAGAGTATCAACGCTCAGGGACGCGGGCACAGGCAACGGGGGAATGGCTGTGGAGAACGAGACACGATGGCGGTATGCCAAACCCGAAAGGCCGTTCCGAAAGTGCAGGATTGGGGATTACGGATTAGGAATTAGGGATTATCGAGCTGGGGAAAATCGGAAATGAAGCGGATGGAATCACTACTTCGCCCTTAGCCTTTCGCCCTTAGCCTTTCGCCCTTAGCCCTTCAACACTCCCAATTCCCCATTCGCCCTTCGAAATTCGATATTCGAAACTCTAAATTCGCCCTTCGCCCTTCGACATTCTAAATTCCCCACTCCCCGTTCTCCTCCCATCGTAAACCTTCCGCGCAATCCGTCCCGGGAGGCTGAACAACATTTCGCGGTCCCGTATACTACATGCCGCTTCCGGGATGCACGGCATCTCGACGGCGCGCTGATGTTCGCTTTCCGCCCACCTTCAACTCGCCATGCCGAACGATTCGCACGACCGCATTCTGGTGACGGCCGCCCTGCCGTACGCCAACGGCAACATTCACCTCGGTCACCTCGCCGGGGCCTACCTGCCGGCTGACCTGTACTGCCGGTATCAGCGCCTCAAAGGGGAGGACGTGCTTTTTATCTGCGGGTCCGATGAGATGGGCGTCGCCATCCTGATGCGCGCGCTCCGCGAAGGACGCTCGCCGGAGGACATCGTCGATCACTACCACCCGATGATCGAGGACAGCTTCGATCGCTTCGGTATGAGCTTCGATTATTACGGCCGGACGAGCTCGGACACCCACCGGGTCACGTCGCAGGACTTCTTCCGGACGCTCGACGAGAAGGACGTTTTCAAGCTTAAGACGAACGAACAGCTGTTCGACCCGGAGGCCGAGATGTTTCTGGCGGACCGGTTCGTCGTCGGCACATGCCCCAGTTGCGGGTACGAGGAGGCATACGGCGATCAGTGCGAGAAATGCGGTTCGTCGCTGAGCCCGACCGAGCTGATCGACCCGAAGAGCACGCTCACCGATGCAACGCCCGTGCTGAAGGAGACGTCGCACTGGTATATCCCGCTCGGCGACATGCAGCCGGACCTCGAGGCATGGATCGGCACCCATCCCGAGTGGAAGAACAATGTTCTCGGGCAGGTCCAGAGCTGGTTCAACGAAGGACTGAAAGACCGCTCCATTACGCGCGACGTGCCGTGGGGCGTGCCGGTCCCGGAGGACGTCGCGGCCCGACACGGCCTGGAGGCGGAGGGGAAGGTGATCTACGTCTGGTTCGACGCGCCCATCGGGTATATTTCTGCAACCAAGGAGTGGGCCGCCGAGCAGGGAGATCCGGATCGCTGGCAAACGTACTGGCAGGATGAAGGGACCAATCTCGTCCACTTCATCGGAAAGGACAACATTGTCTTTCACTGCCTCATGTTTCCGGCGATGCTCCAGGCGCACGGCGACTACGTGCTGCCGGACAACGTCCCGGCCAATGAGTTCTTGAACCTGGAAGGCCGCAAGCTATCGACGAGCCGTGGCTGGGCGGTCTGGCTGCACGAATACCTCGATGACTTCGAGGACGCAACCCACGGCGCGGACATGCTTCGGTACGCGCTCGGTACCACACTGCCGGAGTCGAAAGACGCAGACTTTAGCTGGGACGGGTTTCAGAGCCGCGTCAATGGGGAGCTCGCCGATGTGCTCGGCAACTTTGTCAACCGGACCCTGACGTTCGCCGACCGCTTCTTCGATGGCGCCGTGCCGCCGCTGAAGGATCCGACCGAAACAGACCAGGATCTCCTCGATCGCCTCCAATCGGCCCCCGCTGTGATCGGCGATGCGTACGGCGAGTACCGGATGCGTGAGGCGATTTATGAAACGATTGACCTGGCCCGCGCCGGCAACAAGTACTTCAACGACACCGAGCCGTGGCACACGCGAAAGAATGACGAAAGTCCCGCAGCCGCCAACACCGTGCATCTCTGCCTGCAGCTCTGCGCGTCGCTCTCCGTGCTGATGGAGCCGGTCCTGCCGGATGCCGCTTCGCGCTTACGTGACATGCTGAACCTTGACGGCGTCCGTCCCAGCGTCCCGGGCGACGGCGATGCCCCGACCGACGACCTGGTTGGATGGGACGATGCCGGCACCTCGCTCCTTTCTCCGGGCCATGAGCTCGGTACCCCCGCTATTCTCTTTGAAAAGGTAGAAGACGACACGATGGACGAACAACGCGAAAAACTCGGCCAGACCGACGAAACGGACGCTGCGACAGCCGAAACGGCCACAGCGGAGGACGCCGGGTACGCGCCCAAGAAGGACGAGATCGAGTTTGGCGACTTCATGGATCTGGATCTCCGGATGGGCGTCGTCACGGCCGCAGAACCCGTCGAAGATGCGGACAAGCTGCTTAGACTCGAAATCGATCTCGGCTTCGAAGAGCGCCAGATACTCGCCGGGATTGCGGAGCACATGACGACGGACGAGATCAAGGGGCGCAATGTGGTCGTCGTGGCCAATCTCGCCCCGAAAACCATGTTCGGCCTGGAAAGCCAGGGCATGGTCCTGATGGCGGAAGATCGGGACGGCAACCTTGCGCCGATCTCCGCAGATGCCGAACCGGGAAGCGTTGTTCGTTAATCCGGGATCCTGGCTGTCTATATGCCACGCGCCTCGCCCCGACATGGACCGTGATGGGGCGGGGTCTTTCCGTTTGGACGACTATCTCCGGGAGACCCAACCAGCACCGTCTGGTTGTATGCTGTGCTTCGTTTCCTTTTCCTTCGCTCTGATGTCCCCTTGTCCCTGTGTCCCATGGATCGCATGGTTCGTCTCATCCTGCTCATCGCAGCCTCCGTGCTGTGTGTCGGCTGCTCGGCGGACGCATCCGGGCAGGACTCCGGCGGTGCGCTACTTCCCGAGCAGGCAGCGTACGACGTTACCTACTACGACCTGAGCGTTGATGTCGACACGGCAGCCCAGTCGATCGACGGGCGCCTCACCGCCGTCGCGGCGGTCCTCGACCCGATCGACCACTTCGTCCTCAACCTGGACGGCCGACTCGAGGTGTCGTCGGCGCGCCTCACATTGAGCGATGAGACGCTGGAACTCCCCGTCGAGCGGCGTGCTGACGGCAATCAGCTATGGATGACGTTGCCCTCGACGGCGCAGGCCGGGGATACGCTTCGGGTGACGGTCGACTACGCCGGTTCCCCGCGCGTTGCACCGCAGCCCCCGTGGGATGGGGGTTTCACTTGGTCGAAGACGCCCGCCGGCGAACCGTGGATTGCGACCTCATGCCAGACCTTCGGGGCCGACATGTGGTGGCCCGTCAAGGATCACCCGTCGGACGAACCCGACTCGATGGCGATCGACATAACGCTTCCGCGACCCCTGGTCGCGGCCTCGAATGGTCGCCTTCGCGATGTGACCGACACCGACTCGTCGCGAACCTACCGCTGGTTCGTTTCCACACCGATCAACCCGTACACGGTGGCGCTTCATGCGGCGCCGTACGTTCGTGTGGACACCACCTACCGAAGCACGGCGGGAGGGGAGATGCCCGTCTCGTTTTACGCGCTGCCGAGCGATAAAGCTCGTGCGCGATCGGCGTTGCCTCACTTTCTGGAGCACGTCCGCTTCCTGGAGAATACACTCGGACCATACCCCTTTCGGGCGGACAAGTACGGCGTTGCACAGACTCCGTTTAAGGGGATGGAGCATCAGACCATCATCGCTTACGGCAACGACTTCAACCTTGAGGGCGGTCTGTACTACCCGGCCGGGTTCGATGCCCTTCACTTCCACGAACTCGCCCACGAGTGGTACGGCAACCTCGTGACGGCAAGCGACTGGAAGGACTTCTGGATTCACGAGGGGTTCGCCACGTACCTCGAAGCGCTCTATCGCGAGTCGCTGGAAGGGACGCAGGGGTACCGGTCCACCGTTCGGTTCTGGCGGGGCCAGATCACGAACCGCTCGCCTGTGGCCCGCAAAAACGCCACGTCGGCACAAGAGATGTATGGAACGGATGTGTACTACAAGGGGGCGCTCATCCTGCATACGCTGCGCTACGTGATCGGGGACGACGCCTTCTTCCGGCTCCTGAAGGAGTTCACGTACCCGACGGACGCGATGCGTGCTGCAACCGACGGCTCGCAGGCACGGTCGGTCACAACGGACGACTTTCGGGCCGTAGCCGAACGCATTTCGGGACGCTCGCTCGACGCCTTCTTTCATGCGTACCTGTACCAGGCCGAATTGCCGCAGTTGACCGTGAACCGGGCGGGGGAGGCGCTCACCCTAAGGTGGACGGAGATGGGAGACGGTCCCACGCTAGACGTACCGGTCCCGGTAGAGATCAACGGGGACGTGCGCCGGGTGGTACTGCAGGACGGAACGGCAACGCTCACCGTCCCGCAGGGTGCCTCTATCGTTGTGGATCCGCACGGCGCTGTTCTGAAGCAACTCCGTGTCGCATCCGAGTAGCATTCGTCACCGCTACGAACGAAAAAACGGGCGATCCCGGCAGGGACCGCCCGTAGAGCGGGAAGATACCTTCCCGGGCTCAGACGTGGGATCACACGTTGATCGGTTCTCCGTAGGCCACACGTGTCGCCTCCATGATGGACTCGGAGAGCGTCGGGTGCGGGTGGATGGATTCCATGATCTCGTGGCCCGTCGTTTCGAGCGTCCGGGCGCTCACCACCTCTGCGATCAGTTCGGTGGCGTCGTGCCCGATGATGTGGCAGCCGAGAAGCTCGCCGTACTTCTTGTCGTAAATGATCTTGACGAAGCCTTCCGTGTGCCCGAGTGCCGCGGCCTTGCCGGAAGCCTTGAACGGGAATTTGCCGACCTTGATGTCGTAGCCCGCTTCCTCTGCCTGCGCCTCGGTGTAGCCGACGGAGGCAATCTGCGGCTGGCAGTATGTGCAGCCCGGAATGTTCTTTTTGTCCATGGGGCGGACGTCTTCGCCCGCGATGTTCTCGATGCAGATAATGCCCTCGTGGCTGGCCTTGTGGGCGAGCCAGGGCGCTCCGGTGACGTCCCCGATGGCGTACACGCCATCCACGTTGGTACGGTAGAACTCGTCGACCACGATGTCATTTCCGTTGGTCTCGACGCCAAGCTCTTCGAGGCCTAGATTTTCGACGTTTCCGACCACGCCGACGGCGGACAGGATCTGGTCGGTTTCCACGTGCTCGGTGCCCTGGTCGGTCTCGATCTCGACCCGGAGGCCGCCGTCGCCTTCCTCGAAGCCCTGCACCATCGCGCCGGTCATGATGTTGATACCGGCCTTCTTGAACGAGCGCTCGAGCTCTTTGGATACGTCGCTGTCTTCATTCGGAACGATCCGGTCCTGCACCTCCACGATGGTGACGTCCGTCCCCATGTGGTTGTAGAAGTAGCCGAACTCGACGCCGATTGCGCCGGCACCGACGATAACGAGACGATCCGGCTTATCCGTCTGCATCATGGCGCCCGTCGACGAGACCACCTTGTCCTCGTCGATCGGAAGCGGCGGAATCTCCCGCGGGCGGGCTCCCGTCGCGATAATGATGTGATCGGCCTCGACGGTCTGCTGTTCGCCGATTTCCTCCCCGTCCATGTTCTCGCTCGGCTCGATCTCGACCGTGCCATTGCCGGCGAGACGGCCGTAGCCGTAGAGGACGTCGATGTCATTCTTGCGCATCAGGTACTGCACGCCCTTGTTCATCTGAGCGGCCGCGCCACGGCTACGCTCGATGACCTTCGGAAAGTCGGCGGTGATCTCTCCCTCCAGGTTGAGACCGAAGTCTGAGATGTGCTTCGATTCCGCCATTACCTCAGCGCTCTTGAGCAGCGCCTTCGTCGGGATGCAGCCGATGTTGAGGCAGACGCCTCCCAGCTTGTTCTTTTCGACGATTGCCGTTTTCAGTCCAAGCTGTGAGGCCCGGATGGCGGTCTCGTAACCGCCGGGACCGCTCCCGATGATCACGCAGTCATACGTAGTAGCCATGGAGTCGAGGTGCAATAGTTGGGCGTTTCGAAGATGCAAGCGCTAAAATACACGCTGCTCCCCACCGTTCCCAACTTGGACTCGCCCGGCGTACGAAAGCTTCTGTGAATACGACCCTGGCTCCCGGTGAACACGTCTCGGGGCGGACGCTACCGCCCGCCCAGCCACCGCATCGGGTCGACACTCGTGTTCTTGTTTTTATCAAACACGGCAAAGAACAGTCCGGCGCCGCGCGGCTCGTTTGCGGTCCCGGCATGTCCGATCACTTCCCCGGTATCGACGCGGTCGCCCTGCGATACGAAGAGCGTGGAGAAGTTGCTGTATACGGACAGGTAATCGCCGTGGCGGATGACGAGGTAGGTGCCGTATCCCGGCACGAAGTCGATGCCGGTCACGACGCCTTCGAACACGGCCCGGACGGACTGCTCCGGGTTCGTGGCGATGAGAATGCCCGGGTGGTACGTCTCCGTTCCGTGGACCGGGTCAACGCGGTTGCCGAAGCCTTCGGTCACGGCTCCTTCTGCGGGCCAGGGGAGGGAGCCTCGATTCTGCTGAAAAGTGGCGGAGAGACGCGCGTAGTCGGCAGCGCGGGCTGGAGCGGACGCAGACCCGGACACGCGGGCCCGGCGATCGCGCGCTTCCGCACGGGCGACGAGCTCGCGGATCTGCTCCTCAAGTTCGCGAGCGGCGCGTTCCTTCCGGGTGATCTCCTGCTGCAGTTCAGAGCGGCGGCTGCGGAGTTCGACCACGACGGTGCGCCGGTCTTTCTGAAGACGACTCAGGTTCTGCCGTTCGCTCCGGGCCTCGGCGAGCAATTGCTGCGTCTTCTTCTGAGAGGCCTCCAGTTCTCGCTGTCTCCGGTTGAATTGCTCCGCCGCAGCGCGAATGGCGGACTCCTGCGTTCGTCGCTGCTCGGCAAACCGGCGGAGATACCGAACGCGAACCAGCATCTGTGTGACCGATTCGGAGGCCAGAATCAGCGCGACGTCGTGGAGGCGGCCATATTTATATGCGTGAACGGCGTGAGCCTTATACTCCTCCCGTAGCTCGTCAAGACGCCCCTCGAGGACGTCGAGAGTGTCCCGGAGCTCGCTTCGCTCCTCGCGAAGCTGTTGCATCCGCCGTTCGTACGTGGAGACGAGCTCTTCACGCAGCGCGATCTCACGCTTGATCTGCTCGAGTCGGTCGACCGTCGCTTTCTCCTCCTCCGTCGTCTCCTGCAGGCGCTGCTGGTCCTGCTGGATCTGGCTCTTTAGCGACTCCAACCGCTGCTGTGTATTTCGGCGTTCATCGCCGATGTCCTGTGCGTACAGCGGTCCCGCGGCCAGAAAGGAAAGAACCAGGATCAGCAGCCCGGGGATCGCGAATGCGCGCATACCGGAGTGCGTGACTCGGTCGGGCCGGATGGACATGCTCTGGGGGCGGCGTGAACGGCAGTAGCGACAACGGTCCGCGCTACGTCACGGACTGGAGGCAGGCAGGAAAACGCGGGGCGTGCCGGACGGTACGTCGAAGTCGAACGATAGATTCTCCGGATCAAGATCCATGGATTCGTAGGTCAACATGGCCATGGCCTCCTCCGGTCGATTCCGGAAGATCACCCGCTGCGGGATGGAGACCCCGTCTATCACCTTGAAGTCGGTAAAGAGGCGCTCTTCCAAAAGGTCGCCGTTTTCCGCGGTTCTGGCATACCGGACGACCCGCCACCGGACCGGGTCAATCGTGTAGGTCTCGCGACCGCTTGGCGACGTCAGAAAGTAGTTGAGCGAGTCGGCCCCGACCTTCCAGTTCACATCGGGACTGGGCGAAAGGAGGCCCAGCATGTTGGTGAATGCCTCCTCTGCGGTGACGGGCGCGGCGAGAAGCGACTGCGCCTCGTCGACCGTCCCGACCATCACCTGATTCTCCAGCCGGTTGTGCACGAAGAAGCTGTCTCTGGTGATGAGGACGCGTGCACCTTCAAATCCAAATCGGCTCATGCGCATCCAGAGCGAGTCCTGACGGCTCTGGCGCACTTCCGCGTTGAACGATCCGGACTGGCGCGGGGACCGGACGGTCATGCGGGCTCTGGCGCGGAAGGAGGAGAGCGTGTCGGACTGCCCTTCAATCAGCTGGTGAATCTGCCCGACCGAGTGCTCGGGAAATGCCTCCGGAAGGCCCGCGTCCGTGCCTGCGGACCGGGGGCCGGAGCATCCGGCGATGAAGAGCCCGCCGACCAGAACGGCCGCGAGCAGAAGGTGAATCGAAGAGCGGAAGCGAACCATGGAGGTGGTTGGATGAACGTGTCGTAGAAAAAAGCAGTCGTCGCGGGTGAGCCGGCAAAACCCATGATATTCGCATGCGAGTCGGCGCCCGAGTCAACGGGTCGGGCGTCTGAAACGAACGCGCCGGGAGGCACCATTCGTATCGAGAGGCGGACCGGCCGGCCGCGTCAGTCGTCCTGGAGGGCGTTCAGTTTGTCCTGCACACGGCCCCGCTCCGGCGCCCGTTTCAGTGCCTGGCGCCAGTATTCGCGTGCGGTGTCGGTGTCGCCCAGCGCCTCGGACACGTCCCCGTAGTGCTCGTAGACGGAGGCCGTGGCCTGACCGGTACGAAGCGCCTCCTGGAGTGTGGAGCGGGCTTTCTCGAGATTACCTTTCTTAAAGTAAACCCAGCCAAGCGTGTCGAGGTAGGCTGCGTTGGTACTGTCAAGGCGAACGGCCCGTCGCGCCAACCGAAGCGCGCGGTCGAGGTGCACGCCACGGTCGGCCAGGCTGAATGCGTAGTTGTTGGCTGCCTCCGCGTGCTCCGGGTTGGCATCGAGAGCGCGTGCATAGGCGGCGTCAGACTTTGAAAACTGCTGCATCCGGGCGTACACGAGCCCGAGTGCCCCGTTGAGCTGGCTCCGGACCGTGTTCTGGTCGGCGTCCAGGGCATCAATCGCCTCGCGGAATCGTTTTGCCGCCGCGGCATTCTGTCCGAGGTTCATGCTCGCGTACGCAGACACGCGGAGAAGGGACGCGCGGCCGGGAAAGAGAAGGAGGCCCTCATCTGCGACATTGGCTGCCCGCCGGGCCTGTCCCGCCTGCAGATGCGCCGCGGCGGCCCGCGTCCACCGTTGCGGCGAACGAGGATTCTGCTGAAGGGCCCGCTGCAGAAGTTCGGCCGAGCGTTCAAACTCTCCGGCCTCGTACTTCAGGTCGCCCAGCAACGCAAGGGCGTCCGCATGATTGGGATCCATCTCCAGCGCGCGGTTCAGCAGACGCTCCGCTGTCGCGCGGAGTTCGGGATCATCCCCACTGTCACCAAACTGCGAATCTTCGGTGAGCGATCGGGCGCGCGCGACGAACTGGTCGGGCGAGGCGTCTGCGTCGTTCACGAAGCCCTGGAGCAGGGAATCCGCTTCCCCGGTTCGTCCGGCCTCCCGATACAGCGAAGTCAGCCGCATGACGACGTTCACACTTCCGGGTCGCCGTCGAAGCAGCTTCTCGTAAAGCTCGATGGCCTCGCCGGTCCGACCTTCTTCCATGTAAAACTGACCGAGCAGGTGCGGGTAAAGCTGGTCGGCCGGGCGGTGTCGCATCAGGGCCTGGAGCGACGCCTCGATCCCGGCGGCGTTCTCGGTCTGACGGTACAACTGGAGCAGTTCGAGATGCACCCGGGGCGTATCCGTTCCACGATTGAGAACAGCCTCGTAGGTGTCGATGGCCGCGTCGGGCTTCTGGGCTTCGATCTGCGTCTGCGCCAGATCCATCCGCGCGTCCACGTTCTCGGGGAAACGACCGAGCATTCGATCGTACGTCCGGATTGCCTCGTCGTACCGACCAGCCTGACGCTGGAGGTCAGCAAGCTGGGTGTGGTAGGCCGCGTTGTCCGGGGCCCGGTCGCGTGCACGCTCCGCATAATAAAGGGCAGACGTGACATCTTCCGTCTCGGCTTTCGCCTCCGCGAGGGCCGACAGGATCGGGGCTTCATTAGGAGTCAATCCCAACGCCTGTTCATAGTAGGCGATCGCCGCCTCGTAGTCTTCGAGAAAGGCCCGTGTCATCCCGCGGACGAAGAGTTTCCGCGCGTGCGTCGTCTGGCTGTCCTCGTCGAGCGCGCTCTGGACGCCGGGTGCCTGCGCTGTCGCGTCTCCCACCATCCCCAGTGACAACACGATCGCGAGAACCGCCGCACAGATGGCGACGGGTCCACTCGAGCATGGTCGGCCGGGTCCGGCAGACGACGCGACGGCACAGTGTGAGGCGGATCGGTGCATGCGGAGGTTCGGTCTCCGGACGGTGGGCGGAGTGCGGGGCGTGAAGGCAGTGGATCGAGCCCTTGCGCCTGACGAAGGGAAAACGTGAACAGGAACGCGGGGGTTTCCGCGAAGGAATCGGGGCTACGAGCCGGGATTCATGTTGAAAACCAGCGGCGTCGGAACCGCGGTTCGTTCATTGAAATTTGATGTAAAGCGTTGACCCATCCTTCGTTGCGTACGTGTGCTTTTCGCGCGACCGGTTTCTCCGGCGTCCGAGGCCGCAGATTGCAGGCCGCTCGACGCCATATCTTTCTCCGATATCAAATAGTGATCCAATAGCATGGGCGAGCAAAACGTACAGCGGAAAACCGACGACGCGGTGTTGCGGCAATTCACCCAGCACCTGCTTCGCGACGTCCGGGCGCTCGAGATGATGCTTCGCGAAGAAATGTTTGAAACCGGTACGCGCCGGCTCGGAGCGGAGCAGGAGCTTTTCATGGTCGACGACCGGTACGACCCGGCGCCTATTATCGATGAGGTGCTGGAGCGAAACACCGATGATCGCATCGTGACGGAGCTGACGCGCTTCAACATCGAGTTCAACATGGACCCGCTCGTCTACGGCGGCGACTGCTTCCGGCAGATGGAAGCGGCGACGACGGAGCTTCTGGCGGAAGTGCGTAACCTGGTGAATGCGGTCGGTGGTGAGCCGGTCATGACTGGCATCCTTCCGACGGCGCACCTGTCGGACTTCGCGATGGACTTCATGACGCCTCGCCCTCGCTATTACGCGCTGAACGATGCACTCGGACGGCTCCGTGGCGGGCCCGGGCAGTATCAGATCCGGGGAATTGACGAGCTGTTTCTGAAGCACGACTCCATCATGCTGGAGGGGTGCAACACGAGCTTCCAGACGCATTTCCAGGTGACGCCGGACGAGTTTCCGCACTTCTACAACATTGCGCAGGTCGTCGCGGCTCCGGTCCTTGCCGCTGCGACGAATTCGCCGATCCTGTTCGGAAAACGCCTGTGGAAAGAAACCCGAATCGCACTTTTCCAGCAGGCGGTGGACACGCGGTCAAGCAACCTGTACCTGCGAGAAATGAGCCCGCGGGTACACTTCGGGTCCAAGTGGGTGCAGGACTCCGTGACGGAGATATTCAAAGAGGATATCGCCCGCTTCCGGGTACTGCTCACCACGGATCTTGAAGAGCACCCGGTGCACATCCTGCAGGAGGGCGGGGTGCCGAAGCTGCAGGCGCTTCAGCTCCACAACGGCACCGTCTATCGCTGGAATCGCGCGTGCTACGGCATCACAGACGGAAAGCCGCACCTTAGAATTGAGAACCGCGTACTGCCGTCCGGTCCGACGGTCGTCGACGAAGTCGCCAACGCGGCGTTCTGGTTCGGTCTCGTCAGCGCTATGTCGGAAATGTATGAGGATGTCGCGTCGGAGATGGACTTCGACGACGCCCACCACAACTTCATCGCCGCGGCGCGTCACGGTCTCTCGTCGCAGTTCGACTGGATCGACGGGCGGACCCTGCCTGCACACGAACTGATCCTCGATACGCTTATCCCGCAGGCTCGAAAGGGGCTTGAGACGTCCGACATCGCGCAGCCGGATATCGACCGGTATCTCGGCATCATCGAGGATCGAGTCGAGGCACGGCAGACGGGCGCGGACTGGCAGTTGCAGTCGGTTCAGAAAATGAAAGACGTCGGAACCCGTTCGGAGCGACTGACGGCGCTGACGGCGTCTATGGTCGAGCATCAACAGACGGGGGATCCGGTGCACACCTGGGACCTCGCCACGCTGGATCAGACCTTCGTGCCGAGCGGGATGTCGACCTCGCACGTCGAGGACTACATGAGCACGGACCTGTTTACCGTCCACGAAAACGAGTCGATCGAGTTTGTCGCCTGTCTGATGGACTGGCAGCGCATCCGTCACGTGCTGATCGAAGACGAGCAGCACCGGCTCGTCGGGCTTGTGAGCCACCGTACGCTCCTCCGCCACCTCGCCGATCGTAACGGCACACCGGACGGAGGCGTGCCCGTCCGCGAAATCATGATCCGCGAGCCGGTATCGGTGGAGCCCGACCTACCCACCGTGGAGGCGGTCAAGCTGATGCGCGAGCAACAGATCGGGGCGCTCCCGGTGGTGCGCGAAGGACAGCTCGTCGGCATCATCACGGAAAGCGACTTTATCGAAATCGCCGGCAACCTGCTCGACGATACGCTGCGGTTCGATTCGCCGGACCCCGGGTCCTTCGAACACGTGGAGGATGACGATAGCGACCCATCGGCGTCGGATTCGGATGATGGCGCCTGATTTGCTCTACGCTGGAAACGCCGCCCGCCGCGCCGTGCCGAATACAGCCGGTCTGCGGATTCCCCGATTCCTTCCCCGAACAGGTTTCCATGCTCTCCTTTCCGACGTCTCGGCAGCATACGTCTCTTCGTACTGCGCCCCGGTGGATCGTGGCAATTCTCGCACTCGCGCTCATTCCCGGTTGTACGGGCGGGTGCGGAGATTCGGCAACGTTGCCTCAGGACCCGCACGCATTCGGTCGAACCCTCGTGTCTGCTCTGAAAGCCGGCGATGCCGACGCATTCAACCGGTTGATCTACACGAAATCCGACGTCGAATACATGCTCGAGCACCGCGCTGCGGCCGGGCGAGATGCGGAGACGTACCGGGACGGCTGGATGGAAAGCTACGAGCGCCGGCGGAGTGAAATCGAGCGGTCGTTCGACCGCATCTACCGCGAAGGGGAGCGGCATGGGCTTACCGACTGGTCGACCGTCACCTTCAAAACGGTCGATTTTAAGCCGATCCGCGAGGGGGATTTTACCCGATACGAGGTCATCGTGGAGATGGCGACGGAGAACGGGCGCGAGTATGTGCTGTCGGAAACCGCCTGCTGGAAGACCGAACGCGGCCTCGCGCTTCAGTCGCCGCCGACGCTTCTATCGCAGCAGGCGCGGCAGGGGCTCGGGCGCTGAACGAGCCCGAGTTCACCGCGGGCCTGTCCGTTTGTCGATGGCTCGGATGACCGCTGTTTCAACGTCCGTATGCCGGATTACAACTCCATTGCGTAAGGGGCGGAACGGTGCCTACCGCGTCCCGTGAGAAGGCTCCACAAGAGAGGCCGGTCCGCCGGTCTGCCTGCTCCCACTCCCAATATTACAACCACCAGATGAGCGACGATACCAGAGAACGTACGATCAGCGGCGTTTCCGTCAAAATCGACCGCACGCTGTGCATCGGATCCGGCAACTGCACGAACCTCGCGCCGGAGATTTTCAAGATTGACGATGCGAACCTCGTCGACTTTCAGGACGAAACGCCGGACATCGACCAGGGACGTCTCGTCGAGTCGTGCTCCATCTGTCCCGTGGATGCGCTCATTGTAGAGGACGAAGACGGTGAGCAGATCGTCCCGTAGATTCTGTTCGCCTCGTTTCGTCCGGACCCGGTCCATTGCCACCCAGAATCTAGCTATGACGACGTCCGATTCTGATTTTCCGGAACCGGAGGGCTCCCGTTCGCCTGATGCGGATGGCGCGGAATCACGCGAGACGGGTACCGCCCCCGACGCTTCTTCGGTCGGTGACAATCCGTCGTCGCACCCTGCCGGCGGCCCCCGCGTTCCCGCGCCGATCGGCCCTGCAGAGGGCGCAACGGTCGATGAGCCGTCCGTCACCTTCGAGTGGGAGCACGTTTCTGACGCGGAAACGTACCAGTTGCAAATCGCGAAGGACCGATCGTTTAACGAGATCGTGTTCGATGGTCGCGTCGGATCGAGTTCCCGCTTTACCTACAGCGGGCTGCCTCCGCAGGAAGGTCTAACTCTGTACTGGCGGGTCCGGGCATATCTGCCGGACGACGACTGGACGCCATATGGAACGATCGGCACGTTCGTCCTGGCCGACTGGCGCCCGGACCAACCGGATGTCGCGGACGCGACAGGCGCCGAGCCCGCGGCCGATGCTTCGTCCAGTGGGTCGTCCTCGACCGGACCGATGGCGGTCGTGTTCTCGGTCATCGTCACCGTGGTCGCCGTCGGTATCGGGATCATCTACATGCAAGCAGGGACCGAAACGGACGACGGGGAGATGTCCGAAGCCGTCGCCGATACGACAGACCTCTATCCGGAGGAGCCGGTCCCGAGCGAGGATGGCGAGACCTACCGCATCTCCATCGATCGCGCCATGGATATCGTTGTCCAGCGCGCGGGCCCCGGTGGGGCTGGTGACACGACCTCCGTCGGTGCCGGCGCGTCGACGCCCTGACCGGCTCACCACGACCGTCAACGGCTCTCATCGGCGTCCGACATGAAGAAGGGACCGTGTGATCCTGGATTGACCGGATCAGTCATCCCCGTCCCGGCGAAACCACTGAATCAACGCGCCGGTGGCAAGGCCGAGGAAAAGGAGGAGAAGGTACCAACCGGTGGTGCCGAC
>JAAAOT010000254.1 GCA_009908725.1 Bacteroidota bacterium | reverse complement strand
CGTCTAAGGTCCCGAACCTGCTCGTCAACGGTGCAAGCGGCATTGCGGTCGGCATGGCAACGAACATTCCACCGCACAACCTCGGCGAGGTGATCGACGCCTGCCTTTACATGATCAAGTCACCCAACGCCCGTATCTCGACCCTCGTCGAGAACTTCATCTCGGGTCCCGACTTTCCGACCGGTGGGCGCATTCTAAACACGCCGGAGGAGCTTCTCGACATTTACGAGTCGGGTCGGGGCACCGTGGAAATGCGCGGAGCCTACGAAATGCAGGGCAAGACCCGAGCGATCATCACGTCGATCCCGTATGGCGTCGACAAAAGCAAGATCGTGGAGGAGATCGCCGATCACATCGCGGACGAAAACGTGCCGCAGCTCTCGAACATCCGCGACGAGTCCACCGACGACGTCCGGATCGTCCTGGAGCTGAAGCGGGGGTCCGATGCTCAGGCGGCGCTGGCCTATCTGTTCAAGCACACGAAGCTCCAGCACCGCTTCCACGTGAACCTGACGTGCCTCGTACCGACGAAGAACGCCGAAGTCGGCGCTCCGCGACAGGTCGACCTGTACGAGATCTTGCGTCAGTTCCTCGACTTCCGCATGGAAGTCGTGACGCGACGTCTCGAGTACGAACTCGAGCAGCTCGAGAAACGAATTCACCTGCTCGAGGGCTTCGAAATCATCTTCGATGCCCTCGACGAGGCCATCAAGCTTATCCGTTCGTCCAAAAATAAGAAGGACGCCGCACAGCGCTTGATGCACCGCTTCGACCTGGACGACGATCAGACGGAGGCGATCCTGGAGACGAAGCTCTACAAGCTGTCTCAGATGGAGATCGATGCCATCCGGGAGGAGCTGGACGAAAAGCGAGCGGAAGCAGAACGAATTCGCGGACTGCTGGGCGATGAAGACGCCCGATGGACGCTGATTCGGGACGAGCTTCGCGACGTGAAAGATGCCTTCGCGGACGAGCGACGCTCGGAAATCGCGGGCCCGGATGCAGCCATCGAGTACACGGAAGAGGACTACATCATCGACGAGGATGTCTTCGTCATGGTGACCCGGGACGGGTGGGTCAAGCGGCAGGGCTCTTATACCGACATCGATAGCATACGCGTCCGGGATGGCGATGAAGTTGGATGGGTTTTGCCGGCGTCCACGCGGGCGACCGTCGGCTTCTTCACCAACTTTGGCACCTGCTACACCACGCGCGTCGACGAAATCCCGAGCACCACGGGCTACGGCGACCCGGTCCAGAAACTGTTCGCATTCGAGGACAAGGAGCGCGTGGTTGGCGTGGTCTCGTTTGACGATCGCGTTCTTCCAGGCGCCGTGCCCCCGGATGTGGAGACGCAAGCGGACATGTTCACGAATGGCACGGCAGACGAGGCGGATTACGACGGCGATCCGTACGTCGTTGCGATCACCAAGATGGGTCAGGCGATCCGCTTCACCATCGAAGGGTATACCGATCCGTCCACCCGAACCGGCCGCATGTACGCCCGACTGGAGGATGGCGACCAGGTCGTGCGTGCCATGATCGCCCGCGGACATGAGAACGTTTGCCTTGCATCGCACCAGGGACGAGCCCTAATCTTCCCGGTACACCAGATCAGCGTGTACAAGGGCGCTGCAAAAGGCGTGATTGCGATCCGACTGGACGACGGCGACCGGGTCCTCGGGTTCACCCTGAGTGACATGGCGCGAGAGGGCCTTCGGGTCGAAACGAACAATGGCCGAGACGAAACCATCCGTACGACGAAGTTTGACGTCACGAGTCGCGGGGCCAAAGGCGCGCTCGTGATCAAGCGCGGGTACTTCGCCCACGTGTTCGTAGAGCCGATCGAAAAATCCTTCCCCGAATCGTAAGCCGCGGACCGCTTTCGCCCTGAGCCGGTTTCGCACGCCCCTTCGCACCACGTATTTTGTAGCACGAACGCATGGCAGACACCACCACGTATACGGGAAAAGATATCCAGGTCCTCGAGGGCCTCGAGCCGGTGCGCAAGCGGCCCGGCATGTACATCGGCGGGACCGGCGCCCCCGGTTTGCATCACCTTCTCTGGGAGATCGTAGACAACGCCGTCGATGAAGCGACGAACGGCTACGCGTCACAGATCGATGTGCGACTGCACGCGGACGGCCGCAGCATCACGGTCAAGGACGACGGCCGCGGCATTCCCGTCGATATGCACCCGGATAAAGGCGTGCCCGCCCTCCAGGTGATCCTCACGACGCTGCACGCCGGGGGAAAATTCGACGGGTCCAACTACATCACCTCCGGCGGCCTGCATGGTGTTGGCGCGTCCGTGGTGAATGCTCTCTCCGAGGAGATGGTCGCCACTATTCGGCGTAATCAGAAGGAATACGAGCAGCGGTTTCAGCGTGGGACGCCGGTGACCGAACTGGAGGTCACGAAGGACCGCACGCGCGGAACGGGGACGACGATATTCTTTCGCCCGGATGCCGACATCTTCGAAACCGTCGACTTCAACGCACTTCAGATCCGGGAGACGCTTGAGGTCAAAACCTACCTCAACCGGGGTCTGAAGATCGTTTTTCACGACGATCAGGAAGGGGAGTCATACGAGTTCGTCCACGAAGGCGGCGTGGCCGAATACCTTGAGCACATCGTCGAGAGCCTGCAGGTCCACCCGATCCACGAGGACATTTTTACGCTGGAGGAAGATGACCTGGAAGGTGAAGGTCGACTGGAGATCTCTCTGCAGTGGACGGATGCGCCGAAGGAGCAAATCCGAACATTCGTCAACGGCATACCGACGCAGGACGGTGGCACCCACGAGCAGGGGCTCCGAAGCGCGATCCGGAGTGTGATCCGGTCATACATGGACACGCACGATCTCGTCCCGCACCGCCTCGACGTGACGGCGGATGACACGCGGGAAGGTCTCGTCGCGATCGTGAACCTTTTCCACGTCGACCCGCAGTTCCAGGGCCAGACCAAAGACAAGCTCAACAACCCGAGCGTTCGATCGCTGGTCTCCGGGACGCTCCGCCGCGAACTCGAACAGTATCTGAACGCGCATCCGTCGACGGGCGAGGCCATTGCTACGCGCGTGATTCAAGCCGCGAAAGCTCGCCGCGCCAGTCGCTCGGCTGCGAGTCGGGCACGGGGAACGAGCAAGAAGCGCCGCCTCAACCTACCGGGTAAGCTTGCCGACTGCTCGTCGTCGACACCGCAGGAGTCTGAGCTCTTCATCGTCGAGGGCGACTCCGCCGGCGGATCGGCGAAGCAGGGACGCGATCGCGGCACGCAGGCGGTTCTTCCGCTCCGGGGAAAAGTGCTCAACGCCCACCAGGCAAACGCCAAACGAGTCAGCAACAACAAGGAGCTGTCCAATATCGTGCAGGCACTTGGATGCGGGCTGGGAGATGGGTTCGACCTGTCCGCCCTCCGCTATCACAAGATCATCCTGCTCATGGATGCGGACTCTGATGGTCACCACATCGCGACTCTGCTGCTGACGTTTTTCTATAATTACATGCCCGCCCTGATCAACGGCGGATACGTTTACATTGCGCAGCCGCCGCTCTACCGCATCGACGCGGGAAGCGATACGTACTGGGCACTTGACGACCCCGATAAGGAACGGATTCTGGACGACGTCCAGTCTGACGGTCGAAACCTGAAAATCGATATACAGCGCTTCAAGGGTCTCGGCGAAATGATGCCCAAGACGCTGAAAAAGACAACGCTTGACCCGGAGAAGCGGAGGCTCCTGCAGGTTTCAATCCCGGATGACAAACGGCACGTCACGCAGCAGACGATGGACGACCTGATGGGGCGCGACACGTCTGCCCGGTTCGAGTTCATCATGAAGCACGCCGCCGAGGCAGACGAGCTTGACGTCTAGCGTCGGACGACGAACGCTGTTTCATCTCGGAGCCGACGTTTCCTGCCGTTCTACGGTGGACGCGGCATCGGACGTTAGCCATCGCCCTCAGATACGGCGCGTCATTAGCTTCGGTTGGCGGCGAGCGTGCCGGAGATCACCAGGAGACCGCCGGCCACGCTCCACCCGTCGATCGATTCGCCGAATACGAGCAGGCCCCACACGGCGGCGAACACAATCTGCAGGTACGTGACCGTCATTGCACGTCCGGCTTTGACCGCGTGCAATCCCTTCGTAATGCAGACCTGTGCGATCTGTGCACACCCGCCGACTCCGACGATCAGAAGCACCCATTCCCACGGAGACGGCCACTGGAGGTTAGTAAAGGCGGCCGTGGGTGCGGAGCCGATGGTTGCCACGAGCGGGAAGTAAAACACGATCACGAGCGGATGCTCGGTCGTCCGAAGGCGCCGGACGATGACGTACGCTGTGGCCGCGCAGATCGCACCCAGCAGGGCGACACCGACGTAGATCGGATTCAGCCCTGACACGCCGCTTCCGAAGACAAAGGAGGGCTTGGCGATCATCACGACGCCCATCAGGCTCGCAGCAGCGCCGCCGATTTCCATGGCGGAGAGCGATTCATTTAGCGCGACCGCTGCGATAATTGCCACAAATACCGGGTTTGTGTAATGAATAACGGTGGCGTCTGCGAGCGGTAGCTTCGTGAGCGCGTAGAAGAAACAGGTCAATGCAGCAAAGCCGAACAGTCCGCGGAGCCAGAGAAGCTTCTTGTTGCGCCCGAATACCTGATCGATCCCGGACCAGCGAATCAGAAGGTAGCTGTAGACCAGGGTGACGACAGCCCGAACCCAGACGATCTGCTGGCTGGGAAGTCGTTCGCCTGCGAGTTTCACGCACACGGACATCACGCTCCAGAAAAACGCCGCCCCGACGAGGTAGGCGATACCGGGAAGGGACGAACCGTCGGACGACTCAGACATGCAGGGAAGGAGATCGGGAAAGACGACACCCGACTCTTAAGAACCGATTCCGGCACGGGTTCGCCCGATCGTCGCTGCCGTTGTTTAAATCACGCTGTCTGCATGCGGAAACTTGTAAGTTCAGACACCCTGATTACTGCCGTTATTGTATAAGACTACCTCTTAGTTGAAAAAATACCGTTGACAGCCGGGAGGACGAATGGACTCAGGCTTCCCACTCCAACAACAAGCCAGCCAGCCCACGTAAGGGGCGAGAGGGAGAGCACCTGTGCTATTGGCGGGATAAACACGGCACCTGCCAGAAGGAAGACGCAGAGCACAAGAGCCATCCAGATGTAGGGGTTATGCGTCACGGCATTCTGGAAGAAGGAGCTGCCAGCCGGTCGCATATTGAAAACGTGGGTGAGCTGAGAAAGAGCCAGCGTCAAGAAGCTGACGGTAACGGCCTCCGACGCAGTGTAGTCCAGGGAGTACATGGCGATCAAGAACGAAGCAATGACCGCAACACTGATGACGCCGCTGTAGGATACGATCTCCTTCCAGTCTCGCCGCCTCAGGATCGGTTCTTCCGCGGGACGGGGAGGACGCGACAGTGCATTTTCGTCGGCGTCGGTCATCCCCAGGGCGAGTGCAGGAAAAACGTCCGTTACCAGGTTGAGAAACAGAATCTGAAGCGGAAGGATGGGCAGAGGTAAGCCGGAAAACGCCGCCCCGCCAACGACCATAACCTCCGCTACGTTGCAGGAGAGGAGATAGCGGACGAAGGCTCGGATATTGCCAAAAATCGTGCGTCCCTCTTCCACGGCTGCGAGGATCGTCGCGAACGCATCGTCCTGTAGAACGATGTCCGCGGCGTCCTGCGCCACCTGCGTCCCGCGCTGCCCCATCGCCACGCCGATGTCCGCGCGTTGAAGCGCGGGGGCGTCGTTCACCCCATCGCCCGTCATGGCGACCACGTAGCCCTCGTCCTGAAAGGCATCGATCAGATCGAGCTTTTGCCGGGGAGAGACCCGCGCGTAGATCGACACGCCGTTCTCAACGTGGGGTTTGAAGGCGTTGCCGTCTACAACCTCCGCTGCTTCGTCATCCACGAGGCCGACGGCCAGAGCCACTGAACGGGCGGTCGCAGCCTGGTCGCCCGTCACCATGACGACGCGGATGCCGGCGGATCGGCACTTTTCAACAACATCGCGAACATCCGAGCGGGGAGGATCCAGAAATCCGATCAGTCCCAGAAGCGTCAGATTCTCAAACGGTGCATCGGTCGACCGTTCTCCATCATCCCGGCGCGTCGCCAGAGCGAGAACGCGGAGCCCGTCTTGCCCCAACTCTTCGTTCATCGCGGCCCACTCGGCCCGGCGTTCCGCGTCAAGGTCCAAGCGTTCGAAGTTCGGATCTGCGTCATCGGTGGACTGCCCGTTCGTCGCCACCGCGGCGAGGGATTCCGAAGCCACCAGCCCGGTGTGCGTAGATCCATCGAGGACGGCTTCCGGCGCTCCCTTTACGACGACGCGCGTCCCCTCGGCGACGCGGTGCATCGTTGCCATCTGCCGCGTCTCCCGACTGAAGGCGACGCGGTTCACCTCCGGCATCGCACCTCGGAGATCCGCCATGTCCACGCCGGCCTCCCGCGCGAACAGGAGGAGGGCAATTTCCATGGGATCGCCCGTGCCGCGCCCGTCCTCGTCGGAGAGGGTCGCGGAGGTGCAGAGTGCTGCCAGCGCCATCGGGTCGGCAATCGCCGACGGCTCGGATCGCGGATCGATCGGTGCCGCGGGAGAGCCGTCGTTCGTCGCCGGCACCCACCGGACGACGCGCATCTCGTTTTCCGTCAGCGTTCCGGTTTTGTCCGTACAGATGACGCCGGTGGCGCCGAGCGTTTCAACCGACGAGAGACGCCGGACGAGCGCATTGCGACGAGCCATCCGGCGAAGCCCCCGGGCGAGCGCTATCGTCGCGACGACGGGCAATCCTTCCGGAATGGCCGCCACCGCAAGAGCGATCGCCGTTTCGAGCATTAAATGCACATCTTTGCCGGAAAACACGCCTGCCGCCCCAACGGCAACGGTGATCACCAATACGACGCGTAGCAGGCTCTTCCCCAGCCGGTCCAGGCGTTCTTCCAGCGGTGTGCGGTCCGCCGTGTCCGTGGCCACCATGTCCGAGATCTCACCGACTTCGGTGTCCGCTCCCGTTGCGACGACGACCCCTGTTGCAGAGCCGGTGGCGACCGAGGTACCCTTAAATGCCATGGCCGGACGCTCTGCAAGGACGGCATCCGCCTCCACGGGCTCCGGCGCCTTCTGGACCGGCGCCGACTCGCCCGTCAGCGCGGATTCGTTGATCTGCAGCTGAGCGGCCGTCAACAGACGGAGGTCAGCGGGAACGAGGTCGCCCTCCTCGAGGCGGACAATGTCTCCGGGGACCAACTGGTCCGCCGGAATCTTGCGACTCTCCCCGTCGCGAACGACCACGCAGATGATGTTGTCCATTTCGCGAAGCGCCTCCATCGATCGCACGGCCCGCCATTCCATGGCCGCCCCGATGGCCGTATTCAGCACCAGGACAATCCCGATGGCGCCGGCCTCTACGACATCTCCCATGGCGAGCGCGACGAAGGCCGCTGCCGCGAGCAGAAGAACGACAAGGCTTCGAAGCTGTCGCACGATGATGGCCGTCAACCGAACCGGCTCCGGTTCTTCCATGCGATTCCACCCGAAGACCTCCCGGCGACGATCCACCTCTGCGTCGCTCAGACCGGACGCCGTCGATGCAAGGGCCTCGCGGACGTCGTCCGGCGCTTCCGCCCACGGTGTCTGAAGGGCGGGCTGGTTCATCAGGTCGGACACCTGATCGATCGAAGGCGAGGAGCCGGACGGTTCAGGTTGTGCCATAGCGATTCGGGGGGCTGTCCATCAGGGATCACCTCTGAAGATGGCGCTTTTCCCCCGAAGCCGGTACCCCGGCAACGATGATCGTCGGGCCCGAGTATTGCGCACGCTAGTGACGGGAAATCCACCACACCAACCCTGCGATCGCCTTCGGCGCACCAGCTATTGATCTTCCCGGGAGTCGTGCGTACTCTGGATCCGGTTGTTCTTTCCGGACTTGCGAGGCAGGCGGTCGCTCCCCGGCGGCATCCTGTGACGAA
>JAAAOT010000345.1 GCA_009908725.1 Bacteroidota bacterium | reverse complement strand
AGAAGATGGCGGCGGGGCGGTCCTCCTGCATGTCCTGGTCCTGCATGTCATTCCCCGGTCCGTCGCACCCGGTTCCGATGAGTGCGCCACCAGCGACGAGCACAGCAAAGAGAATAGAGTTGAGCAGGCGCGCTGGTGCCATCATTGTAGATATCCTCATTTCCGAGATCGAATGATAGAGACAGACGACGGACCGTGCCGGCCCCGAGAAGATTGAAGAACGCTGACGTTCCAGGCGTCAGGAAAACACCGATGCTAAAATATAGCGAGGCATGCACCCAAATGCTTGAGCTGATTTGCGTCGGCACCTGCCGGTCGTCGGGCGCTGCATCATTTGATGCAGCTAGGATTCTGGACAGGTGCGTCGCGTCATTTGCGCCCGCACGGTTCCGCGACTCGGCTTGCCGGGGCGGATCACATCGGTCACGACGATAAGATGTCCCGTAAACGCCCCGATCGAGTCCGGCTGCTTGTGGACGCGGATGGACATCGCGACGGGGTGCAAGTACCGACTCAGCAGGATCCCATCCCGCAGAGGGATCCAGTACCGAAACGGCCCCAAATCGCCGGTACCGCGGGATTCAAGCATTCGTCCCTCCTCCGGTGAAAAGTGCGGGGACGAATCAGCTGACAGTTTGACCCAGGCGGGAATGTCCGGCGCGGACGTGATGTGCTGCAAAGAATCCGGCCAGGTCTCCACCGACACGCTGTAGCAGCCCGTGTAGGCCTCCGCCCGCGAAGTAGTTGCTTCACCCACTTGAGCGACGGCCGGACGCAACGCTAGAACGAGCGTCAAAGCCGCTAGACACACAAAGCGGAGCATGGGCCAGAATTTGAGGAGGGAAGCGAAGTCGGACGCATGAGCGTTGTTCTCGGGACCGCTTTCGTTTTGCTGAATACTCGAGATGCGTGTGTGTTGTCGTACTCACCTCGCCCCAGAAAACGGAAATCGGTGCCTTTCACGATTCGGCGGTCGAAATTTGTTCGCCGATAACCGGTGCCGCCAAAGTAATCGGAGCAGCCCGTTTCAGCGGTGCCAATACTGGAGGCGCGCAGAGATGACATGATTCGCGCCCCTCTGGCATATCATGCTGCATGGCACTATCCGGGTATTGAAAGCGGTGAAAGGATTATTGCGACGACAAGAATAGCGGAAAGAAGAATCGATACGATCAGTCCCAGTATCGTAATTACGGCCACTTTCCAAACAGGCGCTGGATCCAGGTCCTCCCGGACCTCAACATGTAGCTGGTCTTCCTGGAACCGGTGATATATGCTCAGTGCAAGACTAGGCCAGAACCCGGCGACGGCCATGCCCACGGTCATTGTCAGCCACTCGTCCGGCATGAAGATGAGAATTGACATTGCGACTAGCGCGGTAATGCCCCCGCCCCAGAGCGCATATGAGCTGTGCAAGTCATCGCCTAGTAGGCTGAAATTCTTCGACAGCAAATACCCCGCTACAACCGGTCCACCAGCCAAGGCACCGCCGAATAAGGACCACTTCGTGTAATAGTGTTTTGCGTCCATGAAGCTTGATGTATTCGTGAGTTGATCTACATGACGGCGCGGCCATAACCGGCAAAGGCCACGCCGACGTATGACCGAAGCGATTGATTTCCATGGTGATGGAGCCGGCAGAAAACAGCGGCCGCCCTACGTCCGCGATGACGGTCTTGTGACACCACCTCAAAGCGTCACGCCTTCTCGTAGCCCCACTCCATCAGACGACCGTGCTCCCCGGCATAGAAGCAGCCCAGGGCTTTTTCCACCTTCTCACGTGCCATCGGCGGACTCGACTGAAAGCGTGTGTTTGCGAATGGAAGAAAGCTGACCCACTTCTCCTTGAAGGCATATGTGAAGTACGCTTTTCCTTCCGGGAGAAAGACGACCTGGAAGCGGCTGCCGTCCTCTGCGATGATTGAGAAATTGGGATGGCACCACGTCTCGCCTGCCTCGTCCTCTGGCTTACACTGGGCGAGTTCTTCTTCCCAGTGCGGTTGCCGCATGAGGCGGCTCGCCTCCTCATGTGTAAGCGGCTCGCCTTCGGAGGAGGAAAAATCCGCGTGTTGGATGAAATGCGAAGTGACTTCCATAGGAAGGTTGTATAGCGTGGACATTCAGGCGCGACGGGCTTCGAACCGTTTCACGGGCATTCGGGAGTATCACTGCGAAATCCGCTACATCCCGTCGCCGGCTGCAAAGGGGGGCTAGCACTCGATAACTACCGTGGGAATGTGTAGCCTGCTCCGAGACCGGCCCAGTGACTCCAATCCCCTCCAGCGATGACGGGCGTGTACGCCACTCGAAGGAAAAGTCCGCCTTCTGACTGCTGATACCTGTAGCCTACGCTGAGTGTCGGAGTTGCCATTCCGTTTGCCTCTCCAGGTTCAGGGTCCGATCCAAAATGCGCTTCGAACGAGCGATTAGCCAGATAACCGAGCAACATACCAGCTCCCATTTCGGCCCGGTGGGCCTTCCAACCAGGAAGAAAAGTCACCAAAAGGGGGCCTCCGTAGAGGCCTATCCCTCCAGCTTCGATTGCTGTCAGTCCTGCTCGAACACTTAGGTTTTGACTGAGTCGGTAATCCGCGTTTACCGAGTAGATCCATCCATTTCCACCCGCCTCGCCAAATACAGTTGTCCGGGCGAGTTTCGTACTCTGAGCGTTCACATCTCCCCCAGGCAAAACGGCCGCGAAGAAAATGCTGATAGCAAGAACGCGCTGGATAATGAGCATAGCTGTCAACACGCTATAACGGTCAAATCTCAAGTGCGAAACGTCGCGGCACAGCAGTCAGAAAAGCGAGAGTAGTGGCGAATTACTGAGCGAAGCGCCGATGGACGCGCTTTTCGTCCATTACAGCGCTGGCGTACGACCGTTAGTACTCATACGAGAAAACGATGCGGGCGTCTTCGGGATCGCCGTAGGTTTGCAGGCGAGCCAGGCTATCTGTGTAGAGACTGCCGACCGCTTTGGCCATCGTCTGTCCGGTGTGTCGAAGGAAGATTTGCACCTTCCCGTACCAGGATTTGTCCTGCATCGGCTTGCCGTACGGTTCTCAGCCCTCACTTTCAGGAACTGGGCTTAATTGCGGTGGCGCGTCTAGGGCGATAGCGCCCTGACTCCATTGCACGTATTCCTGCTTCCCGTCGTGGTCGAGTACCTCTCGAAGCAAAAGCCAACGAGGGTCTGGATGGTCGCTCTCACCGTAGATAAAGCTCGCGAAGTCAGACCTCGTCTCGGCGGAAGCGCATGTCGTATTCGCCCGATGAATCCTACCCGGAAGGCATACGGAATTACGCACATGATTCGGGCAAAGTCCAGTATGATTTCTTTCGGGCTCCCGGACGCTCGCCATTGATCCGCGGCGCGGAGCGCACGTGAAGCTCCCACGCTCGGAGCGGACGCCCTCAAAAAGGACCATGATCCGACCCGGCCGGCCGCTACAGGTTGGGCTCGCCCGCGACCGTCCATCTCCTTCGTCGGATGTGCATCGACCGTCGTCATGTGCTCTCCGACCTCGTCTCTCGTCGTCCGGCATCGTCCCCGCGGGATCTGAGAGCACGCGCCGCACCTCGCGTGATGCAGCTGGATGGACGTGCCATGCCCCTGCCGGTCGACGGCCGTCGTTTGCACCCTTCAGAAAAAACGAGTCCGGTATGTCGTGATGCGCCCGGCGTTCACGCAATGTAGAGGTGAAGGGTCGCACGGGGAGAGGCCCGGCGGGCATTGAGCCCGTCGTGGCGGAAGCGATCCTCCGATCTCGTTGAACGCGCACATACAACGCATCTCATGACCGATCAATGGAGGCTCGAAGGACAGTACATGGAGGCGTGTACATGCGAGGTCGCATGTCCGTGCATCATGCTGAGTGACCCGACAGAAGGGACGTGCACGGCGATGGTTGCCTGGCACATCGAGGACGGCACCTACAACGAGGTCAAGCTTAGCGGCCTGAACGTCGTTGTCGCGCTTCACACGCCGGGAAATATGGCGGATGGGGACTGGAAGGCGGCTCTCTACCTGGACCGTCGGGCCGAAGAACCGCAGCAGGACGCACTGGCGACGATCTTCGGCGGGGAGGCGGGCGGCCACCCGGCCCACCTGGCGGAGCTCATCAGCGAGGTACGGGCCGTGGACGTCGTCCCCCTGGCGTTCGAAACCGACGGGAAGCACGGGCGGCTCCGCATCGGTGAGGTCGGCCAGATCGGGTGTGCCGACGTGACACCGATCGAGGGGCAAAATGGAGACGCCCCGACCGTCCAGGACCACCCGCTCGCCGTGGCGCCCGGGCATCCGGCGACCGTCGCCCGGTCCAGTCGCGCCCACTTCGACGCACACGGCATCGACTTCGATGTCGCCGGTCGCAATGCGCTGCTCTCCCCCTTCTCCTACGCGGGACCCTGAAGACCTGACCGATGAACGGTCCGGTCCCTTCCCCTCCGTGCCCGTCGCTGCCGGTGACCGTACGTGTTCGCCGTGCGAGCACAGGGGGGCGCACGCACCACGGCCGCCGGCTTCACCTGCTATCGTCATCCTCCTGTTTCACGAAAGACAAACCATGAAACCTGCACTGCTTTCCTGCACGATCCTCTCCCTTTTCCTGCTGGCGTTCGCCCCGAGAGCGCATGCACAGGACGCTCCCCTGGCCTGGACGGCAGACGATCCCGACCTGACGTGGGGGCCATGTCCCGAGTTTATGCCCGAGAGCTGCGAGATCGCCGTGCTCCAGGGGGCTCCTGACAAACCGAACGCGGACATCTACTTCAAGATGGCGCCCGGCACGTCGATCCCGTCGCACCGGCACACATCCGTCGAGCGGATGGTGCTCGTCTCTGGTAAAATGCAGGTCACGTACGAAGGCCATCACCCCGTCGTCCTTCGACCGGGCACATACGCGTTCGGTCCGGCCAAACTGCCACACGAAGCGTCCTGCGCGGTGGGCGATGCATGCGTTCTGTTTATCGGTTTTGAAGAGCCGATCGACGCGATGCCGGCCGAGCCCGTCACGGCCAAGCAGTAGGGGGGGACACATGCCACCCTGTTTCCGACCGGTCGGAGGCGTCGTATCGATTGCGTGCAGGCTCTCACCATAGAACTTGCGAGAGCAGCGCTGTTGACGGTGCCGTTATGGATTCCCGCGCAGGCTGCTGCACCGAATCAGCGTTGAAGATGCCCCACATGACAGACGTCCGCGTGAATGGCGCCACTCTCGCATATGAAGAGATAGGCGACGGCGAGCCCGTCATCCTTGTCCACGGCTCGGCGAGCGACCATCGAACATGGAATGCCCAGACGGATGCGTTGGCAGAACAATTCCGGGTTATCTCGTACAGCCGGCGCTATCACTGGCCGAATGAGCCGATTCCGGCCGGTGGGCGATACATCATGGACGAACACGTCGACGATCTGCGGGCCCTCATTCATTCACTCGACGCCGCACCGGCGCATCTCGTGGGGAATTCCTACGGTGCATTCCTCGCCCTGCTGCTTGCCATCCGCGAGCCGTCTCTCTTACGAAGCCTCGTCCTGGCTGAGCCGCCGGTACTCACTCTATTCGTAAGCAACGACCCGACGGTATGGGAACTTCTCAAGACGTTGCTTACCCGTCCCCGAACCGGTGCGGGGATCTTACGGCTCGGAATTCAGGGGATTGACCCGGCGAAAAAGGCGTTCGAGCACGGGGATCGGGAAACCGGTCTCCGGACGTTCGTCGATGCCGTGTTAGGGGACGGAGCCTACGATCGTCTTCCAGAGGGTCGTAGCGAGCAGGTGGAGGACAACGCCGAAAGTCTTCGCGCGGAGCTGCTCGGACCGGGATTCTCGCCACTGGATGTGGAGAAGGTTCAGCAGATACAGGCACCTACCCTGCTGGTCACCGGGGAGAACAGCATCGGGTTGTTTCACCGTCTGATCGACCGGCTTGAAGAACTGTTGCCACGCTGCGAGCGAAGCGAAATTCCCGACGCCCCGCATACGATGCATGAAGCGAACGCGCCTGCATTCAACACGGCAGTTCGGTCATTTCTCGAAAAGCATCCCTCAGCGGGCGGGCAGTTCCCGGCGGCCCGCGCGGAATGAAAGGAGTGGAGCGCGGGAGTGAAGGATGGGAAATGGCGCTGGCTTCGTGTCACGGACTCCGGTCCTCCGTTCGCCTCAGCAAACCTCAATCTTTATGTCTTCGTCATCGACACTGACATCCGTTCTTCAGCGCGACCGAATTCTCCTGATCGGGGGAATCGCACTTCTGACCGTTCTCGCCTGGGGCTATATGGCAGAGATGGCCCATGACATGGGCTCTGCGGCCGTTTCCCCGCACCAACAGGAATGGGGCGTCGAAACCTTCCTCGCGGCGTTCGGGATGTGGTCGGTCATGATGATGGGGATGATGCTGCCGTCGGCCTCCCCGATGGTGCTGACTTTCCACGGCATCAGCCGGCGCCGCACAAGCGGGCGAGCCGGGTGGGCGACAGGCCTCTTCGTTTCCGGATACGCGCTCGTCTGGGTCGGTTACAGCGCGGGGGCAGCTCTCCTTCAGGGCGCGCTCCATGCCGCCGCCTTGCTCACGCCGATGGGGGCGAGCACGAGCCCGTACCTCGCAGGCGGCCTTCTCATCGGTGCCGGCCTCTACCAGTGGACGCCGCTCAAGGATGCGTGCATGACCGGCTGCCGCTCGCCGATGGGCTTTCTCATGGCCGAGTGGCGACCCGGTCGCCGCGGGGCGTTCGTGATGGGATGGCGCCACGGCGTGAACTGCGCGGGGTGCTGCTGGGCGATGATGGCGCTCATGTTCGTGCTCGGCGTGATGAATCTCCTCTGGATGGCTGCGCTCACGGCCCTGTGCCTGATCGAAAAGATCGCTCCGGCCGGTGACCGGTTCGGCCGCCTCGCGGGTGCCGGATTCATCGGCTGGGGCGTATGGCTCCTGGGCAGAGCGCTGTTATGACGGTCGGCTCCTTCCGAACGCAGCATCATCCCCTACCCGTGCTCATGGCGCATGGAGCCGCCGATCGCCATGGCGGCGAAGAAAAGCACGACATCCTTGATCAGGTACTGTCCCTCGGGGGTCGGAACGAAGGGAAACGAGACGAACGTGACGTCGGGGAGGAGCAGGAATGCGAGGATCGTCCCCGGGATGCGGAGAAGGAGTAGAAAGAGCGCGAGCCGCACCAGCGGACGGTACAGCATCGAAAGCCCGATGGCGACCTCCCACCAGCCCAGGATCAGCACCATCGTGTCCGGAGAGCCCCAGTAGACGGTCTGAGCAAGAAGAGACGTAGCCGTCGTGTGACCCATCGGCTTCAGGAGGCCGAGCCAGATGAATAGCACGCCGAGCGATACGCGGTGAAGCCGGTGACCGTACCGGTCCAGCCAGTGAATCACTCGGCTGTCCAGAGAAATCAGCCGGCGCCGGAGCGTAGAAGAGCGTTCAGGCATAACGAACGGGCCGGCATGACACGAGAGACTGGGCGACCACTCCCCCGGCATCACAGCAGCCCCGATTTTATCAAGGGGACGGATGACAGGTGACTCCTCGACGAGGGCGTGCGGATCGTCATCAGCCAAACGGCGCCGGGCCCTCTCCAACCAGGACGCATGCTTTGCGTCGTGTCTCCACCTGAGGCGCAGGGGAATACGTCGTTGCGTCCGGCCCCTGCGAATGAGGTGCGACACCGCTCATGACGCGTCCGGGCTGTCATGTACGGGTTGTCGTATCCGGAGTCTTATGGCAGCGAAGGAAAGGAGCGGCAGGACAGCACCGGCCCATGCGCTTCTCGAAGCACGCCTTCCGCCACGCTCCCCAGCATCATGCGCTTCACACCCGACAGTCCGCGCGTGGCCATGACCACGAGGTCGCTCGGGGAGGATGCGGTCTCGAGAATCGAGCCGACGGGGTTGCCGGCGTGGACGACACAGGAGGTGTCTCGGTCGTCCGGAATCATCTCCTCCGCCCACGTCTCAACTTCCGCCTTTGCGCGGTCGATCAGTTCCATCTGCGAGAGCGCCGGTAACTCGACGCCGTAGACCGCGGGGACTTTCGGCAGACTGAC